>CAZQUR010000018.1:6969-38345 GCA_964596535.1 uncultured Desulfobacteraceae bacterium
CTGAAATGGCGGGACGTTCTAACCAAACTGAACTACGCCCCCGCAATGGGAAAACCGCGGGCAATCGCTTTTTGCGATTTTACAAAACTCATAAAGCCTGTGGCAACGGCTTGTGTTGCTTTTTGGTAGGCGGAACAGGATTTGAACCTGTGACCCCCGGCTTGTAAGGCCGGTGCTCTCCCGCTGAGCTACCCGCCCTAAAGCCGCTTCCTTATATTCGGTGATGGAGCCCTTGTCAACAGATATTCCCGAGACGGCGGTCAAATTAAAGACGGCCGTTCTTCCTGTTTCTCTTCCGGCGTCATCTGGAAAGAGATATCGTTTTCCTTGAAGCAGGACTCACCCGGGCCCATGATCATGGCCTGGGGCAGAACCTCGTCCATGTGCTCCGCCAGGACGATTTCGATCTGCTTGGAAATGCTTTTGGGGATGTCCCTTAAGTCCTTTTCGTTTTCCTTGGGGATGATGACCTTCTGGATCCCCCCCCGATGGGCGGCCAGGATTTTTTCCTTGAGCCCGCCGATGGGCAGGATCCGGCCCCGGAGGGTGATCTCGCCGGTCATGGCTACGTCCTTTCGGACGGGCCGGCGGGTCAGGGCGGAGACGATGGATGTGCACATGGCGATTCCTGCCGAGGGGCCGTCCTTGGGAATGGCCCCTTCCGGGATATGGATATGCAGGTCCAGATTCTTGTAAAACTTCGGGTCGATCATGAGGCATTCGGCCCGGGACCGGACGTAGCTCACGGCGGCCTGGGCAGACTCCTTCATGACGTCTCCCAGTTTCCCGGTCACGGTGAGTTCTCCTTTTCCGGGCATGGTGAGGGTTTCCACCCACAACAGCTCACCGCCCACCTGGGTCCATGCCAGACCGGTCACCATACCGATGTGATCTTCCGGCTCGATCTGGTTCTCCCGGAAGCGTGGTGGCCCCAGGTATTTTTGCACGGCGTTGACCGTCACGTGGATGGTCTCTTTTTTCCTGTTTTTCATGACCTCCCGGGCGATCTTCCGGCAGATGGAGGCGATCTCCCGTTCCAGGTTCCGCACCCCGGCTTCCCGGGTATAGCGGTTGATGGTCATGGAGACGGCCTGCCTGGAAAAATAAATCTTTCTTCCTTCCAGGCCGTTGGCCGCAATCTGCTTGGGGATCAGAAACCCCTTGGCGATATTCAGCTTTTCGTATTCCGTGTATCCGGGAAGGCGGATGATCTCCATCCGGTCCTGGAGCGGCATGGGAATATCCGGGAGCGTGTTGGCCGTGGTGACAAACAGGATGCCTGTCAAGTCGTAGTCCACGTCCAGGTAGTGATCGTTGAATGCGAAGTTCTGCTCCGGGTCCAGGACCTCCAGAAGCGCCGCCGAGGGATCCCCCCGGAAGTCCATGCTCATCTTGTCCACTTCGTCCAGGCAGAAGACGGGGTTGTTCACCCCCACCTTCTTGAGGGACTGGATGATCTTGCCCGGCATGGCCCCGATATAGGTACGCCGGTGACCCCGGATTTCGGCCTCGTCCCGGACGCCGCCCAGAGACAGGCGCACGAATTTTCTCCCCGTGGCCCGGGCGATGGATTTGGCCAGGGACGTCTTCCCCACGCCCGGCGGACCCACAAAGCAGAGGATGGGACCCTTGAGCTTCTTCACCAGGGATTGGACGGCCAGATACTCCAGGATCCGCTCCTTGGGCTTTTCGAGGCTGTAATGGTCTTCATCCAGGATCTTTTCGGCCTCGGTGATGTCGTGCTTGACCTTGGTCTTTTCATACCAGGGCAGGCCGATGAGCCACTCGATGTATCCCCGGACCACCGTGGCCTCCGCCGACATGGGGGTCATCATTTTGAGCTTCTTGAACTCCTGGCGGACCTTGGCCGAGGCCTCCTTGGGCATTCGCTTGCGCTTGATCCGTTTTTCCAGTTCGGCCAGCTCTTCGCCGGGGTCTTCCTCCGCCCCCATCTCCTTCTTGATGGCCCGCATCTGCTCGTTGAGATAGAAGTTCTTCTGGACTTTCTCCATCTGTTCCTTGATGCGGCCCTTGATCCGCTGGTCCATCTTGAAGATGTCGATCTCGGTGCGGATGAAGCGCAACAGCAGGGTCAGCCGCTGCTCCAGATCGGCGGCTTCCAAAAGTTTTTGCTTGTCTTCGAGTTTGAAGGCGAATTGGGCGGCCACGGTATCGGCAAGCTGGGAAAGGCTCGTCAAGGTGGAGACGTTCTGGAGCAGCTCCTTGGAGATGTTCTTATTGAGCTTGGCGTACTCTCCGAAACTCTGGACGATGGCCCGCCTCAGGGCCTCTCCTTCAAAATTGGAGAGCCCCATGTCCGGGACCGCTTCGTATTCCACTTTGAAAAACCCTTCGTTGGTCAAGAACTTAAGGATCTTCGCCCGGCTTTTCCCTTCCACCAGGGCCTTTACCGTGCCGTCGGGCAACCGGAGGAGCTGCAGGACCGTGCCCACGGTGCCGATCGCGTTGAGATCCCGCTCGGTGGGATTGTCGATGTTGGGTTTTTTCTGGGTGGCCAGGAAAACGCTTTTATCCTGGTTCATGGCCTCGGCCAGGGCGTTGACCGACTTGTCCCGGCCCACGAAGAGGGGGGCGACCATATGCGGGAACACCACGATGTCCCGCAACGGCAAAAGCGGCAACGTGCCGGGTTGCCCCGGCTGCGGATCGTTTTGGAATATTTTCGGTAATGTCACCATAAGAATTGCTCTATGCAGACTCCTTTAATTTTTTTGTCGGCGAATCCGGCCGTTGTGAAACACGGCCTGTTATCACTCTCACCTTTGCCCGCCAGGTGCGGGCGGTCCTCCCCTCCGGGGGAGAGAAAAAATCGGGGTTTACGCCTTGATCTTTTCCTGTTCGTACAGGAGGATGGGGTCTTCCTGGTGAAGAACCACGTCCTCGCTTACGACACACTCCCGGACGTTTTCGATGGAAGGCAGTTCATACATGATATCCAGCAAACACTTTTCGATGATGGCCCGGAGGCCCCGGGCCCCGGATTTGCGCTTCATGGCTTCTTTGGCCATGGCGGAAAGGGCGCTGTCGGTGAACCGCAAATTCACCCCCTCCAGCTCGAAAAGCTTTTCAAACTGCTTGACCAGGGCGTTCTTGGGCTCCTTGAGGATGCGCATCAAAGACCCTTCGCCCAGTTCGTCCAGCGTGGCGATGACGGGAAGCCTTCCCAGAAATTCGGGAATCAACCCGTACTTGATGAGGTCTTCGGGCTGAATCATACTCAGAATGTCCCCGATGCTCTTTTCTTCCCGGGAAACGATTTTCGCCCCGAACCCCATGAGCTTGGAGCCCACCCGCCGCTGGATGATCTCTTCGAGCCCGGTGAACGTCCCGCCGCAGATAAAGAGAATGTCGGTGGTGTTCACTTTGATGAAATCCTGCTGGGGGTGCTTCCGCCCGCCCTTGGGCGGCACGGCGGCCAGGGTGCCCTCGATGATCTTGAGGAGCGCCTGCTGCACCCCCTCCCCCGACACATCCCGGGTGATGGAGGGATTATCCGACTTCCGGGCGATCTTGTCGATCTCGTCGATGTACACGATTCCCCGCCGGGCCTTTTCCACGTCGTAGTCGGCGTTTTGCAGAAGGGACAGGATGATGTTCTCCACGTCTTCTCCCACATAACCGGCTTCCGTGAGGCTGGTGGCGTCCGCGATGGTGAAGGGGACATTCAAAAACCGGGCCAGGGTCTGGGCCATAAGGGTCTTGCCGCATCCGGTGGGGCCGATCAGCAGGATGTTGCTTTTCTGCAGTTCCACCTCCTCGGACCGGACCCCCGATTCGATCCGCTTGTAGTGGTTGTACACCGCCACGGAAAGGATCTTCTTGGCATACTCCTGCTCGATGACATAGTCGTCGAGCATTTCCTTGATCTCTTTGGGGGAAAGCAACCGCTTGGTTTCCGGGGCGTCTTTCTCGGTTTCTTCTTCGATGATCTCGGAGCACAGCTGGATGCATTCATCACAGATGTAAACGGCCGGACCGGCGATGAGTTTTTTCACCTCTTTTTGGTTTTTCCCGCAAAAGGAACAAAAGAGGTTGTCCCCGTTTCCGTCTTTTACTGGCATATTACGTCTCCCGTATCACCGGGTCGTCCAGGTGGTCCAGATCTTCCCGGTTGACGATTACATGGTCGACGAGGCCGTATTCCCTGGCCTCCTGACCGGACATGAAAAAGTCCCGATCCGTATCCGTCTGGATCACGCTGATATCTCTCCCGGTATGGAAGGACAGGATCTTGTTGAGGGTGTCTTTCATGCGTAAAATTTCCTTGGCCTGAATCGCGATGTCCGAGGCCTGCCCCTGGAAGCCGCCCATGGGCTGATGGATGAGAATTCGCGAATTGGGGAGGGAATACCGCTTTCCATGGGTGCCGGCAGCCAGAAGGAGGGCGCCCATACTGGCGGCCTGCCCGATGCAGACCGTGGCGATCTCCGGTTTGATGTAGCGCATGGTATCGTACACGGCCAACCCCGACGTCACCAGGCCGCCTGGGGAATTGATGTAAAAGTTGATATCCTTATCCGGATCTTCCGATTCCAAAAACAGAAACTGGGCGATGAGCAGGTTGGCCACGTCGTCATTGACGGCCGTGCCCAAAAAGATGATCCGGTCCTTGAGGAGCCGCGAGTAGATATCGTAGGCGCGTTCCCCTCGACTGCTCTGTTCGATGACCATGGGTATCAGCAAAAGTCTACTCCTTTTTCGTTTCTTCGGTCTTGTCTTCAGGCGCCGCAAAATCCTCCCGGCGGACCTTTTCGATACGGCTTTGCTCTAAAATAAGGTCCATGGCTTTTTTTTCAAGGAGTCCGTGCTTAAAAAATTCCAGGCGGTTGGGGTTTTCCCCGTAATATCGACGGATTTCGTCCACGGGCTGCTTCAGGGCCTCGGCCATTCGGTTCATCTCGGCGTCCATTTCCTCGTCGGAAAGGGCCAGGGACTCCTGTTCGATGATCTTGTCCAAAATCAAAAAGCGCCGCACCTGTTTTTCGGCCGTGGTCCGGTACTGCACGGCCAGTTTCTCCCGGGAGAGTCCCACGTCCTCCAGGCTCTGGTTCCGGTACTGAAAAGACCGTTCCACATCCGAGAGGATCCCTTCCAGTTCGGCCTCCACGAGGGCGTCCGGCACGTCGAAGGGGGTCTTTTCGATGAGGATCTGAAAAATCTGCTCATTGAGTTCCTGGTCAGCCCTTTTGTCGTATCCTTTTTTCAGGTTTTCGACGATCTTGGCTTTCAGGGCCTCCAGATTTTCGTAATCCCCGAGATCTTTGGCCAGTTCATCGTCGATCTCCGGAAGGATCTCCTCCCGGATCTCCTTTAAATGGACTTTAAAATCGATCTGCTGATCGGCCATGGCCTTGTTGAAGTGGTCTTCGGGGAAACGAACGGCGATGGATTTTTCATCCCCGGCCTTCATGCCCAGAAGCTGTTCGTCGATTTCCGGGGCGATGGTCTTCTTTCCGATCTGCATGGCGAAGTTGTCGGCCTTCCCGATATCGGGAAACATTTTTCCGTCTTTGGTCCCTTCATAATCGACCAGGACGAAGTCGTCCGTTTCGACCGGGCGGTCTTCGGTGATGGTCTTGAGCTGGGCCATGTTTTTCTGGAGAAGCTTGAGCTGGGTTTCAACTTCGGCGTCGCTGGTCTCGTATACGGTCTTTTTTAACTTCAACCCTTTGAAATCGATCGCATCGATCTTGGGGGAGATCTCCACCGTGGCGTGGTATTGAAACGGGGACTGAACCGAAATCTCCGAAGGATCGATTTGGGGCCTTCCCACGATGTTGAGATCCGCTTCCCGGATGGCCTTGGCAAAGGTGTCCTGGATCAATCGATTCGTCACATCGGCGTGGACATCCTTTTTAAAGAGGCGTTCGATGACGTTTCGGGGAACCTTTCCGGGGCGGAATCCTTTGATTTTCGCCTTCTTTTTAATCTCCCGGTAGGCGTTTTCGATCTCCTGGGAGACCGTTTCCACCGGAACCTCCACATGGAGGATTTTTTTTACGCTGTTCACATCTTCCACAGTAACTTGCATTGCATTCCTTCCTCTATCCGTTATGGAATTGATCTGACCGCCGCGGCTCAGCAGGGGTGGGTGCCGATGGTGCGAGAGGGGAGACTCGAACTCCCACCCTGTTTCCAGAGCTGGATCCTAAGTCCAGTGCGTCTACCGGTTCCGCCACTCTCGCAAATGGATGTACTCGAAAAAACATCAATGCCAAAATCGACCGGTTTTCCCCTTTGATCCCGCATCGATATTGACATTTATTTCAACTACGCTAAATTGCAAGAGAAAATTATTCAAATGATAACCGCAACACCAAAAAGTGTCAAGACAAAAGGCGGAAAAGATCCCGGGCCGTGCAGATTCGCGTAAAAATCGCTTTCCCTTGGATTCGTCGGGGCGTCCGGGCGGGGGAGATCCTCCTCTTCTGCCTGGCCGCCGCAGCGGGGCCGGGGGTAATCCCCGCCGGGGCGGGGATGTGGGAGGCGCAAAAAAAAACCGTTGTGCTGGATCCCGGCCACGGAGGACAAGACACCGGCGTCCACGGGCTCGGGGGAAGCGTTGAAAAAGACGTGGTGATCGCCTTTGCCCGGCTGATGGAAGCCCGGCTGAACCCGGTGTACCGGGTCGTACTGACCCGGACCGATGATTATGCCGTGGAGGTTCCCATGCGCACCGCCGCGGCGAATCACGAAAAGGCCGACCTCTTCATCAGCATCCACGCCGCCGCGAGTTTGCACCCGGAAAATCACGGCATGGAAGTCTTTTGTTTCGAGGCGTCCGACCCGCACGGTTCAAGAGAAAAAGAGATGCCGGGGTTCCCAGGGGATGCCGCCCAGGCACCCCTTTTTTGGGACCGGCTCCAGGTACGCCATCAAAAGGCCTCCGAGGCCTTTGCCGGGATCTTGAAGGAAATGTTGGGTCAAGAACTGGAAATGGGGGTGCGCATCCATAAAGCCCCGGTGTTGATCCTCAAGGGAGCGGATATGCCCGCCGTCTTGATGGAAATCGGTTACCTGACCCATCCCCAAGATGTACAGCGGCTGCAAAGCCCCACCGAAGCGGCCGCTTTCGCCGATGCAATATGCGATGCCGTCTCCGGGTACTTGAAGTGATACGCACCAAAGGCCGGATCATTGCACCTTGCGGGGGCAATAAAATCATGGTAACAAAAGGATTTGTTCGGGGCGTGGCGCAGTCTGGCAGCGCGCCTGCTTTGGGAGCAGGAAGTCGGAGGTTCAAATCCTCTCGCCCCGACCAAGAAACGCGTGAATGAACCGAGGCCCTTTACCCAGGGCCTTTTTCGCTTTACCGGAAAAAGCAGCAAAGATGAGAAAACGGATCTTTTCGTCTAAAAAAACACCCCGGCCGCTGCCCTTTTTTGTACGGTGTGCCCTTGCGATGGGGAGCGGGCTCCTCCTCACCGCATCCTTTCCCGGCACCGGGGCCTCCTGGCTTGCCTGGATCGCCCTGGTCCCTTTGTTCGCGGCCCTGGTGGGGCTGGATTTTTGGGAAGCCTTCCGGTGCGGATTTCTGGCCGGCATGATGCACTTTCTCACGCTCCTGTACTGGCTTGTTCCCACCATGATGCAATACGGTCCTCTCCCCTTGTACGTGTCCGTGCCGCTTCTGATTCTTCTTTGTGCCTACTTATCCCTTTTTCCGGCCCTTTTTTGCGGTATCTTCACCACGCTTCCCCTGCGCGGCCTCGCCTTGGTTTCCGGGATCCCCGCCCTCTGGGTCTTTTTCGAATATCTCCGGGCGGTGCTGTTCACCGGGTTTCCCTGGGCCCTGTTGGGGTACTCCCAGGTGAAATGGTTGCACTTGATCCAGGTATCGGATATAGTAGGTGTCTACGGGATTTCCTTCTTGATCCTCTCCTGTAACGCCGCTCTGTTTGTGCTCTACCTGGCCGGAACGCGGCGTCTTGTTTCCCCCCCGCGATCCGCCGGAGGCAGCCTCGTGTGGGCCGTCCTTCTGATCGCCTGCTCCTGGGTTTACGGGGAGTGGCGCATCCGGCAGGTGGATGCCGGAGCCGCTCTTGCCGAAAAAGTGCAGGTGGCCGTGGTTCAGGGGAATATCGACCAGGCTGTGAAATGGGACACCCGGTATCAGGCGGCTTCGGTGGAAAAATACCTGGCACTGACCCGTAAAGCCGAAAAGGATGCGCCGGATCTGGTGGTTTGGCCGGAGACAGCCACTCCCTTTTACTTCCTCCAGGATGCGGCCCTGTCCAATAGGATCCTGGAGGGGATTCAGGATTACGGCAGCGATTTTATGATCGGGAGCCCGGCCTATGAACACGAAAACGGGCGGGTTGAATACTTTAACAGCGCGTATTTGATCGATTCCAAGGGGACTGTTTTCGGCCGGTACGACAAGGCCCATCTTGTTCCCTACGGTGAATACGTCCCGCTGAAAAAATGGATGCCCTTTGTGGGCAAGATGGTGGAACATGTGGGGGATTTCACCCCCGGGGAAAAAGGCGCGGTCATCGAATGGAAAGGAAAGCCCCTGGGAGCGCTCATCTGCTACGAGGTTATCTTTCCGGACCTTTCCCGGGCCGCGGCCAAGAACGGAGCCCGATTGCTCATCAACCTCACCAACGACGCTTGGTACGGCGATACGAGCGCGCCGCACCAGCATTTTTTCATGGCGGTGTTCCGGGCGGTGGAAAACCGGCGGGCCCTGGTGCGCAGCGCCAACACGGGCATCAGCGGATTCATCGATCCTGCGGGCCGGGTGACGGGACAAACTCCCCTCTTTACAGAGGCGGTGTTGAATGAAACGGTGCCGCTCATGACGGAAACGCCCCTTTATCATCGCCTGGGAGACGGATTTCCGCTGGCCTGTGCGGGAATTACCGTGGCCGCCGTGGGAATCAGAAGAAAAAAGACGGTATAACAGGAGGATATGAAAATGACGGTTGAAATCAAGCAAGAGATCAAAGAGATTCAAGCACAGCTTCACCAGCTGGGAGACTATCTTTGACATTTCCGGAAAAGAAAAACGCCTAAAAGAAATCGAAGCCGTTATCTCCGCGCAAAGTTTCTGGAAGGATCCGGAAAAGGCCAAACCGTTATTGAAAGAGCGCGCCCGGATCACCCAGCAGGTCCAAGCCCACAAATCCCTTTGCACCGCCGCTGATGAAAGCGAGATCCTTCTCGATATGGCCGAGGAGGAGTCCGACGCCGAAACCGTACAGGAAGTCTCCCGCCAAGTGGCCCGGATCAAGAAGAAGGTGAAGGGCTTTTCCCTCACGGTGGTCCTGAACGGGGAAGACGATTCCAATGACGCCATTGTCTCCATCAATGCCGGTGCCGGCGGCACAGAAGCCCAGGACTGGGCGGAAATGCTCTTCCGGATGTATTCCCGCTGGACCGAGGGAAAGGGGTTCGGGCTGGAACTCATCGACATGCAGCCCGGGGAAGAAGCGGGGATCAAGAGCGTGACCTTCGGTGCATCGGGTCTGTACGCCTACGGGTATCTGAAAACCGAGATCGGCGTCCACCGCCTGGTGCGGATTTCCCCCTTCAATGCCGGCGGGAAGCGCCACACCTCTTTCGCATCGGTCTTTGTCTATCCGGACGTACAGGATGAAATCGTCGTCGACATCGATGAGAAGGATCTGCGCATCGACGTGTTCCGGGCCAGCGGCGCCGGCGGACAGCACGTGAACAAGACCAGCAGCGCCGTGCGCATCACCCACCTTCCCACGGGTATCGTGGTCCAGTGCCAGCAGGAAAAATCACAGTTCCGGAACAAGGACCTGGCCATGAAAGTCCTGCGGGCCCGGCTCTACCAGCACGAAAAAGAAAAACAGGAGGAGAGACTGCGGGAGATCCACGAAAGCAAGGACGAAATCGCCTGGGGAAACCAGATCCGCTCGTATGTCCTGCACCCCTACCAGATGGTCAAGGATCATCGGATCAACCTGGAAATCGGAAACGTGAACAGCGTCCTGGACGGCAACATCGATCCCTTCATCGAGGGGGTGCTGCTCAAGCAAAAATCCCATTAGATGGCATTTCAAAACCTCATCTGAGGTTTTGAAATGCCATCTATGATAAAAAAAAGGCCCCTCGCACACGTGAACCCCCTGGAGATCATCGCCCGGTTTTACGCCCCCGGATCACCGACCTGGGCCATGCTGGTCCATCACGGGAAGGCCGTGGCCCGAAAAGCCCTGGATATCTCCGCCGGGAGTCCCTTTACCAAAAGCCTCGATCTGCAATTCGTCGAAGACGCCGCCATGCTCCATGACATCGGCATCTTCCTGACCCGCACCCCGGAGTTGGGGTGCGCCGGCGTCCACCCTTATGTCTGTCACGGGGTACTGGGAAACCGGGTTCTTCGCGCCATGGGGCTTGAAAAACACGGCCGGGTCTGTGAACGCCACGTGGGGGTGGGCATCTCCGTGGAGGACATCCGGCGCTTTGAACTCCCCCTTCCGCCGCGGGACATGATCCCCGAAACCCCGGAAGAAGAGCTGATCTGTTACGCCGACAAGTTTCATTCCAAAAACGGGGTTCCCGAGGGCCGGCACAAGGTTTTCGAGGAGATTGAAAAAAGCCTCAAGGCCATCGGAGAGGTCCATTGGAACCGGTTCCGGGAATGGGCCTTCCGTTTCCAAGGGATCCGGTTGGATTGAAAGGAGAAGCGCGATGAAAACCGCCCTGACCATCGCCGGCTCGGATTCCTCCGGCGGCGCCGGGATCCAGGCGGACCTGAAGACCTTTCAGGCCCTGGGCGTCTTCGGCATGAGCGCCGTGACGGCCGTGACGGCCCAGAACACCCGGAAGGTGTACGACATCCAGGAAATGCGGCCCCAAATGGTCATGGATCAGATCCTGTGTCTGTTCGACGACATGGAAATTCATGCCGTAAAAATCGGGATGGTCGCAAGCATCCCCCTTATCGAAGCCGTGGCCGAGGCCCTGGGCCGGGTCCTCTGCCCGCCGGTGGTCCTGGATCCGGTGATGATCTCCAAGAGCGGGTACCGCCTGCTGAAGGAAGACGCCCGGCAGGCTCTCGTGGAACGGCTGTTTCCTTTGGCCGAGGTGGTCACCCCCAACATTCACGAAGCCCAGGCCCTGTTGGGAAAACCAATCCCGGATGCGGAATCCATGCGGGAAGCCGCACAGCGGATCGTGGAAAGGGGCGTGAAAAAAGTGGTAATCAAAGGCGGACATTTGCGCGGAGAGGATGCCACGGACATCGTTTTCGACGGAAACCGCTTCATGGAACTGACCCACCGGCGGATTATCACCCAAAACACCCACGGCACCGGCTGCACCTTTTCTTCGGCGGTGGCGGCTTACCTCGCCCGGAAAAAAGACTTTTTCACCGCCGTGCAATCGGCCAAAACGTATGTCACCGGCGCCATAAAAAACGCCCTTCCCCTGGGAAAAGGGTGCGGCCCCACCCACCACTTCTGGGATCTTTACGCCAAAGCCGGCATCGCCCAAGGCGAATGAATAAGGGTCCGCCCCCTTGAAATCACTATTCCTATCGAAATCGAAATCGGGTTCGGACTCGGGCTCGGGTTCGGTAAGCGCCCAAGCTTGAAGCAAACGGCCTTGAATTCCGGGCTGCGGTGACCCCATCCACCCCGCTTTTCGCCCTTCAAGGCAGTTCCACGGCATAGGTCTCAAGATTCGGGATTCGCTGAATGAGGCCGTTTTTTTCGGCGAACGCGGCGAACCGGGTGTACCGCTTCCGGTCCAGGGCCCCCGGCCGGAGGGCGAAGCGGGGCAACGTGTCCTTCCATGCCCGCCGGTTCAGCTCGTCATCGAGCTCCCGCCGCTTTTTCAAAAACAACTTCCAGCTTTCTTCGGGATGATTGATCAAAAACCGGGTCCCGGCTTCCAGGGCGTCCACGAAGCCCCGCATCCGGGGATCCTCCAATCGATTCCGGTGAGCCACCAAGATCAGTTCGTCGTATGGGGGAATCCCGTGATCCTCCACGAAAAAGGCCCGGCCCGGCCGTTTTTCAATCTCCATTTGATTCAATTCGAAATTGCGGAACGCGCCGATGACGGCATCCGTGGTCCCGGCGATCAAGGAGGGAGACAGGGAAAAGTTGACGTTGACAAGCGTGACATCGGAAAGGGACAAGCCGTGCCTTGAGAGCATGGTCTTTAACAGCACGGTTTCGAACCCGCCGATGGAATACCCGATCCGTTTCCCTTTGAGATCCCCGATCTCCTTGACGTTTCCGTCGGCCAACACCACCAGGCAGTTCAGGGGGGTGGCCACCAAGGTGGCGATGCGCACCAGGGGGAGGCCCCGGTCCACGTGGAGATGATGCTGGGGCTGGTAGGAAACCGCCATGTCCGCCTTGCCGGCCGCCACCAGCTTTGGGGGGTCATTGGGGTTGGACGGCACCTGGAACCGCACCGAAAGTCCCTTTTGCTCGAAAAACCCCTTTTCTTTCGCCACGATCAAACCGGCGTGGTCCGGGTTGATGAACCAGTCGAGGACCACCGTCATGTCGTCCAGCGCCGCTGCGGGACGAATCCCTCCCCATCCCAGAAAAAGAAAGAGCATCACCGCGATCCTGCCTGCAAATTTCATGGGTTTTCACCTTCCTTTCCTTCTTCGTTTTGCCAGAAGACGATCCGCGTCATGGCAGAATCCACCAAAAAATACAGTGAAAGGGCAAGCACGGCCAAAACCGCCAGGGCCGCGAACATCACGTCGATTTGCATCCGGGCGTTGGCATGGAGCATGTAAAACCCCAGCCCCTCGCTGGAGCCCACCCATTCCCCCACCACCGCGCCGATGGGAGCCGTGGCGGCGGCCACCCGAAGGCCCGAGGCAAAGGCCGGCAGCGCCCCGGGGATCCGGATGTGACGGATCACGGCCGTGGGCACGGCGTCCATGACCCGGGCCAATTCGAGCCATTCCGGATCGATCCGCCGCATCCCGTCGTAAAAGGTCGCCGTCACCGGAAAGTAGATGATCAACACGGCCATGGCCACTTTGGAAAGCATCCCGTACCCGAACCAGAGCACCAGAAGCGGCGCCAGGGCAAAGACCGGAACCGCCTGGCTCACCACCAGGACGGGGAGGAGCCAGCGCTTGAACCTGGCCGAAGCGATCATGGAAAGGGCGCTTCCCGCCCCCACCACAGCGCCCAGGACGAGGCCCGAAAGGATTTCCACGAAAGTGATGCCGGCGTGATACGCCAAGATGCGTGGATGTGCGTGGACGGCCCGGGCCACCTGCAACGGTCCGGGAAGAATATAGGGGGGGACGCCGGTGATCCAAACCAGGCTCTGCCAGACCAGGACCAGCCCTGCGGCCATGATCAAAAGGCGCACCGGGTTCATGGGCCCGCCTCGGCTTCCAGAAGGCGCAAAAGGGTCTCTTGGAGTGCGGCCACGGCGGGATCGCCGGGCCTGCGGGGGGGGGCGCCGGGCGGGACGACCGCATCGCTCAATCTCGCCGGATGCCCCTGTAGGACATGAATGCGGTGTCCCAGGCGCAGGGCTTCCAGGGGATCGTGGGTCACCATCACCACGGTCTTTCCCTGCACCCGTTGCGATGCCATGTCCTGGAGCCTGAGCCGCGTCAGGGCGTCGAGGGCGGAAAACGGTTCATCCATGAGGATCACCGGCCGGGCCTCCATCAGGGTCCGCAGCAAGGCCGCCCGCTGGCGCATCCCGCCCGAGAGCGTCGAGGGAAGCGCATCGATATAGTCCCCCAGCCCGGCATCGGAAAGGAGCGCGGCGGCTTTTTTTCGTTTTTCCGCGGTCAGCTCCCCCCTCAGGCGGGCCCCCAGACACACGTTTTCCCGGACCGTCAGCCACGGGAGCAACAGGTCTTTCTGGGCCATCCAGGCAGTGGCGCCCTCCTGCCGGGGAAACCCGTTGAACCGGATGCGTCCGCTTAGATCCTTGCTCAAGGTGCCGGAAATGATTTTCAACAAGGTGGATTTTCCGCATCCCGAAGGACCGATGAGACAAGTCCACAACCCCTTTTCCACGAAAAAATCGAGGCCTTTAAAAATCGTCTTTTGGTCATAGGCAAAAGAGACCTTTTCCAGGACAATGCCGGGGGGAGGATCGGATGGCAGATCGCTTGCGACGGGGACGGGCCTCCCCGTCTCTGATGAAAGCCGGTCGGAATCGACGGACATTTTCGTGAATCCGTTAACGGAAAAGGTCAGCGATCGGAATCCGCGCCGGAAGGAAAGTGAAGACGGATGGAAAAAATGCGGTTAAAGCTCATTTTCCCTACGCCGGCATGATCCGGATCAGGTTCCAGGGGTCGAGGCCGCGAGCCTCCTCTCAGCTGATGGATCTCAACTCCCCCAATGACGTGAGATTTTCGTCTCGATGGTTTTTTGTATACGCCTTCGCCGTCGCCCTGTCAAATCCGGGCGGCGGGTTTCATTTATTGTTCCTTGCATGAGCGATTTTCGAGTTTGCCGCAGATGCAAGGCGTCCGGAAGCGAAGGCGTACAATTCGTACGTCGAGCTTTCGGCAACGCAGCAGATGCGGTGAAATCGGAAACGATCATGCAAGGTTCTACCAGCCCCAGGTCAGATACTTGTGAATGGAATCGGCGGCTTTGCGGCCCGCCCCCATGGCCAGGATGACGGTGGCCGCTCCCGTGACGATGTCGCCGCCGGCCCACACCCCTTTTTTCGTGGTCTTCCCGGCTTCCGGGTCGGTAACAATATATCCCCACTTGTTGAGGGTCATTTCCGGGGTGGAGCTCGTCAACAGCGGGTTGGCGCCGGATCCCACCGCCACAACCACCAGGTCGCATTCCAGGGTGAACTCGGAGCCCTCGATGGGGACAGGGCGCCGCCGGCCGGAGGCATCCGGCTCGCCCAGTTCCATTTTCAGACACGCCATTCCCGTCAGGCGGCCCTTGTCGTTTCCCAGGTACCGGATCGGGTTGGTCAAAAAGAGGAATTCGATCCCCTCTTCTTCGGCGTGGTGGACTTCCGCGGCCCGGGCCGGGAGTTCGGTCTTGGAGCGGCGGTAAACGATCCGCACGCTGTCGGCGCCCAGGCGAAGCGCCGTGCGCGCCGAGTCCATGGCCACGTTCCCGCCGCCCAGGACGATGACGTTTTTCCCCCGGGGGATGGGGGTGTCCACTTCGGGGAAAAGATAGGCCTTCATGAGGTTGGCCCGGGTCAGGTACTCGTTGGCCGAGAGAATCCCCACCAGGTTTTCTCCGGGGATGTTCAAAAACCGCGGCAGGCCGGCCCCCACACCGATGTAAACGGCATGGTATCCTTGATCGAACAGCTCATCCAGGGTGACGGTACGCCCCACCACGGCGTTGCATTCCACTTGGACTCCCAGGCGTTCCAGGAAGTGAATCTCCTGGGCCACGATCTCCTTGGGAAGGCGGAACTCGGGGATCCCGTAGACCAGTACCCCGCCGGGCTTGTGAAACGCCTCCAGGATGGTGACGTCGTGCCCCTTGACAATGAGGTCCCCGGCCACGGTAAGCCCCGACGGCCCGGATCCCACCACCGCCACTTTCCTGCCGGTAAGGTCGGCCTTGGGGGGCAGCGCGCCGGTCCCATGGGCCCGCTCCCAGTCCGCGGCGAAGCGCTCCAGGTTCCCGACGGCCACCGGGGCGTCCTTTTTCCCGAGGATGCACACCTCTTCGCACTGGATCTCCTGGGGACACACCCGCCCGCATACGGCGGGAAGGCTGTTTTTGGACCACAGGTTCCGGATGGCCTGGGTGAACTCCCCTTCTTTGATGTGACGGATAAATCCGGGAATATCCACATTCACCGGACACCCCCCCACGCAGGAGGGTTTCTTGCACTGGAGGCATCGTTCCGCCTCTTTCACGGCCAGTTCCGGGGTGTACCCGAGGGGGACCTCCATGAAGTTTTTTGCCCGGACGTTGGGTTCTTGTTCCGGCATGGGCTGCCGGGGGATTTTTTCTTTTTTTTCCTTCTTTTTAGTCAGCTCGCTCATCGATTCCTCCAAAAAAGATGCGCTGCGGAGCAGCAAACACTCCGTCTAGGAGAGGCTTTCTTCCAACCGGCAGTAGTCCTCGTAGGAGCGCTTTTCTTCCTCGCAGTAGGCGGCCAGCCGCAGCATCAGTTCGTCGTAATCCACCCGGTGGCCGTCGAATTCGGGGCCGTCCACGCAGGCGAATTTGTTCTCCCCGCCGATGCTCACCCGGCACCCGCCGCACATGCCGGTGCCGTCCACCATGATGGGATTGAGACTGACAATGGTAGGGACTTGGTATTCCTTGGTGATCTTGGAAACGAACTTCATCATGGGGACCGGGCCGATGGCCACCGCCTGGTCCACCTTTTGCGTGTCGAGAATTTTCTTTAAGACATCCGTGACGAATCCGTGATGCCCGTAGGACCCGTCGTCCGTGCAGGGATGCAGGTCGTCGGAAACCGCCCGCATACGCTCTTCCAGGATGAGGAGGTCCTTACTTCGGGCGCCGATGATGGTGATGATCCGGTTCCCCGCTTCCTTGAGTCCCCGGGTGATGGGGTACAAGACCGCGATGCCGGTCCCGCCGCCTACGCACACAACGGTCCCCACCTTTTCCAGGTGAGTGGGTTTCCCCAGGGGACCGATGACATCCTGGTATCCGTCCCCCACCTGGAGAGTCTTGAACAGGGCGGTGGATTTGCCAACCACCATGTAGATGACGGTGATGGTCCCCTTTTCCGGGTCCGTGTCGGCCATGGTGAGGGGGATCCGCTCCCCGGTTTCGTTGGCTTTGAGAATCACGAACTGACCGGGTTTGGCCTTCCTGGCAATGAGGGGGGCCTCGATTTCATTGAGGATCACCGTGCCACCCGACATCTCCTCGCGCTTGACGATCTGAAACATGTGCTGTCCTCCTGACAATGGTTTCTCCAAGGCGTCTTTTCCACGTTCGATCAAAAAAAAGCGTCTTTTTCGCAAAAGATGTATATTATCGATATTCACCTGCAAAAGCAACGATTTTCGGGATTGAGAACCGCGGGGACACGGAAAGGGGGAATGGGGAATGTCCTCGCTGTTGCGGCTCAAAACAATTTGAGGGCCAGATCCAGGTAGAGTTCGGCCGCACGGCAGACCTGTTGAAAGGAAACAGCTTCCTCTTCGGTATGGGCCTGTGCCAGCCCCCCGGGGCCCAGAAGAATGGGCCGGGTCCCCGCCGCCCAGATCCGATTGGCGTCCGAATGGCTGCGGAACGCGTCCGGTTTCCATTGCAAGCCGTGTTTTTTGAAGCGTGTTTTGAGGGTTTCGACCACTTTTCCCCGCTCGGGAAGCATGTAGCCGGCGTCGATGGTGGTGGCCCGAAACGTCATCTCCACGGCGCCGGAGGCGTTCTTTTTGGACCAGACCGCCTCTTCGAGGTCCGTGAGGATTTCGGCGATGGACAATTCCGGCGGCACATGAATGTCGAACCACCCTTCGCATCGGGCCGGGACCGCGAAGCCGGCCTGGCTGCTGAAGACATCCCGGATGTTGTAAACGATTTCCGGACGGCGGGAGGTGATGTGATGGGAAAGTCCCAGTGTTGCCGCCAGAAGGACTTCAATGGCGTTTTGGGCGGGGTCGGCCAGGGAGGCATGACGCCGTTTTCCCTGGGTGACCAGCTGGCATTCCAAATAGCCGTAACTTTTCAGACACGGCGTCAGATCCGTGGGCTCCCCGATGAGGGCCCATGGGAAATGGTGTTCCTGCATGAGCGCCTCGGCGCCGTCCCCGTTTTCTTCTTCCCCCACCACCAGGCACAGGGCCACGGGCCGAGTCAAATCCCTCGCCTCGGCCAGGCATGTCATGGCTTCGATCATGGCCGCGCATCCGCCTTTCATGTCCGCCGCCCCCAGACCGTACACCGTATCCCCGTCTTCCGTAAAACCGTAATCATCCAGATCGTATGCGGCCACGGTGTCCACGTGGCCGATCAACGCCAAATAGGGATCCTCGGTTTGAGGCATCACGACGAGGTTGTATCGATCGTCGTCCACCGGTTCCATGGACACGTGGCGCTGATGTCGCTTCAGGTATCCGTGCAGGTATTCCAGAAGGTCCGTCTCCTTTCCGGAGGGGCTGTAGATATCCAGCATCCGGCGGAAGAGTTTTTTGAGCCGCTGGGGCTGTATCACGAAACGCCCCTCAGGGCGCCGTTGGCGCCGTTGGCCCGCCGTTTCATCCGTTGCTGATCCGCGGCAAGGTTCATGGAAAGGTAAATATGCTGGCGCGGCTGCCCGAATCCGAGTTTGCGGAACAGCTTGAGGGCCGGCAGATTTTCGGCATCGGTGTCCACAATGAGCATCCGGACGCCGTTTTTGAGCATCACGTCCTTGAACCGGTGAAAAAGCCGTTCCGCCAGGCCGTGGCGTTGCCATTCCGGATCCACCCCGAGCCAGATGAGCCATCCGTATTTCCACGCGGACTGGGGCTTGGTGATGACCGTCCCCAGGGCGAACCCGGCGATCCGCCCGTCGTCCGTTTCGGCCACCAGGCAGGACTCGGAATCGGTCTGGTACAACCCGGTGATTTCATACTGGTCCCAGGTGCGGTACATGGAAGGGGCCCCGTCGGGGGTGAACACCTCTTCCCCCAGATGATAAACCTGGGCCAGGTCATCGATATCCATTTCCCGAATCTTGACCCCGACCCGCTTGGGCCGGGTGTCATTTCCCTCTTTTGAATCGCTTTCCGTCATGTTATGGTATCTCATTTCCTGTGTTTGTGCCGGTTCTAATCTAACGGTTTCCCTGCGGGTGTCAAGCCTGCAGCGCAGGGGACACGGGGACCGGAACCGACCGGCAATGGACCTTCCAGGAAGGGCCCCTCTTGAATTTGTCCGATTTTTCCGTTAGGGATAAACGTCGAATCCAACGATCCCATTAAATGATAAGATCCGAATGAAACTCTTCGACAGTCATTGCCACCTGGACGACCCGGCGTTCGATCCGGATTTGGGGGATGTCATCGCCCGGGCACGAAACGCCGGAGTGGCCGGGATGATGATTGTCGGCATCGACTATAAAAGCTCCAAAAAGGCCGTCCGGATCGCCAAGTCCGAAGACGGCTTCTACGCCTCCGTGGGCGTCCATCCCCATGATTCAAAAGAATGCTCCGATGCCGTTCTCAACCGGCTGCGGGACCTTGCCGAAAACCTCAAAGTCAAGGCCTGGGGGGAGATCGGGCTCGACTACAACCGGATGTTCTCCCCCCAAAGCGTTCAGGAAAAATGGTTCGAACGCCAACTGGAAATCGCCCTCGAAAACGACCTGCCGGTGATCCTGCACGAACGGGACACCCGGGGACGCCTTATGGAAATCCTCTCCACGTGTCCCGTTGCCGGAAAAGATGCCGTGGTGCATTGTTTCAGCGGGACCAAGGAGGACTTGGAGGCTTACATTGATGCGGATTTTTACATCGGCGTCACCGGCATTTTAACCCTCACCGGGCGGGGGAACGACCTGCGTAAAATCATCCCCATGATCCCCCGGGAGCGCCTTTTGGTGGAAACGGATGCACCGTACCTCACCCCGCATCCGGAGAAGAAGCACACCCGCCGCAATGAACCCGCCTTCGTGAAATCCGTCCTTTTGACGTTGGCCCAGATCCGGAAGGAAGACCCCGAAGATCTGGCCGAGGCTGTATGGGAAAATTCCTGCCGCCTCTTTCGGATCCCCGGGCGCGAATCCTGCGCCTGACGCCTCCGCCCTTCATCCACACCTTTTTTTATCGTTTGGCCATCAAGCAGGCGACGGCCTTTTCGAGACCGTCAAGGGTGAGTTCGAACATGGGAAAGACCTGAGCGATGGCGGAAATGGTGCGGGTGTAGCCCCAGAGCCGGGACGGGACCGGATTCAACCACACGCTGTGGGGAAAGGTATGGGCGATGAAGTTCAACCGCTCGATACTGGGACGGGAACTCCGTTCTTCCAGATGGATGGAACCGTCCGTGGCCATGAGTTCATAGGGGGCCATACTGGCATCCCCCACGAGGATGACCCGCGTTTGAGGGTCGAACCGGATCAGGCCGTCCACCTTTTGGGGTTTCTTATACCGGGCGGGGTCCTCCCACAGGTTGTCGTAGAGGGTGTTGTGGAAAAAATAGGTTTTCACGTCCTTGAACTGGGCCTTGGCGTAGTTGAACAGCGTCTGGACCACCGGGATGTAGGGATCCATGGACCAACCGCCGTTGTCGATGGCCAGGATCACCTTGAGCCGGTCTTTCAGGCTTCTTTCAAAGACGATCTCGATCTCACCGGCGTTTTTCATGGTTTGGTAAAGGGTTTCATCGATGTTGATCCGGTCCTTGGGCCCTTCGGGGCTTAAATGCCGGAGCCGCTTGAGGGCCTCCCCGATGAGATTCTCCGTGAGGGGGCCGGACCGGGAATAGTCCTTATAGCGCCGTTCCATGGCCACTTTCACCGCGGACTTGTTCCGGGACATCCCGCCCACCCGCATCCCGCCGGGATGATAACCGGAATGCCCCACAGGCGAGGTGCCGCCGGTGCCGATCCATTTGCTTCCCCCGTGATGGGCTTCGGCCTGTTCTTTGAGCCGGTCTTTGAAGTATTCGATCAGCTCTTCGGGGGAAAGCCTGGAAAGGGCCGATTCGTCGACGCCCAGCATCTTGGATACGCTCAGGGGATCTTTCAGCCACTGCTCCAGAAGGACTTTGGCCATCTCGGAGATTTCAAAGGCCTCGCCCTCGGGCAGTTCCGCCCCTTCGAAATGATGGGCAAAGACCTGGTCGAAGAGGTCGAAGTACCGTTCGCTCTTGACGAGAATGGACCGGGACGCGGTATAGAAGTCTTCCAGGGAATGAATCAACCCCCGGCCGAGGGCCTTGTGGAGCGTCAAAAAGGCCGTGGGATTCACCGGAACCCCGTGATCCCTGAGCTTGTAGAAAAAATCGACGAACATGAAAGGATGAACCCTTCTAGAAGAGCCGGCGCCGGTGGATGACGTTGTTGGCCTGTTCGTAGTCCTGACTTTTCTTGAACAGCACCCCCAAAAACGGGATACTGCCTTTGGCAAGATCCTTTGGTCTGAAATCCGGATCGGCACGCAAGGCACGGATCCAGTTGATCAGTTCCCGGGTGGCCGGTTTCTTCTCCACGGCGTCGATCTCCCGGAGCCGGTAAAACGTCTCCACGGTGCTTTCCAAAAGATCCGACTCGATATCCGGAAAATGGACGTGGATGATCCTGCGCATCATCTTGGGGTCCGGGAAGGCAATGTGGTGGAAGTTGCACCGTCCCAGAAAGGGATCCGAAAGGTCCTTTTTGGCATTGGAAGTGATGACGATGACCGGCCGGTGCCTGGCCCGAACGGTCTTGTCGATTTCGATGATGTCAAACTCCATCTGATCCAAAACGTCGAGCATGTCGTCCTGGAAATCCGTGTCGGCCTTGTCGATTTCGTCGATGAGCAGCACCGTTCGGATATCCGACACGAAGGCCTGACCGATCTTTCCCATCTTGATGTATTCCTCGATGTTGCTCACATCCCGGGAGGAATCCCCGAAACGGCTGTCGTTCAGACGCGTCAGGGTGTCGTACTGGTATAAGGCGTCCACCAGTTTCATGCTCGATTTGACGTTCAGGGCGATGAGGGGCATCTTCAGGCTTTCCGCGATGGCATGGGCCAGCATGGTTTTTCCCGTCCCGGGTTCGCCTTTCAAAAGGAGCGGCATCTCCAGTGCCATGGAGATGTTCACGATTCCTGCCAGTTCGTCGTCCAACACATACCGGGTGGCCCCGGTGAATTCGCGTTTCATTTCCGTGTGCATGACCTCCTCAATTGGATTGGTATAAAAAGGGTAAAAGGCCCTTTTTTTAACTTGCCCCTTGATCGTTTCAGATACTTGTTCAGGGAATTAAAGACAGGCGACGCCCCGGATTTTCAATGATAATTCACGGGTCAACATAAGCACTTTTTTCATGAGATCAAGGGGTAACGTCCCTATTCCGCAACTGGGGGTAATGAGGGATTGCCGCGTGACCCTGTCCGGCGGGATCGCGATGGCGTCCAGCTGCCGCAGGGTGTCTTTCCACCGGGCGGCCATGGTCTCCACGGTCTCTTGCCGCAGTGCTTCCTCGTTCAACGTGGGAACCATTCCCCAGGCCAGGATGCCGCCGGATTCCAGAAACTCTTTGACGTCTCCTGCGTAGAGGATAAACCGGTCAAAGTAGGCGTAGGCGTCGAAATTGACGATATCAAAGGGAAGCGACAGGATCAGCGACCAGTCCGTGTTGGCACAGACATGAATCCCCGCCATTCCGTCCTCGGCATGGATCGCCTCGATCATCTCCGTCAAACAGAAGCGGACATCTTCCCGGGAAATACTGGTGAATTCCGAAGAACCGAATCCCGCCATCCCCGGCTCATCCATGAAAAGGATCACCGGTACCCCGATCTCCTTGAGACGCCGGACCTGCCAGCGCGCCTTCAGGGCCAGCAGTTTGACCGCCATGTCCCTGAGCTGCATGTCGTAAAAAAGAGGGGTCCCCTTTTGATCGACGAGGGCGGTGGCAAAGGTGACGGGTCCCGTGACCTGTCCCTTGACCGCCGTGGGTGGCGCTTTTCGACGCTTAAGGGCTTCCAGAAAGGTGAAAAACCCCTGGGCCGTGTCCGGGGTCAGGCCGAACCGGCTTTCCAAAAGCGGCCCCCCTTCTTCGGTAACGGACAGGTACGCCTCGTAAAAGGCCACCAGGTCTGTATCAAACGGGTCACTTTGGGCATCGATAAAGCGTTTCCCGTTTTTTTCCACAACCCCCGGAAGGCCCGGGAGAAACTGGGCGATCATCCCTTCTTCCCGGTGAATCGGAAGCTGGGACCAGGACGGGATTTCCGGGGTAAAACGCATCACCAGGTCCATGGCTTCCCCATGATCTTCCAGGGGAAGGCTTCCCACCAGTACCGGCAGCGCCTCGGGTGTGAATGGGGACGGCATAAGATCTTTTTTATCCTCCCTCTTCAGGTCCTGGAATATGATCCATGCAGGGAACAGCCGCCTGGCAAAGCCCGCAGGCATAGGTTTCCAGGCCGTAGGCCTTTTTCATGAAGGCGCTCATGGCTTTTTCGGTGTACTGCATGCAGCGCGCCTTATCGTGGCCGGCAGATCCCAGGGCATCCACCGGGCATCGGGGGATGCACTTGCCGCACGTCCCATGGGAATAGTGAAGGCAATGGGCATGGATATCCGTATAGGGCCGGGGAGTGGGCGGCAAGGCGATTCCGGCCACCACCGAACCGGTCCGCATGGCCTTTCCCAAGGGCGTGATGAGGCCGTCGCACAGGCCGAAGGTCCCCAATCCCGCGGCAAAGGCGGCATGCCGTTCGGACCAGTTGGAGCAAGGGGCATAAGGCCCCTGGTCCGAACGGCTCCAAAAGGGGGTCAGCACCGGAGCCACGGCAAAAATCCCTTCTGCGGACAGGCGATTTGCCACACGGTGCCGGAGCAGATCATTGAAGCACTCTCCATAAAGCCGGGTGCGTGCCCACCGATCGGAAGGATGCCCGACGGCATGGGACTGTTCCCGGCGCGTGGCCGAAGTGGAAGGGAGGATCCAGCTGATGACGGACACGGCTTCCGGGTCGCGAAATGCGGCATCCGGGAATGCGGTCTGCAGGATCTCCAGGGGTGTCAGGTAGAACGCCCCGATGTGCCGCACATATTCGGCGTAAAGGGGATCGGCGCCGCTGGAAAAACCGACCCGGGGACGGTCGAATGCGGGTTCTTCCGTGGGCAGTTCCAGGGTGTTTTTCGGGGATGCGGCAACGAAATCCTCGATGACGCGGACAATCCAGGGAACGATACTCCGTGAATCCACCATAAAGTTGCATCTCCTTTTCCCGCCCAGGAGGGTATGGGGTTTCATTCTTTTTGTCAAAGCGCTTTTTCCCGAAAGGCGCCCGGCCCGCATAAACGAAATTCCATGGAAACAATTGACACCCGACCTGCCGGGTGATATCTTTAATTCTATAGAGAAGGAGCAAAAAAAACGCGCATGGCCGATATTATCTCCATCGAGGAGAAACTCCGGCTTTCCCAGCAGCAGAAAGCCGACATCGTGAAACGCCAAAAAATTCTGGCGGTCCGAAAGGTTTTTCAGTGCACCCATTGCTCCATGAAGTGCGAGAAATGCGGCACCCAGATCGACCGCTCCACCCCGGAGACCGGGGGTTCGATCCACCTCCGGGTCCCTTATCGGTTCTGCGAGAGTTGCTCCGAGGAATACATCGATTACATCGAACGGCTCAAAGGAAAAGGAGACCCGGATTGTTATTGGCGTAACGACCTGTGGCTCCGGTCCTGGAAAGCCTGGATCGATTATCAGGGCACAATGGATCGATACATGAAGTCACCGGAATTTGTAAAACTGTTGAACGAATTGCGGCAAATCAATCCCCATGAATAGGAGGAACACATGTTTGGCCTGGGACATTGGGAACTGTTGATCATTTTGATCATCGTGCTGATCATTTTCGGGGCCGGAAAACTCCCGGAGATCGGCGCCGGAATCGGAAAAGGCATTCGAAACTTCAAGAAAGCCACCTCGGAAGCGGAACAGGAAGAACCGAAAAAGGTCGAAGAAGGAAAGAGTCAATAACGATCAATCCTCAGGCATCCGTCTGATACGCAATTCCTACACCTCCTCACCCGAAAAGCCGATTCCTTTTCATCCTATTTTTCTCCATGGGCCAGGTGATCAGGCAGCCGGAAACCGGATCCGGCCGCCCGTGATGTTGAATCCTTTTTTTACCGCCCGGCGGGATGCGGACGGCATTTGCCGCTGCAAT
The DNA here is from genome assembly GCA_964596535.1 of uncultured Desulfobacteraceae bacterium. Lineage (GTDB taxonomy): Bacteria > Desulfobacterota > Desulfobacteria > Desulfobacterales > UBA2156. Next base: position 31,769 of record CAZQUR010000018.1, read on the forward strand.
CCAGTGGACCGGCAAGGGGAATCGATTCCGTTTATGCCCGGATTAAAAGGGCACGTCGCTGTCATCTCCTCCCGGGCCGGAAGGATCGGAAAGATCCGGACCCTGCTGTGTCTCCATGGAGGACCCCCCGGAATCTTCGGGCCCCCTTGCCCCCAACATCTGCATTTGCTGGGCCACGATTTCCGTGGTGTAGCGTTTGTTCTTGTCCCGGTCCTCCCATTCGCGGGTTTGGATGCGACCCTCGATATAGACCTGTTTTCCCTTGGACAGGTACTGGCCGCAGATTTCCCCCAGCCTTCCGAAGGCCACAATGCGATGCCATTCCGTCCGGGTCTCCCTGCCGCCGTCCTTGTTCGTCCAGTTTTCGGTGGTGGCGATGCTGAAATTGGCCACCGCAACGCCGCTGGGCGTGTAACGAATCTCAGGGTCTCTTCCCAGGTTCCCGATCAGGATCGCTTTGTTTATCCCTGCCATGATGCTCCTTTCCGTTGAAGGTTCTTTATTTTGAGCCGGTTTCCGCAACATCCGCTGCATTGTATAGAAAAAGGCTTCCAAAAGTCAATGGAGTGCATCTTTTCCCCGGGAACCTTTTGTAACCGATTCACGGATAACGGATCTATAGGGGGTAAAAAAGTTGAAAAAGATCCTTGACGACGCGGTTTCCGGGGCCCCTTCGTCCCGGCCGTTCGTGGTGACCTGAAAACCGGAGATCCGTTATGGGTGAATGCGCCTGCCATCCGGAAGTCGACACGCCGTATCGGTGTCAAAAGCATGGCATCTATTTGTGTCAAGAATGCCTCCAATGCCGGGATCCCGAGATTTACTGCAAATTTCGAACCGCTTGCCCCGTCTGGTTCATGAACAAAAAAGGGGTAAAAGACTGGTGAGGAAGGCGTTTCTTTTTTCCGGAGCCATGGGAAAACGGTCACGACGAGGATTCATCGATCCCCGGTTCACCTCCACGAATTCAGGACATTCAGAATCGCTTCATGACGCGCCGCAACAGCTTTCCGGGGCGCGTTTCCGACGCATGCAGGGCGCCGTGGGGACAGATCTCGATGCAGCAGTAGCACCGGATGCACGGATCATAGTCGAAGGAAACGGCCGTTTCATCCAGGGTGACGGCCTTTGCCGGGCAGATGGCAACGCATTCTCCGCATTGCCGGCAGCGCACCGGGTCCACCACGGGCCGCTGGACCAGATGCCGGCGCATGAGCCCCTGGAACCGCCGGGGGCCGAAGGACAACGGCGCCAACTCGGGCAGTTTCAGGGAAATCTTCCCGATATCGTCGCCGAGGAGCCTCACGGGCACGAAGGAAAGGTCGAGCCGCCGGGCGGCGGCCAGGGTCGGGAGCCGGTCCGGGGAAAGGCCCGACAGCCGGCAGACGGCGGCGTCCGCCCAGAGGGCTTCCCGGCTGCCCACAAGGATCCCCAAAGGTTTCGGCGTTCCCCCTTTACCCGGACCGTGCCCTTCCAAAGCCAGGATGCCGTCGATGAGGGTGACGGCGGGGGCGATTCGGTTGTGGATCTGCACCAGAAGCCGGGCGAACGTTTCCCGGTCCACCCCGCTTCTCAAATGCCATTCGGATTTTTTCAGACCGATCACACACCCGAACATATTTTTCACGCCCAGCGTCAGCAGCATCTGGGAGTGGGTCTTGAGCTTGGCGCAATTCACCACCACATCGGCCTTAAGGGCCGCTTCCGCCAATTCGACGGCGCCGAAGGGCCGGCCGATATCGGTCTTTACGGAGACGGAAAAGGGCTGCAACGCCACATCCAGGTCTCTTAAGGCCTCCCGGTAGCCGCCTTCCTTGAGTACGCGGTCGAATGACCCGATGGCCGGGCTGTCCGAGATGACGGGGCGGGCCTTTTTATCCAGGACATATTCGACGACCCCTTTCAAAACAAGTGGATGGGTGGTGACGGCCTTCGCCGGTGTTGCGGGGGATAAGAAATTGGGCTTGATGAGCACCCGGCGGTTTTCTTTGATTCGCCCCTGCTCCAGGGCTGCCATCATCTCGAAGATGACCGGCCGGAGTGCCGGATAATCGTAAGTGCCGCGCCGGACAAGGGCTTCGGGCATACAATCCGCCCTATGCGTCCTCTTTGTCCCCGGAACCGCTCACCTTGATGCGTTTGAAGACCAGGTCGTTCATCCGCTGGGGCGTCACCGCCCGTTGGGAGACGAGTTCCCGGACGCCGTTTTTAAAGGCATCCAGGTCGTGAAACGGATGCGTCCCTTCCACCACGGCCAGGGAAGGAAAGTCCTTTCGGATCGTTTCCAGGAAAGCGTCTTTGAAGGGACACAGCTGCACCAGGCAGGAGGTAAAATGCAGGGCGTCGATCCCGTAATCCACCAGGGCCTGGACTTTCTGCCAGATCCGGTCCGCTCCCACGGCCGTGGGGCATCCCCCGCAATGGATGATCCCGATGAGATCAAGGGGTTCATCTGTGGGGTAATCCGTAAAAGACCCTTTCCGTTCCCTTAGATTGCCGAAGCACCCGATCATCACGCAGTTCATCTGCCGGGTGGTGCTGTCGCAGCCGAGAATACCGATCTTGGCCATTTTCCGCCTCCTTTATGCCAGCCAACGTTTCCGGCGTTTGTAAAATTTTGCGTCCCGATAGCTCCGCTTGGTTCCCATCTCGGTGAGGCCCAGGTAAAACATCTTGATATCCTCGTTTTCCTTGAGTTTATCCACGCCGTCATCCAGGACGATCTTTCCGTTTTCCATGACATACCCGTGTTCGGCGATGGAAAGGGCCAGGTGGGCGTTTTGCTCCACCAGGAGGATGGTCATCTTTTGTTCCCGGTTCAAACGCTTGAGGATGGAAAAGATTTCCGAAACCAACAGGGGGCTCAATCCCAGGGAGGGCTCATCCAGCAGCATCAGCCGGGTGCGGGCCATCATGGCCCGGCCGATGACGAGCATCTGCTGTTCACCGCCGGAAAGGTACCCGGCCAGGCGGCCCCGAAGGCTTTTGAGATGGGGGAAATAGTAAAACACCATATCATAGCGGGCTTGTATTTCTTTTCGGCTTTTCAGCGTCCGGGTGGCGGCCATGAGGTTTTCATGAACCGTCAGGTTTTCAAAGACGCAGCGGCCTTCCATGACCTGGAAGATCCCCCGGCTGACGATTTCTTCCGGCGCCTTGTTGTCGATCCGCTCCCCCATGAATTCGATGGTCCCGTCCGTGACTTCCCCGTTTTCCACTTTCAAGAGTCCGGAAACGGCCTTGAGGGTGGTGGTCTTCCCGGCCCCGTTGGCCCCTAAAAGGGTGACGATTTTTCCCTCTTCCACCGTGAGGGAAAGCCCCTTGAGAACCAGGATGACGTCGTCGTAAATGACTTCGATGTTGTTGACCGCTAACATGGTGTATCCTTTTTCCGGATGTTCTCCTGGAGGGCGTACCGCCGGATCTTTCCGCCCGGAGTTTTGGGGATGGCATCGATGAATTCGATCCACCGGGGGTATTTGTACGCCGCAATCCGCGCCTTCACATGGGCCTGGATTTGTGTTTTCAGGACCTCGGAGGGGGCGTTCCCGGCGGCAAGGACCACAAACGCGTAGGGTTTGACGAGGCCGTCCTTGTCCGTGGAGCCCACCACGGCGCTTTCGAAAACCGCCGGGTGGGAATCGACGGCCTTTTCCACTTCCAAAGGAGAAAGCCATTTCCCCCCGACCCGGAGCATATCGTCGCTGCGGCCGCGGAAAAAGAAAAACCCGTCTTCGTCCATCATGTAGCGGTCCCCGGTGACGAACCATTCCCCCTGCATGTTCCGTTTGGTTTCTTCTCTTTGGTTCCAGTAGGCCGAGGCGATGGATCCTCCCCGGATGAGCAGGTTTCCGATCTTTCCCGGTCCCACCGGGTGCCCGTCGTCATCCATGAGCCGGGCTGCGTATCCGGGGACGATCTTCCCCGTGCTCCCGGGACGGACGGCGTCGAACCGGCTGGACAAAAAGATATGGCAGATCTCGGTGGATCCGGTCCCTTCCAGCACCTCCACGCCGAATTCATCCTTGAACCGCCGGTAGATATCCGGAGATAGGATCTCGGCCGAAGAGATGCATGCCCGGAGCCCTTCCACGGGGGCGAGTTTTTCCCCTTTTTCCCGGCACGCCCTTTTATAATCCGCCAGGGCCCCCAGCAGGGTGGGCACCGTAAAAAAAAGCGTGGGGCGGTATTTCACCAAATCGGCATAAACGCGTTCCGGCTTCGGGGGATGGGAAAAGAGGATGCTCGTCCCGCCCGCGAAAAACGGAAAGTAGACGCCGTTTCCCAATCCGTAGGCGAAAAAGAGAAAAGACCCCATGATCCGGTCTGATTCGCTCATGCCCAGGATCCCCTGGGCATAAGCCCGGGAGCAGTAGACCATGTGGCTGTGATGGTGGACGGCGGCCATGGGGCGTTCCGGGTTGCGGCCGCTGTACAGCCAGAAGGCGGCATCATCGGGCGTGGTGGGCGCAGGGGAAAACCCGGTATCCGCGGCGCGGAAACGGGCCTTGAAATCTTCGTAGGGGGAAGCGCCGTCTCCCACCACCAGGATGTGTTCCAAAAAGTGGGCCCGGGATCGGATCTTTTCAATCTCCGGGAGAAACGCCGCGTCCACCACGAGCAAACGGGCCCGGCTGTCGTTGAGCATGTAAAGAAAATCGTCACCCTTCATCAGGATGTTTCCGGGGATGGGGACCGCTCCCGCCTTGATGGCGCCGTAAAAGGAAAAGATCATCTCGGGGGTGTCTTTGAGCAAAAGAAAGACCCGCTCTTCCATGCGAAGCCCTAAAGCCGTCATCATGTTCGCGCACCGGTTCACGTTCTCCCGGACTTCCCGGTATGTGTATCGGGTCTCCTCGTGAATCAAGGCGGTTTTGTCCGCCCGGCCCTCTTCTTCGTGTCGGTCGATGAAATAGGCGGCGGCGTTGAATTGTCTGGGAAGGTTCAGTTCAAGCATGTCCTTTTCTTCTTCAAAGGTTGATGGCTTCGTAAAAAGTCCACCTGCGGCGTTGCGCGGCATTCTTCGTCATTGCGGCGTACTTGTAAGTACGCCTCATTCCTCAGAATTTGCGCGCCTTGCATCTGGAACTTTTTACTTTGCCATCCCAATTTCGATTTTTTACGCGTTCATCAAGGTTATGGAAAAAACCCGCCTGGGTTGTTCCATGTAAGGGGTCAAGGGGTCGAGTGAAAAGTCTTTTTTCATCACTTGGCCCCTCGGACCCTCGACCCCTTAAATTTTTGCACTCTCGGCCCCCACTGCAGCCGGTTTCAGCCGGAAACCGATTATTTCCCGAAATATTCCATATCCCGGGGGAGTTCCACCCAGCCGCTCACATCGACCATCTTGGCGTTTTGGATCTGGTAGATCTTGGCGGCCATGGAGGCCCGGTGATCGGTGGCAGTAAAAGTGAGAGGAGGCGCCAGACCGCCGGTGTCGAAATTACGGAACTGTTCAAAGGCCTTACGAATTCCGGCCGGCGTCAATTCCCCGGCCTTGTCGGCGTTTTTCAGGGCTTCCGTAACGCAAAGAATGTTCACCCATCCTTCCACGTAAACATTGGTCCCCTTTTCCCCGGGATGCCATTTTTCATGGACTTCCACGATCTTTTTCATGCCCGGCACATCCGCGCCGTACGGCGCGATGGGATGCACGCCGTAGGTCCCTTCGGCCGCCCCCCCGCTGAGCTCGATGAGGCTTTCTTCAAAGTTGCGGATGTTGGAAATGAATTTGGTCTTAAGCCCCAGAGCCTTGGCGTTTTTCAGGATCACGGCGCCGTTCATGGCGGTGGAGGTGATGTAGGCGTAATCCGGATCGTATCGCTTCATGTTGGTGAGCTGCACCGTGGCGTCCTTGGTAGGCCAGTTGATGACCTGGTCCGGGCCCACGTCCACGCCGATTTTCTTTGCGTAGTCCTTGCAAACGTCCAGGATGTCCCGGCCGTATTTATTGTCCGGGTAAAGGTAGCAGATCTTTGGATTCCGGCTGGTGTCCGTCCATGTGTCCCGGACCCATTTCAAGGCGATGCGCCCCATCGTCCCGTAAGAGGGGGACACAAAAAAGCTGAAAGGGGTTTTGGCCGGATTCTGGAACTTGGACGTAAACGAAGCGGCGATGGTGGCCACGCCGTCGGCCACGATCTTCTTGGCCAGGGTCATGGTCGTCCCCGTGGACTGGATGTACAGCCCGATGACCTTTTCGGAATCCACCAGCCGGTTGTATCCCGCGACGCCCTTCGGCACCTGGTAGCCGTCGTCGATGACAATGAGCTTCAATTCTTTTCCGTTGATCCCGCCGTTTTCATTCACCCAGCGGGCGGCGTCCAGTTGTCCCTTGACCTGGTTTTTTCCCCAGTCCGAGGTGGGACCGGAAAGGTCGATGAGAACCCCCCATTTGATTTCATCGGCGGACTGCGCCGATTGCGGAAAGAACGCAAAACCCACGGCGAACAAAAGTGCGAAAACGCCGTATCCGAACCTCTTTCTTGTCTTCATGTTGCCTCCTTTCGATGACTTCAACGCGTTCATCATGGTTGATGGCAAAGTAAAAAGTCCATCTGCGGCGTTGCGCGGCATT
>CAZQUR010000019.1:0-37612 GCA_964596535.1 uncultured Desulfobacteraceae bacterium
ACCGGCACCCCGCTGTAAACGCCCCCCGTGCGATGGCTTCGTTGCCGTCCATGAGGCAGTTCGCCATGGAATCCTCCTGTCGAGTCAGCGCCCACTATCGGTTTTCATCACCAGGGCAGCCACGGGACATGCCTCGACACAGGCGCGGTACGTCTCCTGATCGGACGCCTCCGCCGGATTCGGTCCGTAAAAGCCGATGACGGTCTCAAAGCCGCGTTTGATGAAGGTCAGTTCGGGATGCGGTTGCCGGGTCCGGCAGATTTCCACGCACCGGCCGCAGAGGACGCATCGGTTCACGTAATAATCGAGATGGGGGTGCTCCGAACGGACTGCCTGCTCTTTTAGATATGCGGTCTTGGATTTCAGGCCGACCTTGAGGAATCGGGCCATGTCCTGGAGGGCGCATTTCCGGTTGGCCGGGCAATTTTTGCAATCCACGTGGTGCGTGGACAGCAACAGCTTCAACCCTGTCCGCTGCAGCCGCCGGACACGGGGGGTATCCGTCTGCACGATAAGATTTTCCCGGACGGATATGCTGCAGGACGGTACGGGCTGCCCAAAACCCTCGATTTCCACAAAACACAAACGGCACGATACGGGCAGGGGGTCGATGCCTTCCAGGTAGCACAAGTTGGGAATATAGATGTCGTTTTCAAGACAGGCTTTCAGGAGCACGTCCCCTTCCCGTGCGTTCAGAATTTTTCCGTCCACCTGTAGGGAAACGGCTTTTCCGCTCACGATGCATCCTTTTTCGGGGGCTGGGCCGGCCGTTCGATGACGGGCGCCAGGTGCGGGGGGGAGACCTTGATGACGGCGCGGTATTCGGGAGGGCAGGAGGTCATGCACTCCCCGCATTTGACGCAAAGACTCTGGTCGATGCCCTTTTTGCGGTTGGGGGTGGTGAAAACCGCGTCCACCGGACAGCAGCCTTCACAGACGTCGCATCCCCGGGCGCATTTTTCCAGGTCGATGTAAAAGGCGATGAGCGGCCGGCACGTCATGCCCGGGCAGCGTTTTTCCTTGATGTGGGCCTCATAGTCTTCGGGAAAATATTTCAAGGAGGTCAGCACCGGGTTGGGGGCGGTCTTCCCCAGACCGCAGAGGGAGCCGGCCTGAATGTCTTCGCTCAGCGCTTTCAGTGCACCCACATCGATGGTTTCGCCCTCGCCTTCCGTCAGTTGCTTCAAAACGGCCAAAAGATGATGGGTCCCGATGCGGCAGAAGGTGCATTTTCCGCACGATTCCTTCTGGGTGAAATCCAGAAAATAACGGGACACATCCACCATGCACGTGTCTTCATCCATGACCACCATCCCGCCGGAGCCCATCATGGCGCCGGCCAGGGATAATGTGTCGAAATCGATGGGGGTGTCTAAAAACGCTTCGGAAAGGCATCCGCCGGACGGCCCCCCGATCTGAACCGCTTTGAATTTTTTCTTGTTGGGAATCCCCCCGCAGATGTCGAAGATCAGGGTCCTGAGGGTGACCCCCATGGGGATTTCCACCAGGCCGGGGTGGATCACGTCCCCCACGATGGAAAAGATGGCTGTACCCGGGCTTTTTTCCGTGCCGATGCCCTTGAACCAATCGGCGCCGCGTTCGATGATGGCCGGTACATTGGCAAACGTCTTGACGTTATTGATGACCGTGGGGTTCCCGTAAAGGCCGGAGGTGACGGGATACGGCGGCCGCTGCCGGGGCATTCCCCGGAACCCTTCGATGGACCGGATCAGGGCCGTTTCTTCGCCGCAGACAAAGGCTCCGGAACCCTCGAAGATGTTGATGTCGAATGAAAAAGATGTGCCCAGGATCTCCTTTCCCAAAAGACGGGCCTGACGGGCCTCTTCAATGGCATGCCGCAGGATCCGGACCGCCAAAGGGTATTCGGCCCGCACATAGAGGATCCCCCGGGAGGCGCCCACGGCCAATGCGCAGATGAGCATCCCTTCCAGGACCTGGTGGGGGTTGCTTTCCAACAGGGTGCGGTCCATATAGGCACCGGGGTCCCCCTCGTCGGCGTTGCAGATGATGATCTTTTCGTCTCCGGAGGTGTTCCGGGCCGCCGCCCACTTTTTTCCCGTGGGGAACCCGGCCCCGCCCCGGCCCCTCAGACCGCTTTCCTTCACGATTTGGATGAGCGATTCCGGTGGATTTTCCAACGCGGTGGCAAAAGCGCCGTATCCGCCTGCGGCGATGTAATCATAGATATCTTCCGGATCGATGAGGCCGCATTTTTCCATCGCCACCCGCGTTTCCCGGTTGAACCGGGGAAATTCCATGACGGACGGGATCATCTCGTTTTCCACCGTGGCGCCGAGGATGTGTTCCAGGCGGGGATCGCCCTGTTCCAGGAAAAGTTTGGCCAGCATGGTCGCCTTGCCGGGGTTGACTTCGGGATACAGGATGGGCGGAAACCCGGAATCCGGATGGTCGATGACCACCACCGGTTCGGCGTAGCAGTGCCCCCGGCATCCCACGGTGTGAATTTGCGCTGAAATGCCCCGTTCCGCGAGAATCTGTTCGAATGCCGCCTTGGTTTCCAGGGCGCCGGCGGCGATCCCGCAGGTGGCCATCCCGATGTGCACCTTGGGGGCCGGGTCTTCGTCGAAGGCCTTTTTGCGCCTGGCGGCTTCGGCTTTCAGATCCTCATACATGGGCCTTTTTTTCTCTTTCCTTGACTTCTTTTTCGATGTTCACCCGGGTGATCAATCCTTCCACCTTGCTGGGGGCCATGTGACCGTGGACCGTCTCCCCCATGAGGGTGACCGGCGCCAGGGCGCAGCATCCCACGCAGGCCACTCGTTCGATGCTGAACCGGCGGTCCGGCGTGGTTTCCCCTTCCCGGATGGCCAGCTTCCGCTCGAAGTTTTCCAGGATGATGTCGGCGCCTTTTACGTGGCACGCCGTGCCCAGGCAGACCTTGACGGGATGTTCTCCCGGGGGAAAAAACCGAAATTGATTATAAAACGTGGCCACTCCCAGGACCTCCGCGGGGGAGAGATCCAGGTGCTCGGCCACCATTTCGAGGGCTTGGGGGGGGAGAAAGGCCAATCGGTGTTGAATCCATTGAAGGATGGGGATCAATTGTCCCCTGTCCTTTTTAAAGGCGTTCAGCTCCGACCGGATTCCCTCGGTTTGTTCCCGTTCCGCCGCGCTGAGCTCGATTTCCACCGATTTTCCCTTTTATGCCACTTCCGCGTTTACATCCTGTCGAGGCGATTAGATCTTATCCAGGGCTCCGTAGGCCGCCTGGATTCGGTCCCGCAACAGCAGACAGAGCCGTTCGAGCACGTGGAAGCCCAGTTCCCTGTTCCGTATCATGAGGGCGCGCAGGTCGGCACCCTTGAGAATCAAGACTGTTGTCGCTCTTTCACAAACCGCCGTGGACATCAGGATATGGGGTTTATCGATGAGGGTGGACCAGCATCCGAGGACGCGTCCTTTTCCCAGCACGTCGATGATAACTTTCCCCTTTCGTTCGCCGATGTTCATTCCCCGTTCCAGGTGAACTTTTCCTTCGGCGACGATGAAAAGATCCTCCCCCAGATCCCCCTGCTGAAAAAGACATGCTCCGGTATCCATGATCCGGGATTCACAGATATCGGCGATTTCGTCAATATCCTGCTCGCCGAATCCGAGGAAAAACTCTGAACCGGATAGCGTCTGGAGAATCTCTCTGCGTTCCATGTCAATCCTTTTTGTTAAACGAAAAGACCCCTGTGGATCATAATCACCCGCCGAGTGCGTTTGTCCGTTGCGGCGAGCCCATGAAGGGAACTATAGCATATCCGCGAAAAGGATCAACTCGGAGATGATCAGGCAGGTGATGAAAGATCCGAATGAAAGGTTTTAAATGCGATGCAATTTCTGGAGTGCCAGGGCGGCAAGAAAGGCGCCGAGGCCCGCGATATCCGTCCAATAAGAAGGCCAGAAAAGCCCGGCTGCGGCGACCAGGAAGAGTCCGGTTTCGAGCCATGTGGCCCGGCGGAAAAAGTAGCGTTCCAGGGCGGCGGCAAAGGACATAAGCCCCAGGGTGGTGACCAGGGCTGTCATGTAGACTTCAAGATGATTGATCTCGTAGTTATCCCCGATACCCAGAAGGGGCCGGTAGGCCATGACGATGGGAATGATGTAAAGCCCCTTGGCGAGCTTCCAGGAAGTGAACGCCGTTCTCATGGGGTTGGCGCCCGCTACGCCGGCCCCGGCGAAGCTGGCCAGGCTCACCGGGGGGGTCACGTTGGCGTCCTGGGAATACCAGAAGACGATCATGTGGGAGACCATCAACGGGATTCCCATGTCCAAAAGGGCGGGGCCCGCCAGGGTGGCCAGGACGATGTAGCTGGCCGTCACGGGGAGACCCATGCCCAGGACCAGGGAGGCCGCACCGATGAGCAAAATGGCCAGGGCCTTGATTCCGAAGCTTAAATCCAGGACCAGGCTGGAAAACTTCAATCCCATGCCGGTGAGGGTCACCATTCCCACGATGATGCCGGCGGCGGCACAGGCAACGGAGACCATTACGGCATTTCGCGCGCCTTTTTCCAGGGCTTGCAGGATCTGTCGGAGTTGTCCTGCGGCAAAGGTTCCGATTTTCCCGGAAACGGGCGTTTCTCCCGCCGGCGTCTTGTAGATGTGGAACCACCGGAGGGTATGGGCGATGAGGCTGGCAAAGACCGTGCTGATCACGGCCACGAACCCGGCCATCATGGGAGAATAATTGGCCACCAGGACATAAATCAAAATCCCCACCGGAAGGAGAAAGGGCAGACCTTCCTTAAGGACGGTCAGGACGGCGGGGAGGTTTTCCTTGGATTCCCCTTTCAGGCCCTGCTTTTGGGCTTCGAAATGAACGAATAACAAAAGGGTGACGTAATACATGAAAGCGGGCATCAGCGCCACCTTGATGATGTTGAGATAGCTGATATTCGTGAACTCGGCCATTAAAAAGGCGCCGGCCCCCATGATGGGGGGCATCAACTGGCCGCCGGTGGAGGCGGCCGCTTCGATGGCGCCAGCCACGTGGGGACGGTATCCCACCTTTTTCATCATGGGAATGGTGAAGGATCCGGTGGCCACCACGTTCCCCACCGCGGATCCCGAGACGGACCCCATGAACCCGGAGGCGACCACCGCCGTTTTGGCCGGGCCGCCGGAGAAGCGGCCCGTCAGCGCGTAGGCCATATCGATGAAAAAGGTCCCGCCTCCCGTTACTTCCAAAAACGCCCCGAACAAAACAAAGACAAAGACAAAGGTCGCGGCCACCCCGAGGGGGAGCCCGAAAATGCCCTCGGTGGTCAGCCACAGGGTGGTGGCAATGCGCTCCAAATCGTACCCTTTGTGGATGATCAACTCCGGCATGTAAGGACCGAAAAAAGCGTACACCATCGCCAGGATGCAGATCCCTGTCATGACCAGGCCGATCACCCGGCGGCAGGCTTCCAGCACCAGGAGGGTGCCGATGATGCTGATGATGCGGTCGGCGGCCAACCAGTCGCCCTGGCGTTCGAAAATGGCCGTGAGGTTATAGCAGATATAGACCACGCAAGTGACGGAAGCCCCGACGAGCACCCAATCCAAAAGGAGCCAGAAGGAAAAGCGGTCCTTACGCGCCCCTTTGAACGGCGGCCGCAAGAGGAAAGTCAGGGACAAAATGGCGCCCAGATGAATGGAACGCTGGACCAGGGCCGTCAGTGCCGTGATCCCGGCCGTGTAAAGCTGGTACAGGCTCAGGGAGATGGCCAGAAGCGTCACCACCTTGGCGGTAAAGGCGACGAGTGCAGGGTTTTGTCCGGCGGGTTTGTCAGGCATCCGAAAGGGGGCTTTCTATCCCGCGCTCGGGTGTTTCTCACCCGGGTGCGGGCACAGCGTGCGATACATGCGGTACAATCGGCTGACCGGGGTCGTGGTGAATCGAACCGCCTGATGGGGGGCCAACTCGGACAGGTTCACCGCCTTTTCCCTCCAAAGCAGGGTATGGTCCACGCCGGGGCTTCCGATGCGAAGAATGAAATTTCCCACCGGACGGTGCATGTCCTCGATGACCTCATAGGGCCCGCGCTGCACCATTCGGCCCACTCCGGGCATCTTTCCCATACCGGCGCCGAATTTCACGTATCGCTCCTCTTCGATGTAAATGGCCCCGTTTTCATCCACGGAATGGGTTTCCCATATGGGGGCGTTTTCCACCGAATGATAATACCGGATTGTAAACCGCTCGCCTGGATCCAGGATCAGAGCCAGCAAGGGCTCGTGACTTTCAACGGGTATGAGACGCAACGCGACGCCGCCCGGCATTCCCGCGGCGGCTGCCGACAACAGGGACATCAGACCGGCAAATCCGATGAGGATCCGCCGGCCCGGTCTTTTCACAAGGCCCCCTTTAGGGCATCAGACGCTGGGGAACTTCGATCCCTTTTTCCTTGATGTATTTAATGGTGCCGGGATGCAAGGGGATCGGAGAATATTTCACCGCGTTTTCAGGCGTGGTGTACGCCGCCGAAGGGTGGATCTTCATCAGATAGTCCTTGTTTTCGAAAAGGGCCTTGGCCAGCTGATACACCAGGCTTTCATCCAGGGATCTCTGACAGATCATCACGTTCCACACGCCGATGGTGGGTACGGCCTGGTCGGCCCCCCGATACACCCCGCCGGCGAGCTCCACCGCGGAGTAGGTGGGATTGGCCGCCAGGATCTTTTGGGTCTGTTCCGGGGTGAACCCGATGATGCGAATGTCATGGGTGGTGGCCAAATCCAGGATGGAACTGGTGCCGGGTCCCACGGACCACACGCCCACCTCGATGGTCCCGTCCCGGAGTGCATTGGCACTTTCGGTGAAGGAAAGGCGGCTGTCGTTATAGGAGTCGAGTGGGATCCCCAGGGCCTTGAAGACCGCTTCGGCCATGAAATTGGTGCCGCTTCCCGGGCTTCCCGAACTGATGTTTTTCCCCTGGATCTGCTCGATGTTGGTGATTCCGCTGTCTTTCAGGGTCACGATCTGAAGCAGGTTGGGGTACATGATGGCCATGGAGAGGATGTCGTGTTTTTTCCCTTTGAACTTGCTCGTTCCCTTGAATCCGGCCAAAGCCACGTCCCCCATGACCTCGCCGATCACGGTTTCGCCCTTGTGCGCCAGTTTCACGTTTTCCACGCTGGCCCCGGTGACTTCCGCCACGGCTTTCACGCCCGGGACATGCTTGGACCAGATTTCCGCCACACCCCCGCCGTAGGGATAATAAATCCCGCCGGTCCCGCCGGTCCCGATGCCGATGAAGGTGGTTTTGGCCGATGCCGCTCCGGCGGCGGCCAGGATCAGACAACAGGCAAAAATCAAACCGATGCGTTTCATAAGGCTGCCCTCCTGTGAGAATGGTTAAGGGTTATTCGCTTACGGTGCCAATCCGCAACAAAACGGATTTGGGTTGCCGGGGCATCTGAGAAACGGGATAGACAAAGGTTTCCGTCGTTCCCGGTTTCACAAGGCCCTCGTTGGTCTTTCTCGGGATGAGTCCGCCCACGGCCTTCCCGTTGTCCAGGAAGAGATTGACCCGGTATCGTTGATCATTGCTGCTGACGTTTTTCACGCCCACCTTGAAGTGCAGCGTTTCCATTCCCTCGTATTTTTTGAAAAAGCAGGTCAGCTCCGCAAGTTCGGCTTCCGGGGCGATGTCCTTTTCCAGTTTTCCTTCGGGAACGCAAGCAAACGATTCCGGCGCGTTTTTGGGCGTGTACCCGGTGGTGCAGGCGGTCATGGCGAAAGCGACCCCCAGAGCCACAAGCCCCATCATGATGGATAACCCGCGAATCTGTTTCATCTTAACCCCCTCCTTTTTAAGGTTGACGCTGAAGTGACCGGAAGACTTTCCCCGCCCCGTCCTTCAAGGCGAGGTCCAGGAAAGCGATTGTAAAACAGATAGTATCCGCTATCGGGATACGCAGCCGGTCGGGGCGAAAACTTCACTATTTTCTAATGAGCACAACTGGGCTTTGATGTCAATCGGAAACCACCTTCTGTTTCTGCTTGACGGTGTTCCTGTGGGAAAGATCAGGCGGGCGGAATTTCTTCCTTAAGGAGGCAGCAGGCGATCCGGTATGCGGGGGAGCCGCCGGATGTATACGCCAGGGTTTCGGGCTGCACCAGCTTGTTCATGACACACCCTTCCGGGATCGACAACTGAAACAGGTCCGTTTCGTTGATGGGCGGAGCGTTTTCCAGCCGGTCGTCTCGGAACCGGAATCCGTGCAGCGGGTAGTCTTCGCACAGGGGACAGCGGTAAACCCGGCCGTTGGGAAAGATGAAATAATTATCCGCCACCAGGCCCGCACACGTAAACGGATCCTCATCGTTCAGGTAGACTTTCGGATAGACGACATGGATGCCGGCTGCGGCAACGATCCGGGCCACCCTGGGGATTTCTTCAAGCCACTGGGTTCGGGTGACCGGGGTGCATCCGGAGTTCTTTTTTCCGGCTTTTCCCCGAAGGCCGATGACCTGGATGAAAAACCGGTCCACCTTCAGCGCTTCTAAAAGTTCGGGCATCCGGTGCAATTCCCGGAGGTTGGCGGCGCTGACGGTGTAAATGAGGCTGGTGTTAAACCCTTTGGCCTTTGCTTTTCGGGCCCCGGCGGTGCAGGCCTCGAACGCGCCTTTCCCTCGCAGGGCGTCGTTGGTCTCCGGGTCGGCTCCGTCGAGGCTGAAACTGAAGTAATCCACCTCTTCGGGAGTGACCTTTTCCAGGACCTGATGGAAAAGATAGCCGTTGGTATCGATGGTGACGGAAGCGTATCCCATCTTTCCGGCGGCCTTGATCGCAACCGACAGATCCGGATGCAGGGTGGGTTCCCCGCCGAGGAAGATGAGGTCGGCGTTTTTCGTACGGCCGGCCATCTCCGCAAGCCACGTTTGGATGGTGTCGATGGAAAGGGTCTTTTTCCCGTGTTGCGTGAAATCGATGTAGCAGTGACGGCAGTTGAGGTTACACCGGGTCAGGATATGGAAAAAAACGTTGGACGCTTCTTTTGTAAACGCCACCGTTTGTTTCATGAATTTTTGCCGGAATCCGGAAAGCCCCTTTCGAGGCAGTCCTTGGCGAGATCCGCATCGAAGGTGACCGGATAGCACCCATCGAAACAGGCTTTGCAAAAATGGGCTTCCGGCGCCTCAACGCCCGTGGCTTCCAAAAGCCCTTTCAGACTCAGATAATACAGGGAGTCGAGCCCCAGGTAGTCTTTGAGTTCCTCCACGGATTTGGAAGCGGCGATCAGTTCCCCCTTGGTGGAAAAATCGATGCCGTAATGGCAGGGGAAGCGATGGGGCGGCCCGGCCACCCGCATGTGGATTTTTTTTACGCCCAGTTCCCGGAGGGCTTTCACCCGGGTTTTCGTGGTGGTACCCCGGATGATGGAGTCTTCCACGATAACGATCTCCTTGCCGCTCAACAGCGACTTGATGGGGTTCAACTTCACCCGGACGCCGAAATCCCGCATGCTCTGGGTGGGTTGGATAAAGGTCCGGCCCACGTAGTGGTTTCGGATCATCCCCAGTTCGAAGGGGAGTCTTGAGGCTTCGGCGTATCCGATGGCGGCATAGGTGCCGGAGTCCGGGAATGGCATCACCAAATCGGCGTCCACGGGGGCTTCCCGGGCCAGCCGCGCGCCGTGGGCCTTGCGGATCTGGTAAACATTTTTCCCGTAAATGTTGCTGTCCGGCCGGGCAAAATAGATGAATTCGAAGATACAGAAGGATCGTTTTTCCGCCGGGGCGGTGGGGATGCTTTTGACGCCGTCTTTTCCGATGATCACGATCTCACCGGGATCGAGTTCCCGGATGTATTCGGCATGAACCAGGTCCAGGGCGCAGGATTCGGAGGCCAGCACATAGGCGCCGTTGGCCTTTCCCAGGCAAAGGGGCCGGAATCCGTTGGGATCTTTGATGCCGATCACCTCCCCGTTGCTGGTCAAAACGACGAAGGAAAAGGCGCCTTCCAGGCGCTCTATGGTTTTGACCAGGGCGCCTTCGAATCCGTGTTTGAGATTTTTCACAAAAAGATGGAGAAAGATCTCGCTGTCCATGGTGCTCTGGAAGATGGAGCCGCTTTCCTCCAGTTCGCTTTTCAGGCGGTGGGCGTTGACCAGATTTCCGTTGTGGCCCACCGAGTAAGACCGGTTGCGATGCCGGACCATGAACGGCTGGGCATTGACCAGGATGGAACTTCCGGTGGTGGAATACCGGACATGCCCGATGGCGCTTTTTCCCTTCAAGTGCTCCAGAAGCGTCATGTCGAAGACATCGGGAACCAGCCCCATCCCTTTGTGGGTGATGACCCCCTCGTTTCCCGCCACGGAGATGCCTGCGCTTTCCTGGCCCCGGTGCTGGAGGGCGTACAGGCCGAAATAGGTCAGCTTGGACGCTTCGGGATGCCCGAAAATGCCGAAAAGCCCGCAGGCTTCCCGGGGATGTGCCGTTTCGTCAAACATATCTTCCATTGCCGAAAAATCCATGGACGTCAATTGGCCGTGCCTTTTCGGAGGCTCGGAGGGTGATAGTCCTGTAACGCCTTGACGGTGAGTTCCCGTTGAATCATCCGTTCAATCCCTTTACTGATGGCCACGGCGCCGGCGATGGTGGTGGTGTAGGGGATGTTGTACTTGAGCGCGTTTCTCCGAATGACGTACCCGTCCCGCTTGGTGTCTCCACCGATTCCCGTATTGATGATGAGCTGAATTTCTCCGTTTTTAATGGCGTCCACCACATGGGGCCGGTCCATGGAGACCTTCGAAATCCGGCGGGCGGCAATCCCGTGTTCCGCCAGAAACCGGGCCGTCCCCCGGGTGGCTATGAGGGTGAATCCCAGGTCCGAAAACCGCCGGGCCAGGGGAAGCACGGCCTCCTTGTCCCGGTTTTTCACGCTGATGAATACTGTTCCCGAAAGGGGGAGCTTTTGTCCCGCCCCCAGCTGGGCCTTGGCGTAGGCGGATCCGAAATCGGTGTCGATCCCCATGACCTCGCCGGTGGACTTCATCTCGGGCCCGAGAAGGGTGTCCACGTCCGGGAACCGGTCAAAGGGAAGCACCGCTTCTTTGACGGACATGTGGGCGGGAAAGACTTCCCGGGTCAGGCCCAACGCTCTAAGGCGTTTTCCCAGCATCACCTTGGTGGCCAGTTTTGCAAGGGGGACGCCGGTGGCCTTGCTCACGAAGGGGATGGTCCGGGAGGCGCGGGGATTGACTTCCAGGACAAAGAGCCGGCCGTCCTTGATGGCGTACTGGACGTTCATGAGCCCCACCACGCCCAGCTCCAGGGCCAATGCCTTGGTGGCGGAGACGATTTCCTCCTGCAGGGTTTCCGGGATACTGTAGGGCGGCAGGACGCAGGCCGAATCCCCGGAGTGCACCCCGGCCTCCTCGATGTGTTCCATGATGCCGCCGATGATCGTATCGATACCGTCCGAGATCGCGTCCACATCCACTTCCACGGCGTCTTCCAGAAACTGGTCGATGAGGACGGGATGCCCGAAGGATTCCACCAGGGCCAGGCGCGTGAAGGATTTGAGGCTTTCCCGCTCGTAGACGATCTTCATGGCCCGGCCGCCCAGAACATAGGAGGGCCGGACAATGACCGGATACCCGATGGCCTCCGCCACGGTGACGGCCTCCTCCACCGACATGGCGGTGCCGTTGGCGGGCTGGGTCAAGGAGAGTTTCGTCAGCATCTCCTGGAAAAGCCTGCGGTCCTCGGCCCGGTCGATGCTCTCCGGCTGGGTTCCCAGGATGGGGACCCCGGCATTGAAAAGCGGCACCGAAAGATTCAAGGGGGTCTGCCCCCCGAATTGAACGATGACGCCCATGGGCTTTTCCTTTTCGATGATGTTCAAAACATCTTCCTGGGTCAAGGGTTCGAAATAGAGCTTGTCCGAAGTGTCGTAGTCGGTGCTCACGGTCTCCGGGTTGCTGTTGATCATGATGCTCTCGATGCCTTCTTCCCTCAGGGCGAAGGAGGCGTGCACGCAGCAGTAATCGAACTCGATTCCCTGGCCGATGCGGTTGGGGCCGCCGCCCAGAATCATCACTTTCTTTTTGTCCGAAACCCGCGCTTCGTCTTCCGTGTCGTAGGTGGAATAGTAATACGGGGTGGCGGCCCGGAATTCCGCCGCACACGTGTCCACGAGCTTGAAGACCGGTGTGATCCCCCGTCTTCTGCGAAGGGTGCGGATGGCGTCTTCATCCAGGCCGGCCAGATGGGCCAGTTGGCGGTCGGAAAACCCGAACGCCTTGGCTTCCCGGAGAAGCGCCTGTCCGAAGGGGGCTTTTTTTTCATCGGGATCCGCTGTGATGACGTGGTGTCGAAGACGGTTTTCCAGGTCAAAAATTTGCCGGATCTGAGACAAGAACCACGGATCGATGCCGGTGAGGGCGTTCAGGCGGGCATCGGAGAACCCGTTTTCCATGGCGTGCCTCAGATAAAAGAGCCGCTTGGAGTTGGGGACCACCAGCTTTTTTTCGAGTTCCTCTTGGACGGTCTTTTCTCCCGTCGCTTCTGTCGGGGGTTTCACCAGGCGTTCGGGGTCCTTGCCGTCGGCCCCGAGTCCGAAGCGCCCGATTTCTAAAGAGCGGATTCCTTTTTGCAGGGCTTCCTTGAAGGTCCGCCCTACGGCCATGGTCTCTCCCACGGATTTCATGGATGTGGTCAACAAGTCCGGGGTTTCCGGGAATTTTTCAAAGGTCCACCGGGGGATCTTGACCACGCAATAATCCAGGGTCGGTTCGAAGGCGGCCAGGGTCTCGCCGGTGATGTCGTTGGGGATTTCGTCCAGGGTGTACCCCACCGCCAGCTTTGCCGCGATTTTGGCGATGGGAAACCCCGTGGCTTTGGAGGCCAGCGCGCTGCTTCGCGACACCCGGGGGTTCATCTCCACCACCACCATCTCCCCGTCTTTCGGGTTCACGGCGAACTGTACATTGGACCCCCCCGTGTCCACCCCGATCTCCCGCATGATGGCGATGGCGGCGTTGCGCATCTGCTGGTACTCTTTATCGCTTAAGGTCTGGGCGGGCGCCACGGTGATGCTGTCCCCGGTGTGGATGCCCATGGGATCCAGGTTTTCGATGGAACAGACGATGACCACGTTGTCGGCCTTGTCCCGCATCACTTCCAGTTCGTATTCTTTCCACCCCAGGACCGATTCCTCCAGCATGATCTGGCCGATGAGGCTGGCGTCGAGCCCGGCCTTGGCCAGATTTTCCAGGTCTTCGAAGTTGTAGGCAATGCCGCCCCCGGTCCCGCCCAGGGTGAAGCTGGGGCGGCAGATGAGGGGGAAGCCGATCGCTTCGGCGATGTCGAAACACTGTTGGATGTCTGTGGCGATGCCGCTTCTGGGGATCCGAAGCCCGATGCGCTCCATGGATTTTCGGAACCGGTCCCGGTCTTCCGCCTTCTGGATGGACGCCACCGATGCGCCGATCATCTCCACGCCGAATCGATCCAGGACCCCCGTTTCCGCTGTCTTAACGGCGGCGTTGAGGGCGGTCTGTCCCCCCAGGGTGGGCAAGAGCGCGTCGGGGCGCTCCTTTTCGATGATTTTTGCCACCATCTCCGGCGTGACGGGCTCCACGTACGTGCGATGGGCCGTTTCCGGGTCGGTCATGATGGTGGCCGGATTGCTGTTGACCAGGATGATCCGGTACCCTTCCTCCTTCAGGGCCTTGCAGGCCTGGGTCCCCGAATAGTCGAATTCACAGGCC
Organism: uncultured Desulfobacteraceae bacterium; assembly: GCA_964596535.1. Lineage (GTDB taxonomy): Bacteria > Desulfobacterota > Desulfobacteria > Desulfobacterales > UBA2156. The sequence continues at coordinate 13,738 of CAZQUR010000019.1, forward strand.
TGGCTGATGATGATGGGGCCGGCGCCGATGATCAGGATCTTTTCAATGTCGGTGCGCTTGGGCATGGATGCGGATTTCGTGTCCTTTTATGGCAAACAAAAGAAAATAAACGGTTTACCCCCGGATTCGGGGTTCGACTAATGCCGGGCCATCATCTCCTTGAAGGCTTCGAAAAGATATTGGGCGTCATGGGGTCCGGGGGAGGCTTCCGGGTGGTATTGCACCGCCAGTACCGGGAGCGTCCTGTGGCGGAACCCCTCCAGGGTGTCGTCGTTGAGATTGACATGGGTGACTTCGATGTCCTTGCTTTCAAGGCTTTGGGTGTCCACGGCGAACCCATGGTTTTGGGAGGTGATTTCCACGCGGCCCGTGATCCGGTTTTTCACCGGCTGGTTGGCCCCCCGATGGCCGAATTTCAACTTATAGGTCTTCCCCCCGAGGGCCAATCCCAAAAGCTGATGCCCCAGGCAGATCCCGAAAATGGGACGATACCCCAGAAGGGCTTTAAGGGTTTCCACGGCATAGGTAATCGGCTCCGGGTCTCCGGGCCCGTTGGAGAGAAATATGCCGTCGGGTTCCAGGGCCCGGATCGTTTGGGCGGAAGTCCCCGCCGGGACGACCAGAACGCGGCAACCCACGGCTTCCAGGGATCGTAAAATGTTGTATTTGATGCCGTAGTCAAGGGCCGTCACATGCAACCGGGCGTCCCGCTGTTTCCAGACCGAAGCCTTCAGGTCTTCTTCGTTTTCCAGGAAGACGGGGCGGCCCTGAATCCAAAAATACGCCTTCCGGGTGGTGACACCGGTGGCCAGATCGCAACCGGCCATGGAAGGAATCCTGTTGGCCTTTCGTACCAGGGACTCGGGGTCGGGATCCAGGGTGGAGATCACGGCCCGCATTGCCCCCCGGCTTCGGATGTGAAGGGTCAGGGCCCGGGTGTCGAGGCCTTCCACTCCGAGGACGCCCCGGGCGGAAAGGTAATCGGCCAGGGTTCCCGAGGAGCGGAAGTTGCTGGGCTGATGCTGGTATTCGTGAACCAAAAACCCGCTTACCTGGATGCGGTCCGACTCCACGTCTTCCGGGTTCACGCCGTAATTGCCGATGAGGGGATAGGTCATCACCACCATCTGCCCGCGGTAGGAGGGATCGGTGAGGATCTCCTGGTAACCCGTCATGCCGGTATTAAAAACGATCTCTCCCGTGCATTCCCCCGGTCCGGTGAAGGATCGACAGGAAAACGTCCGGCCGTCTTCCAGGGCAAGGAGTCCGTTGATGGGGTTCGTCAATTGAATAACTCTTTGATTGTATGCGTATTTTTTTGCCGCTTGGGAAAAAGGGGCAGGTTTTTCCGGGGCATTTTCACGATCGCACCCATTCTAACACAGTCCTAATTCAAATTAAACTGAAAAATATCCGCATCCGCCTCTTCGAGCCAGTCTTCCCCCCATTCCTCCGCGGAAACCGCCGCCTTGGACAAAACCTCCAGGGGAACCGCCCGAACCTTCCGGAAGACCTCGCGATACGTTCGGATTTCGCCGCGGACCGTCAGCAGGTCCTTTTCCACCGAGATCCCGAAAAGCCGTTCGTTTTCTCTTAGATAGGGGAGGATCAGATCCCAGTCCGCCGGTGAAAGTTCCACCAGCTCGCCGCCGTTGAGTTGATCCGGGACCACTTTTTGAAAGGGGTCCCGGACATAGATGGCCCCTCCGGACGCCAGGGAAAAGAGGTTGGAACCGGGATAAGGGGTTTCCCGTTCCATGAGGGTTCCGGCGTCATCGAAGCGCATTCCGTTTAAAATGACAAAGCCTCCGCCTTTTATGGGATCCCCCGCCATGAAAGACTCCGCCAGATAGTCGAGGCAGGTGCCGTTGATGACGACGCGGGGAGATCCCACCGCGTTGATGAGGGGACGGCCGGCCGCATTCCCCATAACGTACACTTCTCCCCCCTTGGCACCGTACATGAAGGTCTGGCCCACGTCTCCATAGACCACAACCTTTCCCCGTTTCATGATCTGGCCGATCTGGTCCTGGCCGTTGGCGTGCACCACCATTTCCAACCCGTCGATTCCCGAGGCCAGGTAATCTCCGGGGCTGCCGTACACGTCGATCCGAACCCCGTCGGATCCCTTGGAAAGCCCGCACCCGCAAAACCGCTGGCCCCGGTACCCGTAGCAGATGAACCGCTTCCATCCCATTTGATAGGCGCGACGGATAAGGGCGGCGTCGCAGTCTTCGCCTTCGGGTGGAAAATCTTTTGCGTTCACCACCAGGGTCGCTTCCCCGTTCCGGGGTTCCCGGAGGGTATGGCGAAGCCCCCGGTCCACGTACCGGTAGGCGCCGGAACCCTGCGCCGTAAGGTTCGGGGAGGCGCCGAAAACGGCGTAAAGACTTTCTTGTAGAATCCATTGAACGGTTCTCCGCTTCAGTTGAATCAGGGGAAAGCGGCGGTCCGCAAGATGAGTCAATATTTCAATGGCCCGTGTTTTTGCAAAATCGCCTCCTTGCGCCCGGTTCGTGAGTTCGGCGCAAAAGGCCCGGAGGCTGCCGGCGTTGCAGGCGCCGGCGTATCCGCGGCAGCGCGCCAGCACATCCGCCAATGGGACCGGGTCCGTCGTTTCAAATGCGGCCGTAAGGATTCCGTCGCCGTCAGTGCCGGAACCTGTCTGCCGTGCCGGCACAGGCAGGTCGGGAGTGGATACTCGCATCGATTTTGCGGGTGTCGTGACCCGGACCGGCTCCCCGAACTTGTCGGTGCAGGTCAGCTGTTTTACCCCTGTTGATGCATCCCCGTTTGTGACCGAGAAGATGAAGGCCCCTCCGTCCGTGGCGCTGCCCCCCCGGGCGTTCCAGTACCGGTCGGCGACGGGTTCGAACCGGGGATCCTCCGCGGCCAGGCTCTGGAGGGTGGCGTCGATGGCCTGTTTTTCCGAACAGATCAAACCGATCTGCACCTGTCCTTCCTGGAGGGCGAAGACCTGGGGCCGCAGCATGGCCGTGTCGGTGATGCCGATGAGCTGAAAACGCCGGTTCCGGACGTCGTTTTGTGCGATGATGAAGAACCAGGGGCCGTCCGGCGACGCCGCCAGGTGGCAGGATTGGATGTGCCGGTAAATCCGCTGCTTTTCGGCAGGGAGGAGATCGAAATCGTACTCGGTGGTGGGGGCCATGGCCTCGATGATGTATTCCAGGGGGTATCCGAAGGTCCGGTTTAGAAGATCGAACAACAGGATGGAGACTTCCGTATCCGTCAGAAAAAGGGGAAAGATGCCGTACTGTTGGAGGTACTCGCTCACGGCGTGGTAATTGGCGAAGTCGCCGTTATGGACCAGCGCCTCGTGCATCCCGATAAAGGGATGCGCGCCGCCGGGATGCCATACCCGCCCCTTGGTGGGGTAGCGCTGGTGGGCGATCCATCCGTGGGCCTTGAAGTCTTCCAGAAGGTAATACCGGGCCACCTGTTCGGCATATCCCACGATTTTCAGGACCATGATGTTTTTTCCATGGGAAAGGACAAAGGCCCGCTGTTTTCCGGTGGACGCGTAAAATTCTCCGTTGAGCCGGAAGGAGTTTTGGTTGATGAATTCATCCTCGGCCTGCAGCGGATCCAGGCGTTCCAGGGCGTTTTCCGTGACGAAGCGGTCCAGATGCCCGGGCTTGACCCGGACGAAGTACCGCCACACGTCGGGGGGCTGGATCTCAAGACCGTCCACGTCCCGGTAATCGTCCACGGTGGGGATTCGTTCCGCCCGGTAGACCTCCAGGGGTCCGTCGATATACGTTTTTTCCACGGCCTTCCGGGATTCCGGCTCGAGAAGGGCCACCTGGAGCAGGTAGTGGGTGTCCAGGACGTCCCGGGGTACCTTCAGGCTGTCGGCGGAAAGCCCCACGGCGGCGATGCCGCCCCCTTTTCCGTTTCCCCGGTTGTGCATCTGCACCGACGGCTCATAGATATGGCGGCCGGAAACGGGCACGGAAGCGATGAATCCCGTCACCCCGCACCCGCCCTCCTGGGCCGGTGTTTCCGGCTCCATCGGCGGGCGGGGAAGGCATCTCCGGCTCTTGAACAGATTTTCCATGATTAAAGATCCTTGTGCCACGCGTTTTTCGAGTCCCTTTCAAATAATCACTTCCGTTTCCGGCGCCTGCGGATAGGTCGCGCGTTCGGCGTCGTCCAGGTAATCCATGTGGACCAAAAGGTCCGTCCGCCCCACCAGTTCCCGGATGCTGGAAAGACCGTATTGTCTCAACAGGGCGCACCATTCTTTCTGCCAGGCCGTATACATGTTGACGATGCGCTGTTCGGTCCATTCCTCGGTGGTCATGCACCCCAGCTCCCGGTCCGTGGTGGCGATGCCCCGGGCGCACCCCCGGCCGCTTTCGCAGTTCCCGCACCGTACGCACTCCAGGGCCACCAGTTCGGCCGTCCCGATGACGACCCCGTCCGCCCCCAGGGCGATGGCCTTGGCCGCGTCCACGGCGTTCCGGATCCCGCCGCTGGCGATGAGGCAGATCTTGTCCCGGACCCCTTCTTCGGTCATGAACCGGTGTACCTTGGGGATGGCGTATTCGATGGGCATGGCGATGTTCTTCTTGGCGATGTCCGGCGCGGCGCCGGTGCCGCCGTAGCTGCCGTCCAGGTGGATGATGTGGGCCCCGGCGTAGTAGCTTCCCACCGCCACCATGTCCACGTCCGTGGGGGTGGACACCTTCACCGACACCAGGGCGTCGGGATTGATTTCCTTGACCCAGTCCACGTGCTTCTTGTGGTCTTCCACCGAGTAGACGCTGTGAAAGGGAAACGGCGAAAAGAGAGCGTTTCCCACCACGGTCTCCCGCATGGCCGCCACCTTAGGGGTCACCTTGTCCCCCAAAAGGTGCCCCCCCAGGCCCGGTTTGGCCCCCTGGGCGTATTTGAATTCCACCACGGGCGCAAACAAAATGGTTTCTTCCCGGACGCCGAAGAGCCCGGTGGCCACCTGGGTGATGACGTGATCGGCGTAGGGGATGAGTTCCGCCGGGTATCCCCCTTCTCCGGTGCAGGTGAGGGTGTTCAGGCGTTTGGCGGCCCGGGCCCTTCCCACCATCACGGAAAGGGCGGTGGAGCCGTAGGACATGCCGCCCCCGTAACAGGGGATGGAAAGCCGCTTGTCGAGTCGGCCGTCTTCCCGCTTGTTGAGACGGATTCCGGTGTCCATGGCGTCGTCCGGCAAATCCAGAGACTGTGAAGGATCCGGATGCCGGAACCGGATCTTGTCGAATCCGCCCCCCGAGCCTCCCAACCGGTATTCCAGGTCCACCACGGGAAGTTCTCCGGTTTCGGCCATCTCCCAGTGGGCGATGAGCATCTCGGCGGGCCAGCGAAAATCCCCGAGGGTTTCCAGGACGGGATTCACCTTGAGGGTCAGGGCGTTTTCCGGACAGCGTTGGATACAGTAATACGCGTTTTGCCGGCACTTAAATCCGATGCAGCGGTGACTCCTGGGGCTCAGGGCGCGGGAATACGCCGGATACCGGGGATGCACGCCGTAGGGGCACAGGGTCGCACAGAGCCCGCAACCGGTACACCGGTCGTTTCTCAGGATCATGTATTTGCCGATGGGATTGCGGAAACGGGAAGGGGTTTTTCGGGTTTCCGGAAACACATCTACTGCGGATGCGATGGTTCGGGGTTCCATGGTTATGCATACTCCGTCACGCGCCGTTTTCCGAAAATCGGCGCGAAAATTTCTTCTTCCAGCTCATCGAATTGCATTGAGCGGCCCATCTCCCCCCGGAGCCGGCGGGTTTCCCGGATCCCCATGGCGCCCATCACCTCCAGGAGCTGGCCGTGCCAGGCCCCCATGAGATTGACGATGCGCTGTTTTCCCCATTCTAAAGGAACGTCTTCGTCGAGTTTCACCGGACAGGCGCGTCCCTCCCGGCACCGGAAACAAAGGCGGCATTCGAGGGCTATGGCCAGCACCGTATCCGCCACCACGCCGTCGGCCCCGCAGATGACGGCCTTGGCCATGTGCTCGGCCATGGCGATGCCGCCGGAAAACAAAAGGTTGACCTTTTGCCGCAGCGATCGATCCACAAGCGCCAGATGTACGGATCGAATACAATCCTTGAGGAACCGGGGGGATGCGGCGTGTTTTTCTTCTCCGTTTTCGGTGGCATAAAAGTGAAGGGCATCCACGTCTGCGCCGGCAAGCCGGACGGCCGTATCCGGTGCATCCGGAGTCAGGGGGAGTCCCACAGCCACCGCGAGTCCGGGTTTGAGTTTTCGGATATGGGCCGCAAGCCGCACGGCGTCCGGGCCGTCGAAGACTTCCACCATGGCGCATTTTTGCACCAGCGGGAGAATGCCCGGAAAGTCCTCCGGTCGGATTCGGAACGCGATATTTTCGATGAAAGGAGAAAGGGCCCGGGTGAAATCGTCGGGATCCAGGAGAAGAAACGTCCCGAGTTCGGCGGCGGCCCGGACGGCGGATGAAATCAGGGAGGCATTTTTCACAAGGTCCCGGGGCCACTGGAGCAGGACCGGGATGGGAAGTTCCAAAATAAACGGGAGCTCGCCCCCCAGGCCGCCTTCCGGCGTAAAGGTCAGGAACCGGGGCCGCCGGGTCAATTCGATGCTGGTATTGATGTACTCCCGGCCGTGGATGCCGTCCCGGGTGGGCCGCACGATTTCCGACATGTCGGTCCACATGGCATCAAAACCCTTTCCGGTGAAGGGTCCCCGGTAGCCGGCCCCCGAGACGGGAATCTTCCCGAAGTGGGCCTGGTACCAGAGTCGATGGAGGATATCCCTGCGCCAGTAGTCGTTTCCCAGGTTCCGGTAGGCCGGATTGATCCCCCGGGAAAAGATCCCCTTGGTGCACTCCTGGACACAGCGAAAGCAGCTCTGGCAGATGTACAGATATTCCGGTTCGATCATCTTCAACGCATGTTCATGGGTTTCCTTGAACACGCCGTAAACGCACTTTTTTTTCACGCACTCCCGGCAGCTTCCCGCACAGTCTTCCCTGAATTCGATGGTGGCGTACTTGCCCACGGCGGGAAATCGGGGGGGCGCGGCTTTGGCGGTGATGTGGTATTTTTTCGGCACGGTCGAATTCCTCAGGGCCGCGGCAACAGGCCCGCCTGCTCCGCGATGGGGCGCACCTGTTCCTCCCACTCGATGGCCATGATGTGAATCCCGTGGACGCCCGGCATCTCCCGCAGCGCCGCGATGGTTTCCAGGCAGATGGCGACCCCTTCCCCGGCGGCGTTTTCCTTGGGCACGCCGGCCATGCGGCGGAGGATTGCTTCCGGAATGTCCATGCCGGCCACGTTTTGGGCCATGTATTTGGCCATGCCCGCGGATTTCAAGGGGGTGACCCCGGCCAGGATGTGCACCTTTTCGGTGAGTCCTTCGTCGGCCGCCATTTCCATCCATCTTTTAAAGCGCTCCAGGTTATAGATGCACTGGGTCTGGATGAAGTCCGCCCCGGCGTCGATCTTCTTGGCCAGGCGGAGGACCCGGTATTCGAAGGGATCGGCAAAGGGATTGGCGGCGGCGCCGATGAACATGTTGGGTGGGTCATCCAGGGGATGGCCGCTCATGTCCGTTCCGTCTTCGCGCATGGTGCGCACCGTCCGGATGAGGTTCATGGAGTCGATGTCAAAGACGTTCAGGGCGTCGGGCTGGCTTCCGAAGCGCTGGTGATCCCCGGAAAGACAAAGAATGTTTCGAATCCCCAACGCGTAGGCCCCCAGGATGTCCGACTGCAATGCAATGCGGTTGCGGTCCCGGGTCACCATCTGCATGACCGGTTCAATGCCCGAATCCAGGAGGTGTTTTGCGGCGGCGATACTGGACATCCGCACGATGGCGGTCTGGTTATCCGTGACGTTCACGGCGTCCGTCGCGCCTTTGAGCAATGCCCCTTTTCTCCGTATTACGTCTTGGTTGGCGCCCCGGGGCGGGCCGCATTCCGCGGTGACGGCAAATCGGCCCTGGGAGAGCAGGCGTTCCAGGCGGCTGGCGGATTCGGTTTTCATAGGACATGGTCCTCCCGGATCAGTCTTCGGGGGCCGCCGGACAGGCTGGGTTGCCAGTTTTTGGGCGGCACATAGGTCCTCAATTCCTTCAGGCGTCCCAAAGCGGTCAAACGCTCGATGATGAGATGCCACGCGCAGTCCGTGTCGGCGTTGACCTCGCATTTGCCGTTTCGGGATCCGCCGCAGGGGCCGTTGAGGAGTTTCTTGGCGCATCGGGAAAAGGGGCACACGCCGCCGAACATGGCCAACTGGCAATCTCCGCACCCGGAACACTCCTCGGTGAAGACCCCCCGGTGTTCCAGGACCCCGAGGAAGGTGGTGTTGACACCGGGCAGGACCCGAAAACTGGGAAACCGCCGGGCCACGGCCTGAACGCCGGCGCCGCAGGCCAGGGAAAGGACCGCCTCGTTGCGGGCGACGGTCTCGGCGGCTTCGGCAATGAAAGCGTCTTCACATTGACGTTCCACAGTAAATTCTTCGATGTGAAGGCTGCGGCCGTCTTTCCGGGAAGCCAGTCGTAGCAGCGAGGCCAGGGAGGCCACTTCGTCCTCTCCTCCGGCAAAGCAGGTCTTGACGCAGGTGCCGCATCCCAGGACGAGAAGCTTGTGGTGGGGTGCCGTCATTTTCAGGATTTCTTTGATCGGTTTCTGTTCACCGACGATCATGAATCGGTTCTCCTTTATCAAGATTCGGCTCGGATGCCGTTTTCGATTTTTTCGAAGTATTTTTTTGGAGGCCCCCTGTTTTTTCCAACCGATCCTTTCGGATTCCTGCAGGGTTTTTCCCCATCCTGACGAGGGCCTCAGAGATTTCCCGGAGAATCTGAATGGCCGATGAACGGTCTCCGGGTGCCAAATGGAAAAGGGTCAGACGCCGCCCGTCCAGCTCGATTTCGTCCAGAAGGGATTGGACCCGCTGGACCCGCTTTCGGGCCCGAAGGTTGCCTTCCCCATGACGGCAGGCGCCTTCGGGGCAGACCCAGACCGTGACGGCATCGGCGCCGGCTTCCAGGGCCTTGAGCAGAAAAAGGTCCTTGACCATGCTGGAACAGGCCATGGGGACGGCATGCATCTCCAAGGCAGGGTCTGCGGCCGGCAGGAATTCCGCCTCGTTTTCAAAAGTGCGCGTGCAATGGAAGATGAAAAGCCTGAAAATGAGACTCATTTTGTCCCTTTTATGGAACCGTCAAAAATAAGAAACGCCTACCTCCCCTCTGGAAGGGTAGACGTCCATGTCCTGTTGACCTGCTTTGGCCGGAACGCAACACACAACATTGTGCATTGAATAACTTGTCCTTTTACCCTTTATGATCTAAGCTGTCAACGGATTTTTGATGGAATCGTAAAAAGGCCATCGACTGTGTTGCGATACCCTTGTCATCGGCGGCGCCGTCACCGGCGGTGAGGCGAAGCGCACCGCGGCGTTTTTTTCGAAAACCACCATGAGGACAAACATAAAAACATTCCCGGATTCCTTCCAAAAGGAAGGGCAGGGAAAGTGGGATGCCTTTTTGGAGGCGGCCCGGATTGCGGGGTTCCGGGAATCTTTTCCGTCCCGGTTCCGGGGCGAGGCCGTTCGCGTTTTTGCCCTGAGCGATTTTTTCACCCGCAATGCCCTTCGATATCCCGAGACCCTTGTGGCGTTGTTTCGGACAGGGGACCTGGACCGGACGTATCCGGATACGGCATACGCGGCATCGATTCAGGGCACCCTGGAAGCCATCCATGGCGAAACGGAACTGGGCCGCTTCTGCCGGCAATTCCGACGAAGGGAAATGATGCGGATTGCATGGCGGGATCTCTTGGGGTTTTCCGATCTTTTTGAAACCATGGCGGATTTGACCCGTCTCGCCGATGTGCTCATCCAGGAATCCCTTCGTGTGCTTTATTCGCGGCAGTGTGCGGAATCGGGCGTTCCAAAGAATCGTGCGGGGAAACCCCAGGAACCGGTCGTCATCGGAATGGGAAAACTCGGCGGGGAGGAACTCAATTTTTCCTCGGACGTGGACCTTATTTTCGCTTTTCCGGAGGCCGGAAGGACGACCGGGACCGCCACGGCAATAAGCAACGACCAGTTTTTCAGCGCCTTGTGCCGCCGGTTGATCCGGCTTTTGGGAAACCCCACTGAGGAGGGGATCGTCTTTCGCGTGGATACCCGGCTGAGGCCCGACGGGGAAAACGGTCCCATTGTCATGAGCTTCGACAACATGGAATATTACTACCAGCACCACGGGAGGGAATGGGAACGATACGCCTGGATCAAGGGCCGCCCCGTGGCAGGAAACAGGGCGGCGGGAAAGGCCCTCATCCGCCGCCTGAATCCCTTCATTTACCGGCGTTATCTCGACTACGGCATATTCGAAGCGCTCCGGGACATGAAGCGCAAAATTTCCCTGGAGGTCAAACGGAAAGGGCTCGAAGACGACGTGAAACTGGGTCCGGGGGGGATCCGGGAGATTGAATTTTTCGGACAGGTCTTCCAACTCATTCGCGGCGGCGTCTTTCCTCCCCTTCAGACCCGGCGGATTTTGGACGTGCTCGACATCCTTTCCGAACAAGGCATTATCTTGTCTGAAACCCGTCGAACCCTTCATGATGCCTATGTCTTTTTCCGGATGACGGAACACCGGCTCCAGGAATTTTCAGACCAGCAGACCCACCGGTTGCCCCGGGATCCCCTTTCCCGGTTGCGGCTGGCCGTTTCCATGGGTTTTGCCGACTGGCCCGCCTTTGTCGAGCGCCTCGACACCCACCGGAAAGGCGTTCATGAACATTTCCGTGGCCTGCTCAAGTCCGAGGTCGCCCCGGCCCCGGCCGGTCCGGCGGAGGAACGGATCTTGGAACTGGCGAATGTATGGCACGGACCCGATTCCTCCGGCCGGGTCAAAAACGCCCTGGCCAAAAGCGGCCTGGGGGATCCGGACGCGGTCTTCAATGTTCTGGAACACCTCAAGGCAGACCCGGCCACCCGGGCCTTGAGCCACGAAGGACGCCGGCGTCTGGACCGTCTCATGCCCCTGGTTCTCCAGGCGGCGGCGGATTCGGAATCGCCCTTGACCACCTTGAGCCGGGCCTGCGACCTGATCCGGACCATCGAACGCCGGACCAGCTATCTGTCGTTGTTGCTGGAAAACCCTTCCGCCCTGACCCACCTGATGAACCTCATCAATGCCAGTCCCTGGATCGCCGCCTTCCTGCGACAGCATCCCGTGCTGTTGGATGAACTCATGGATACCCGGATCCTGTATCGCCCCCCCCAAAAGACCGCCCTGGAAAAGGAACTCGAAGACCGGATCGCCCCCCTGGATCCGGACGATCTGGAAGTATTCATCGAAACCCTTTGCATCTTCAAACAGGTCAACACGCTGCGGGTGGCCGCCTCCGATATCACCGGGGTGCTCCCCTTGATGCGGGTCAGCGACCATCTGACCCATATCGCCGAAGTGATCCTCGATACGGTCCTTAAACGGGTATGGGACCATTTGACGGCAAAGCACGGGAAACCCCGGTGCATCATCGACGGAAGGCCCTGTGAACGAGGGTTCGTGATGATCGCCTATGGAAAGCTGGGCGGTATTGAATTGGGGTATCGGTCGGATCTCGATCTCGTTTTTCTCCACGCCGGGGCGCCCGGCCAAACGGACGGCGGGCGCTCGGTGGACAACGCCCAATTTTTCGCCCGCCTCGGCCAGAGGGTCATTCATATCCTCACCACCCATACCCGAGCCGGCACTCTTTACGAGATCGACATGCGCCTGCGTCCCAGCGGGGCGTCGGGGATCCTGGTGAGTCACATCGACGCCTTCCGCGAATATGAACTGCACCAGGCATGGACCTGGGAACACCAGGCCCTGGTTCGGGCCCGGGCCATCGGCGGGGATCCGCTTTTGGTACAGGGTTTCGAATCCGTCCGGAAGGCGGTTTTGACGCGCCCCCGGGAAGAAGGGTCGTTAAGGAAAGCCGTGCGGGAGATGCGGGAGCGGATGCGGAAAGCGCACCTCAAGCCCGAACCCGGCGTCTTCGATCTCAAGGAGGCTCGGGGCGGTATGGTGGATGTGGAATTCATCGTCCAGTACTTGGTACTCCTTTATGCGCACCGGTACCCCCGTATCGTGGAATGGACCGACAATGTGCGCTTGATCCAATCCCTTATGGAAAGCGGGGTGTTGGATGAGCAGACCGCTTATCTGTTGAGACGGGCCTTCCTGGTCTATCGCGCCACCCTCCACCGCCTCAATCTTCAGGAAAAGCCCGCCCGGATCCCTTCGGACCGGTTCGCCGCCCTCCGGAAGGGGATCCGCCGCATCTGGACCGACCTTTTGGAAGACTGATGGCCTCCCAGGGGATCGATCCGATGCCTTCCTGAAAGGGTGCCACCGATGCCTATGGCCCCCAATCATTTCATAATTGTTATTTTTAGACCATATATTACAAATATGTAATCTATGGTTTTTATTTTTTCGACATCAGGATGGATTTCAATAGTTGGATAATATTTGTTAATTTTGTTGTATTCGCCCATTGGCACACACCTTGCTTGAGATGAAGCATCGATTCTTTGGGAAAAGGGATCGAAAAGAAAGGCGCCATGAAAAGAAACCCTGCGATAAGCATCGAAAAGAGCCTGTCCCGAAAAGCCCCGCCGGATCCGGCCGGTGTTTTGAATGTCAGGCGGAATGCACTCATCAAAGACCTCCCCGTTCTTTTTTCGCCGGAATTTCTGAAAAACCACGCCCGCATCCTCGATGCCTATTTTCGGGCGGCCTTTGAATCCTCCGAGATCGGGCCTACCCTGGGAATCGCCGCGAATCCCTATGCCGTCATCGCTCTGGGCGGTTTCGGCCGCCAGGAGCAATGTGTGCATTCCGACGTGGATCTGTTGTTTTTATTCGAAAAAAAGATCCCGCGAGCGGCCGAAGCCCTGATCCGGGAAATGGTCTATCCTTTATGGGATATCGGCATGGATGTGGGGTATGCGGTAAGGACCCTCCGGGAATGCCTGTCGTTGAGCAAAAAGGATTTTGTAATTCTCACGCCGCTCCTTGACGCCCGGCTGGTTTGCGGCATGTCCACCGTGGCGTTTCAACTGGCCGCCGGCCTCAAGGAAAGTATCCTGAAAAAACTGGGGAAAACGGTGATCCGGTGGCTGGTGGACACCAACCGGACGCGGCATCATCAGTTCGGCGATTCCAGTGACCTTCTGGAGCCGAACCTCAAAGAAGGACAAGGGGGCCTCAGGGATTATCATACCCTGTTGTGGATCGCCCGGATTCTGTTCGACCTGAAAAGCCCCAGGGAACTCGAGTACATCGGGTGTCTTTCCCACAGAGAATACGAATCCTTACAAAAGGCGCTGGCCTTTATCTGGGACGTGAGAAATCGCCTGCACCTGTTGTCGGGGAGGAAATGGGACCAGCTGCTTTTTGAAAATCAGCTTCAGCTGGCCGAAGCCATGGGGTTTGAAAAGCAAAACGGCCAGGAACCGGTGGAAGTCTTTCTCAGCGTCTTGCATGGATACATGGAGTTTATCAAACAACAGCACCTCCGGTTCATTTACGAACAGGGGTTCGACAGGCCGTCGGGCCGGAAAAAGCAGGCGCGAAAGCAGGCCCGGATTCCGGAGCTTTACGTGGAAAACGAAATGCTTCATTTTGCCTCCCCCGAGGCGGTGGTGAAGCGCCCGCAGTTGTTGATTCATATTTTTGAAGAATGCCTGCGCCTGAAGATCCCCTTAAGCGGGGAGGCGAAGCGGCTGATCCAGGATTTGACCCACCTTGTGGATCCGGCTTCTCCGGCGCTCCTGCACGCCTTCGAGCGGATCCTTTCTTCTCCATGGTCTTTTGACGTACTCAAAGAGATGCTGGAATCCGGGTTCCTGACGGCGTTCATCCCCCAATTCAAAGGCGTGGTCCATCGGATCCAGTATGACGCCTATCATCTTTTTCCCGTGGACCTGCATTTGCTGCACACCCTGGAAGCCCTGCATCGTTTGGGAGAAGGCGAAGCGGGATCCATGGATCCCATGCTCGCTGAAATTTTCATGGAAATCCGAAAGCGCAAAAGCCTATTTTGGGCGGCCCTTCTCCATGATATCGGGAAAGGAACCTCCAAGGGGGATCATGCAGAACAGGGGGCGATCCTGGCGCGGCAGGTGATGGAAGCCAAAGGATATTCTCCCGGAGAGGCCGAGACGGTCTCCTTTATGGTGAAAGAGCACCTTTTCCTGGTGAAGACCGCCACCCGCCGGGACCTTCAGGATGAGGAAACAGCCATTTACTCCGCCCGCCGTGTCAAGGATCCCCGGCAGTTGAAAATGCTTTATCTCCTGACGGTGGCCGATGCCATGGCTACCGGCCCCAAGGCGTGGAATTCATGGGTGGCGACGCTGCTGAAGGATTTGTTTTTAAAGACGTTGCGGATTCTGGAAACAGGGGAACTGGCTTCTTCTAAAGTGATGAAAGGCATCACGGAGAAACGGGAGGCCCTGCTTAAGGCTGTGAAGATTGCCGAACAACAATCGGAAATGGAACACATTCTGGACATATTGTCCCCGCGTTATCTCATTGCCGTCCCCGTGGAAGCCATTTTAGGGCATTTGCAGTTGTATCGGCAAAGTAAAGGGAAGGCATTCGTCTGGCGGGTTGCAACCGGGGTGAACCCCTTGACCCGGGAAATCACCCTGTGCGCCAAGGATCGACCCGGCCTGTTTTCAAAGATTGCCGGCGTGATGACCCTCAACGGCATCGATATTCTGGATGTGCAGGCGTTCACCTGGAAAGATGGAACCGCCCTGGACATCTTCACGGTAAAGCCGCCCCCGGACAAGTTGTTTGAATCCCAACGCTGGGAACGGGCGGAAAGGGATTTTGAATCGGCCCTTTCGGGGAAGCTGGATCTTGCAACGGCCTTGAAAGAGAAAATCGCTTCGGTTCGCCCCGCGCGGATCAAGGGCGCAAAACGGCCCTTTCGAGTCAAGGTGGACAATGCGACGTCAAGTTTTTTTACCGTTGTGGAAGTCTTTGCCGACGATTTTCTCGGACTCCTTTATGTCGTCAGCAATGCCATTTTCGAATGCGGCCTCGATATCCGGGTCGCCAAGATCTCCACGAAGGTGGATCAGGTGGTGGACGTGTTTTATGTCCGGGATCTGGACGGACAGAAAGTCGACGCCCCGGACCAGGAAGCCATGATCCGGACCGCATTGGAGGCGGCGCTGAAACGCCCCTTTATCGGAAAGGCCGATGAACCGGTCACACTTCGCGGCGGCGAATCGGATAAAACACTGTTGAAGCGGATACGGATGGAACCGAAACGAAAAGGAGAAAGTTCATGAGTCGACGGGTACTTAAAGGGATGTTTTCTGCAGCGGCGATCCTGTTGTTGAGCGAATCCGCGGCCTTTGCCGCCGAGGGACTGAATTCCGGGGATACCGCCTGGATGATCGTGTCCACGGCCCTGGTGATGATGATGACGCCGGCGGGATTGGCGCTGTTTTACGGCGGGATGTCCCGGTACAAGAATATGCTCAACACCTATGCCATGACATTGGTGGCGTATTGTCTGGCCAGCGTGATCTGGATGATGTGGGGCTACACCCTGGCCTTCGGCCCGGACAAGGGCGGTGTCATCGGCGGGATGCGCCATGTTTTCATGAGCGGCATCGGCGTGGAAAGCCTTTCCGGAACGATTCCCACCTCGGTCTTCGCCCTCTTCCAGATGACCTTTGCCGGCATCACCGTGGCTCTGGTGCTGGGTTCCGTGGTGGACCGCATGAAATTTTCCTCCTGGATCATTTTCACCCTCCTGTGGGTCACCTTCGTGTATTGCCCGGTGGCCCACTGGGTATGGGGCGGGGGATGGATGGCGCAAATGGGGGCGCTGGATTTTGCCGGCGGCACCGTGGTGCACATCAATGCCGGTGTGGCCGGCCTGGTGGTTGCCCTGGTATTGGGCAAGCGGATCGGTTACCGGAAGGAGGCCATGTTTCCTTCCTCCATCGCCCTGACGGCATTGGGCGCCGCCATGCTCTGGTTCGGATGGTTCGGTTTCAACGCCGGGAGCCAACTGGCGGCGGACGGTGTCGCCGGGTCGGCCTTCCTGGTCACGAACACCTCGGCCGCGTCCGGCGCCCTGGCATGGATGTTCGCCGAATGGATCGTCACGCGGAAACCCACCGTGCTGGGGATCGCCTCGGGGATTGTTGCCGGGCTGGTGGCCATTACGCCGGCGGCCGGCTTCGTGGACCTTTCGGCTTCCCTCGTGATCGGGATCGTGGCCGGAATTCTGGGATTTTTTTCCGTGTCCAAGCTGAAGGCCTGGGCCGGGTACGATGACTCCCTGGACGCGTTCGGGGTGCACGGCGTATGCGGCATGTGGGGGGCCTTGGCCACGGGGCTTTTCGCGAATCCGGCGGTCCTCGAAACCGGGCGGGGGCTGTTTTACGGGAACCCCAAGCAATTATGGATCCAGGGCGTTTCCATTTTGGCCACGATGGCGTTCACCCTGGTGGCTACGGGGATCGTCATTTTCGTGACCCGGTGGATCACCGGTGGTCTCCGGGTGTCCACGGAAAAGGAAATCGAAGGCCTTGACAGCTCCCTGCACGGGGAACGGGCATTTGAAATCGTGTGAGCCTGAATGAGATCGGATCCTGTATCCGCGGAACGTATTCGAAGCCATATCCGTTAAATTGAAATAAAAAAGGAGCCGCAAGCATGAAAAAAATCGAAGCCATCATCAAGCCGTTCAAACTGGATGACGTCAAGGAAGCCTTAAACGAGATCGGCATCAAGGGGATGACCATCTCGGAGGTCAAGGGCTATGGAAGACAGAAAGGGCACAAGGAGATCTACCGGGGCGCGGAGTACGTCGTCGATTTCATCCCCAAGATCAAGATCGAAATCGTCGTGGACGACCAGGTGGCCGGGCAGGTGGTGGATAAGATCCGGGAGGCGGCCAACACCGGCAAGATCGGGGACGGAAAGATCTTCGTCTACGCCGTGGAGGAAGCCATCCGGGTCCGCACCGGCGAACGGGGAACGGACGCCGTGTAATGAAGTCTCGGCACGGCATGGAAACATGGTTTCATCCAAGATGAAAAGACGTTTTACCATCAACCCCCAAAATAGGGGGAAACTAAAGGAGGCGTTTGTATGATGACACCCAAGGACGTATTGAAAATGGCCCGGGAAGCGGGCGCCAAAGTGGTGGATCTCCGGTTCATGGATTACCCGGGATTGTGGCAGCACTTCACGGTCCCCATCCGCGAACTGGAGGAATCCAGTTTCGAAGACGGATACGGATTCGACGGATCCAGCATCCGGGGCTGGCAGCCCATCAACGCCAGCGACATGCTGGTGATCCCGGATGCCCGGACGGCCAAGATGGATCCTTTTTATGAAGTCCCCACGCTGGTCCTCATCTGCAACATCGTGGATCCGGTGACCCGGGAGGACTATACACGGGACCCGCGCTACATCGCCCGGAAAGCCGAAGCCTACCTCAAGAGCACCGGCATCGGGGATACGGCCTATTTCGGGCCCGAGGCCGAATTTTTCATTTTCGACGACATTCGGTTCGAATCCTCCCGGCACCGGGCTTTCTATGAAATCGATTCCACGGAAGGCATCTGGAACAGCGGCCGTGAAGAAGGCCCCAACCTGGGCTATAAGCCCAGACACAAGGAAGGCTATTTCCCCGTCCCGCCCATGGACAAGTTCCAGGACCTGCGCACGGAAATGCTGTTGACCCTGGAGAAGCTCGGGATTCAGGTGGAAGCCCAGCACCACGAGGTGGCCACGGCGGGCCAGGCGGAGATCGACATGCGGTTCAAGTCCCTGGTGGAAATGGCCGATCAGCTCATGTGGTTCAAGTACGTGCTGAAAAACGTGGCGGCGAAAAACGGGCACACGGTGACCTTCATGCCCAAACCCTTGTTCGAGGACAACGGCTCCGGGATGCACACCCACATCAGCATCTGGAAGGACGGGAATCCCCTTTTCGCCGGGGACAAGTACGCGGGCGTGTCCCAGGAAGCCCTATGGGCCATCGGCGGGATCCTGAAGCACTGCAAGGCCCTGTGCGCTTTTACCAATCCCACCACCAACTCCTACAAGCGATTGGTTCCGGGCTTCGAAGCCCCTGTCAACCTGGCGTACTCCAGCCGAAACCGGAGCGCGGCCGTCCGGCTCCCCATGTATTCGGCCTCCCCCAAGGCCAAGCGCATCGAGTTCCGGACGCCGGACCCCTCCTGCAACGGCTACATGGCCTTTTCCGCCATGCTCATGGCCGTCATCGACGGCATCGAGCACAAGATCGATCCCGGAGACCCGCTGGATAAAAACATCTATGATCTGCCCCCCGAGGAACTGGCCGAGATCGATTCCGCGCCGGGCTCCCTGGACGAGGCCCTGGCGTCCCTGGAGTCGGACACCGATTTTCTGCTCAAAGGAGACGTCTTCACCCGGGACGCCATTGATATGTGGATCGATTACAAGTTCCACAGCGAGGTGAACCCGGTCCGGCTCCGGCCCCATCCCCACGAGTTTTTCCTGTATTTCGACATTTAAAATCATTTTTGCGGGGCGGTCCCATGGACGGGCCGCCCTGCTGATTTCTCAGGACGGGTCTGCCTGCGGGGACGGAGCGGGGGCAGGCTGTTTCCGGATGCTGTTGGAAGATGCTCTGTTGACCCCATGGCCGTAGGTATTCCGGCCGGATGATTCGCTGCTTAAAAGGGCCGTATCTGCCGCGCCGCCGTAGGCGGTGTCAGAACCACACGATGGCCGGTTAAAGGAAAAACCGCCGCCGGCAGAGCCCGCCGGGGCGCCACCTTGCCGCCGATCTTACCGCTCCCGCCTTCTTTTGTTTCCAGACAAGTAGCTTCCCGCAAGGACCGAACAGGTTGGCATTGCATCATCATTGTGTATAACGCTGTTTCCATTTGAAATACAGGATCAAGGATCACGGAGTATATATCTCCGGGTGGGTCTTTTTTGAGGTATTTTCGCGGCCTTTCATCCCATGTTGTTTTCCGAAAGCGTTGGTTTGATGAACGGTTTTGGATATTCGCGGATCGCTTGTTCCAGAATTTAAAGGGCGGCCTCCACAACATCGCTGTCCTCCCGGGTTGAATTGATGGAAAACGGTTAACCGCGAATCGTCATTTTGTATTCGATAAATATGACAACCTGTTCCACGGGAAGGGGCGGCGTCTTTTGTTCTAAAAGGCGGTGCCTTCCCGGATTCTTCAGTTCATGGTCCGGTCGATCAGATCAATGCCCTGATATCCAAAAGCGGCTTCCCCGTTGGCCGTCGTTTAGACGAAAACAGGGTTGCCTCGATTCGTTCCATAATCTGTTGATCCGTTTGCCCGGAATGTGCAAACCGTGCCTCCATGGCAGTCAGTTGTTGTAAGTAATCAGGAGCCTCATGCCCATCAATGATGACCAGCACAGGGATCCTTCGCCCCGCCGCGATGTAGACGAGAATATCCCCTGTCCGGGTTTCCGCTTCTGTAACAAGCAAGTCAATGGACAAGGAAAGAAGGACTTGAAGCCCATTGTAATAATTGACAGCATTGTAGATCTGGATTTGAGGAAAATTTCGTTGAATCGATTCGATTAAGGGTTTGAATCGTCCGCGGTGATCACCGGAAAAAAGCACCAGTTGATTTCGCAAATAAGACTGTTGCATGGCGACCCCTCCTTTTTTAAAGCTGCCATCGCGTTTCCAGTTTTACAAAGCGGAAACGATGGCGCCATCAGCCCCTTTTGAATCGGAAATCGCGGGCAAACAATCGCCTCCAACGGTGCCATGAGAGGGCCCCGAGGAGCAGACGGGTTCTTTTTCCGGGAGAGATTAGCCGATAAACGGTTCCCAAAAGGTTTCCGCGTGGTCGATAAAACTCATTGATATTTCGTTAAAATATCTTTTTGGGCCGGTGAATTTTGATTTTTTAAATCCATCCGGTGCGGACAATCGAAACCGATGAAAGATTCGGTGGCGCGTGGCGGGAAACGGGCGATGTGTTCAATAATCCATCCGGTTTGTTGTAAGTGGAGCCGGACCGCAATGACGGAGATGCGGTAACGGATGCCGGGGGGGGGAATTGTGATTGGGGATTTTAGATTATTTTTGAATTTTTTGATATATTGCCGTCGTCAAATCTTCCGGCATGACACCCAACTCTTTCATCAGGATGCTTCTACACTCGTGATAGGTTTTCAGAGCAGCATTGCGGTTTCCCTTTTCAAAGTACAGGATCATGAGCCGCTGGTAAAGAGTTTCCAGCAGAGGGTCCACTTGAACGGCCCTTTTGTAATAGGAAATCGCTTTGTTCATAGCACCTCGGTCTTCATATATCCGGGCTGTTTTGAGCAAAAGATCGAGAAGGACCGACTTCAATTCATTTCTTTTCGCAACGATAACCTCGGGGTAGTCTTCCTCCGGAAGGAAATCCCCTTGATACAGGTCAATGGCCGTCTTGTAATCGGATAACTCGCTGTTGACATCTCCGGATCGTTGCTTGCTTTTTCCGCTTTTTTGAAAAGCGGAAAATATCAAAATATCCAAATCGATTAACATATCATCCAAATACAGCTTGTTTTCTTTCAGGTGAATATACGACGAACCGAAGCGTTGATCCATTTTTGGTTCCAATGATTTCCTAAGGCGGTGTATGGCGGCCTTGAAGTTTTTTTCTCCTGATTCGCTTTCAGGCCAGAGGTCCTCGATCAAAAGCCACATGGAGACGCCTTGTCCTCCGCGAGCAATGATTGATTTTAAAATTTTCTTGGGCTGGGTTCCCAGCCACTGTTTTTCATCGATCGGTACACTATTTTGCAATACCGAAAAGCCGCCCAGCGTCTTGATCGTCAATCGGGGAAGTCGTCGCCGGTGGATGGCAAACCGTATCTCGTCGGCTTTTTTTCGGATCTTTTCTTCAGGATGCTGTGAAAGCCGTTCCAGTTCTCCGACGGCAACGCCTGACAATCGATCGACCAGCAACCGTGAAGCGTAAGCCATTACCTGTTGTAAATCGAATTCAAGAACCAAACAACACGTTGTGCAAAAGTCCTTTTTGCTCATCCAAACCGTATGATAAAAACCATTTGTTTCAGCCAGTTGAAAACCTTTCATTAAATATTTTTTAGATTTGTCTGTATTCTTTTTTTCTTGTTCATATAGTGCTATTGCTAAATATAAATGAAAAGAAACTAAATCGCTTTTTAATTCTTTATTTGTATCCAAAAGATCTTCTAGGTCATTTTTAGCCGATTCGTATTTTTTAAGATGGCTGCACACCAATGCGCGAATAATCTTGTTCACAATTAAATGGCTTATACTGTAAGCCTTTTGCGACATGAAAACTTTTCTGGATTTGTTTAAAAAAAGGTCGGCTTTGTAATCGTTTCCCTTGAAGTAATAATTCATTCCCATCTGCATTAAAGCCGCACCTTTAAGGAATACGTTATTGAGTACCGATACAAGCCCCAAAAGCTGATTTCCTATATTTTCAGCTGCTTCGTATTCGTCCAAATGCGGTAATAACATGAGCTGGTATACATGAATAACAGGCTGACAAAAGATTAATCCATATCGTTTTGTTCTTTCTTCGGCTGAATGTATTACCATCTTAGCTTGGTCCAACTTTCCTTGGTTGATGAAGACAGCGCTTAGATTGATCAAATATAAAACATAAAGTTCTTGATAGATATTTTTTTGTGACAGTTTTTCTATTTCTTTGCTGATATTTTCCGCTTCATTAAATTTTCCCAAGAAAGAAAGTGGCAACAAAGCATTCGCTAAAGCCGCGATCTGAAGTGGAACATTATCATAGCTCTTGAGGATTAAGTAGGCGGCCCGGCTTGATGAAAGGCTTTTCCACAAGTTTCCTCCCCGTATCGAATATCCGAGACCAAGCTGGAAATAAAGTATGGCCTTTTCAAAAAGATGCATGGTCTGTGTCAATTTTTTCAGCAATTGCTCGCCTTTTTGTAAAAGAGAAAAAATCGGTATTATATCTTTACCACCAAAAACGGACGCCTCGATCATATAGGCAAGACTGAGCATCTGACCGCTGATGATCTTTTGCTTTTCAAAAAGAGTAAAGGCACGCTTGAGTCTTGAAATATTTTTACCGGTTTCTGTAAACCGTTTTGTCATTGAAAAATAAAATATTAGCCATGGATCTCGTTGCAGCCTTTTTTCGGGAAAAGAGTTTAATAGAGATAATAGATCTGATTTCCTGCCCGTATACAGTAAATCCAATCCAACAATGTTTATCAGATGAGCGGCTTCATCATAGGCACCGGCCTGAAGGTAGCATCTCATTGACTCCTCATAATATTTTCTTCTTTCGTATAACAATCCGGCTTTAAATATTATACGCTTTTTTTCCTTTATCTGTATTATGGATGAAAATTTATTCTTAAGAAAATTTCTAAAGAGCCTGTGGAACCGATATTCCAATTGTTCTTTTTCTGTTGAACGGGTCTCGATAAACAAATTTCTTCTGGCGGTCTCATTGAGGATATCATCAGCGTTTTCAATGCCCAACAGCTCGTTCATGAAGACGGGGTCAATGGTATCGAAAAGTGATGCATGGATGAGGAAATTCTGGATGGATATGGGTTGGGCGGAAAAAATCGCTTCTCCGAAGAATTGAAAGACTTCTTGCGCGAATTGCGCAGGTAGTGTCTCGGATATATACTGCGCTCGGTCCTCTTCGGATAATCGGTTTAGTGTTTCCGAGAGGAGGACAAGGCCTCCGACCCATCCTTCCGTGAAATGTAGGATTCGCCTGGATTGTAGCGCACTAAGGGACAAGCCCGCTATCTCTTTAAAAAAGCTACGGATTTCCTTCTGGGTGAAGGCAAGATCAATATTCTCTATCAAATAAGCTTCCCTCTTGATTTTGAGATCATCAATGTTCAAGGGAGGCATCTCCCTGGAGAGCATCAGAAAATGAAAATGCCGGGGGGCGTCTTCAAGCATTACCCGGAGGTATTCGAAGGAAGGGGAATCTGAATCCAGGCGATCCAAGCCGTCGAATACAAGGCGGACCCTTTGTGAAATCTTCGAATACACCGCATGTGCCCACTCCCTATATCGAGGCGTTTCCAACCTAGGCCCCATATTCACGGCGGGATAGGCATAAAGGGAGGACAAATCTTTCTTTTTGATTACGTATTGGAGCGCCTGAATCGTGGAAAGGAATAAGTTGACCGGATCCGAGTCATCCCTTCGTAAGTTGACCCAGGCAGAAGGGATTCCGGATTTTGTGATAAAAGCAGCAGCCACAGTGGATTTTCCTTGGGCTGCCTGACCCAGTACCAGAATGAGCTTTTTGTCTTCATTCTTTTCAAGAAGTTCTGAGAGGCGGGGCCGGTCTATAACTTTACGAAGACGCGGCGGAGTAATTTTCGAGATGCTTATGCGGCGTTTCATGAAACCCCTTTGCCAAATGGTGTCGAACCTATTGAAAAGAAACCTTTTTTTGTATGGACCGAGCAGGAGAGGTCATTGAATAGTACCATGATTTATATCCCAAAGATAGAGAAATGTTCGATAGCCGTAAGGAATGAATATATCGATTATATCGATTTTCAAAGATTGAGAAGCATTCGCTTTGTTGCGTGCGGATGAATCACGGAACGAATGGTGTTACATCCCTATCAATACTTCAAAATAAGGGCATATTCCAATTGTTATGTCAAGTAATTTATCAGTTATCCAAAAAGTGGAGCCGCCCGCTCTGAAGAGCGGGGCTTCCCGGTATTGATTGATTGATAAGAACTTGCTTTTTTGGATGCGGACAGGGTGTGGGAACGAATTGTGTCCCATCCC
>CAZQUR010000020.1:0-1094 GCA_964596535.1 uncultured Desulfobacteraceae bacterium
AGGCAGGCGAAGAATGCCGCGCAACGCCGCAGGTGGACTTTTTACGAAGCCATCAGGTTTGCAGATTTTTTAAAATGTCCACCAGCTCCTGCACCGCGGCGGCGGATCGGTTCAGGGCCGCCTGTTCGCCTTCGGAAAGGCGGATCCGGATGACTTCTTCGATGCCGTTTTTCCCCAGTTTCACGGGAACGCCCATGAAAAGACCCTGGATACCGTATTCGCCTTCGAGGTAGGCCGCGCAGGGAAGGATCTTTTTTTTGTCTTTCAATATGGACTCGGCCATCTCCACGGCCGCCGACGCCGGGGCATAGTAGGCGCTTCCGGATTTCAGCAGCTTGACGATCTCGGCGCCGCCGTTGGCCGTCCGGTCCACCAGGGCGTCGATGCGATCCTTGGACAAGAGTTCCGTGATGGGGATTCCCGCCACCGTGGAGTAACGGGGGAGGGGGACCATGGTATCGCCGTGCCCGCCGAGGACAAAGGCATGGGTGTTTTCCACGGAGACGTTCAGTTCCATGGAGATGAACGCCCGGAAACGGGCCGAATCGAGGACGCCGGCCATCCCCATGACCCGGTTTTTCGGAAACCCGGAGGCTTCAAAGGCCACGTGGCACATGGCGTCCAGGGGATTGCTTACGATGATAATGACCGCGTCCGGAGAATACCGGACCACTTCTTGGGTGACGTTTTTCACGATGCCGGCGTTGGTGCTGATGAGATCGTCCCGGCTCATTCCCGGTTTGCGGGGGATTCCCGCCGTAATAATGACGATATCCGAATCCGCCGACGGTTCGTACCCGTTGGCCCCGATGAGGTGCGCGTCGTGCTTTTCGATGGGGGCGGCTTCGGCCAGGTCCAGGGCTTTTCCCTGGGGCACCCCTTCAATGATATCGATCAACACCACGTCGCACAATTCTTTCTCCGCCAGCCGCTGGGCGGCGGTGGCGCCCACGTTCCCTGCGCCCACCACCGTGACTTTCTTGTCCATGTTCCCCTCCTTACATGCGTCTTTTACAGATCCGATCCATTTCTCAAGTTGTTGAAATCCTCCCCCGGCGCTTTTCACCTTGCTCCTCGACCCCTCGACCCCTCGA
>CAZQUR010000020.1:1194-37253 GCA_964596535.1 uncultured Desulfobacteraceae bacterium
GACCCCTCGACCCCTTGAATCCTCGGCCCCTTGACCCCTTGAACCCTTTCTATATCCCCTTCATTTTGGAATTTGTCAACCGAATCCGATCCGGTTTTGCATGTTGACATTGGAAGTGGAATCACGGTAAGGGCTTTTTTTACGGAGAAGCATGATGAAAATCGGTGTCATTTCGGATACGCACCTGCAGGCACCCGATGTGGCGTTGTTTCATCTGGCGCAAACCGTATTCAAGGATGTGGAGATGGTCCTTCACGCCGGCGATTTGACGCGCCTGGCGGTTCTGGATGCATTTTCGGAAAAGGACGTGGTGGCGGTTTGCGGCAACATGGACCGCGGCGATGTCTCGGGACGCCTCAAAGACCGGGAGCTCATCGAAGCAGCGGGATTCCGGATCGGATTGATTCACGGGTGGGGATCCAAGAAAGGACTCGAAGAACGGGTCCGAACGCAGTTTAAGGGGGTGGACGCCATTGTTTACGGTCACAGTCATCAGGCGGTCAACCACGTGAAAGACGGGGTGCTCATGTTCAATCCGGGCGCCTATTCGGGGAGTTTTATACTGGGTTCGAACACTTCCGCGGGCATTCTCGAGTTGAAAGAGAGCATCACGGGAAAAATCATACCCCTGTAAACCGGTATATTGCGATTTCACAAAGGAAACCATCATGGAAAAGACTGTCTTTGAAACCGATTTTCCGGAGTTGACCCTCATGAAAAAAGGAAAGGTCCGGGACATGTACGATCTGGGGGATGCTCTCCTCATGGTGGCCACGGACCGGATTTCGGCCTTTGACGTCATCATGACGGATCCCATTCCGGACAAGGGGAAGATTTTGACCCAAATATCCCTGTTTTGGTTTCAGACCCTGGCGCCGGTGGTCGACAACCACCTGATCACGGCGGACGCGGCGGCGTATCCCGCCTCCTGCCGCCCGTATGCATCGCTCCTCAAGGGAAGGAGCATGCTCGTGAAAAAGGCCGAGCCGCTTCCCATCGAATGCGTGGTGCGGGGATACCTTAGCGGATCGGGCTGGAAGGCCTACCAGGAAACCGGGAGTGTATGCGGCATCCGGCTCCCGGCAGGGTTGAAGGAATCGGATCGTCTCCCCGAACCCGTTTTTACGCCCTCCACCAAGGAAGAACTTGGTTCGCACGACATCAACATCGATTTCGATGAAGCCGTCCGGCGCATCGGAAAACCCTTGGCCGAACGGGTCCGGGACTTGAGCCTTGCCCTTTACCAAAAGGGCGCGGATTTGGCCGAGCAAAGGGGAATCATTATCGCCGACACCAAATTTGAATTCGGGCTCGTCGACGATGCATTGATTCTCATCGATGAGGTCCTCACCCCCGATTCTTCGAGATTCTGGCCCAAGGCGGAATACCGCCCCGGGGGCCCCCAGAAAAGCTTTGATAAACAATACCTGCGGGACTACCTGGATTCCATCCGCTTCAACAAAAAGCCCCCGGCGCCTCCCCTCCCCAAGGACGTGATCGACAACACCCGGGCCAAGTACATGGAAGCCCTCAAAAGCCTGACCGGGGAGTCCCTTGCCGCTTGATCTTCCCTCCGGGAAACCGGAAATTCCGGGTTGGACGGAAACCATTGTTTCCCTGGAGCGGATCGATTTTTCGGATGAACGGTTCCGGATCACCACCCGGCCCTGCGATGAGACGCTGACGGCGTCCATTCGCACCTGCAATCTCGTCAATCCCCCCATCCTCCGGGAAAACCCCCCGGGCTGGATCATCGTGAGCGGTTTCCGGCGGGTGGAAGCCTGCCGGCGGGCGGGCATTTCCCGAATCCGTGCCCGGATCCTTCCCCCTTCATCGGACGAGGCCGCCGCCATCCGATGGGCCGTGGCGGACAACGCCTTCCAGCGGTCCCTCAACCCCGTGGAGGCTTACCGGATCGTGACCTTGCTTTCTCGAATCCATCCGGATCCGGAAGAATTGGCCGGCGTCGCCACCCGGATGGGGTTCCCTTTGCACCGCGCCCTCGTGGAGAAGCTGAAGATCCTGGGACGGCTTCCCCAGCCGGTGCGGGAAGCGGTGGCATGCGGCCTGGTGGCCCTCCCGACGGCCCTGGAACTGGTGAAGCTCGATCCCGATACCGCCGTGGAATTGACCGTACTATTCCGGGACCTGAGACTCGGATTGAACCTGCAGCGGGAATTTCTCCTGTTGATTACGGAGATCGCCCGGCGGGAAGACGCGGCGCCACTGGATATCCTGAACGCGCCGTGCCTGGAACGGATCTTAAAGGACAAACGGCTGGATCGGGTGCAACAAAGCCATGAAATCCGGCGGTACTTGAGAAGACGGCGCTTTCCGCATCTTGTGAAACGGGAAGACGCCTTCAACGAATGCGTCAAAAAATTACGCCTCGGGCCCGACGTGGTCCTGTCGCCGCCCCGGGATTTCGAAGGTTCCGGCTTTGTTCTGACACTCCGATTTAACACCCTTGCCGGTCTCTCCGAAAAAATGCCCGCCATTCAGCGGATTGTCAACGACCCGGATTTCAAGAGGTTCATGGAATCCTGACGCGCCGATTTCCTTTATTTGCGATCCTTTTAAAAACCCGGAAATTTCTAAACCCGTCAGGGCGAAAAGGAAAAAAGCGCATTCCGAAACGGCTATCGTAAAAGAGGCGTCACGATCATTTCGACGAAAAGGTAGGTGACGAGCGTGATGGCGGCGGCGAACATACCCAAGACATACAGGGATTGAACGCGGTGCCGCCGTTGTTCATCTGCGTTGTAGAAAACGTATTTCCCGCATTTCACGCAAAGCAGCTTTGGAATCGTCAGGGTGGACGTGTGGCCGCATCGGCACGTGACTTCCTTGGGAGGGCGCGGCATAGGACAGCTCCTTTAGGGTTGCTTGTCTCTGTTTACCGGTGCTTGAGGGACCGGGTCTTGCTGGGCAAAAAACGCGGCGGTCTCTTTTTTCATCAAATAATAGGTGGAACCGGCGAAAAGTCCCGCCGTGACCCCGGTAACCAGGGCCAATTGAAAATTTTGGTTAGAAAAGGCCAAAACGCTCACCACGGTGTGAAATAACAGGATCCCAAAATTGAAAAAGAGGCTCAGAGCCCGGGCCCATTTCCTGATAATTCCCACAAGATAACAGATCCCGATCCCCACGGCCAACTGAAGATACATATTTCTGGGGGGAACGTCGGGGTTGAGATAAATAAAAAAATAGAAATAGAAGTGAAGGGCCCAACCGCCCCACAACAGCAGAATTCCTCTGCGGACGGTGGGGGGATAGGTTTTCAGGTCGGGCCATTGGAATTGCACGGCGATCGGTTCCTTTTTCTCAGTGGAAAAGCCTTTAAAATACCGGCTGCACCTTAAACCCTTTTTGGCTCCATTGGCAACCCCAAAATCGGCATTTTTTTCTTGACTAAAACAAAAATAGGAAATATAGGTCACTTGAACGACTAAATTCAATTCAATATATTATGGGAATACAGGAAAGAAAGGGGCGGGAAAGGGAACGGCGGCGGCAGCAGATCATGGTGGCGGCCCGGCGCGTTTTCAGCGCCAAAGGCCTGGAGAAAAGCACCATGGAAGACATCGCCAAGGAAGCCGAGCTCAGCCCGGGGACGCTCTATCTGTATTTCAGGAACAAAGACGAGCTTTTTGCCTCTTTGTCCCTTCGGATGCTCCAGTTCTTGAATATCCGTTTGGAAGAACTGGAACAAAAACGGACGCTTTCCGTTGAAAAAAAGTTTCATTTCCTCAAAAAGGCGCTGTATGACGTCTACGATTTCGATCCTCTGGTGCTCATCAACATGTTCCACCTGCAATCCAGCGAAACGCTCAAAAACCTGTCCGACGAACTCATTCAGGAAATCAAAACGTTGTCCCGAAAATCCCTCAGGTCCATGGCCCGTGTCTTTGAAGAAGGCATCAAGGAAAAACGGTTCATCGAACGGCATCCCACGGCCATGGCCGATTCTCTGTGGGCCCTTTTTTCCGGAATCGTTCTTTGGGAAGAAAGTAAGAAAATCATCGACGACAACAAAAATTACCTGAAGCCGACGCTTGATTTGGCCTTTGAAATATTCTGGCGGGGCGTTTGTGCCTGACCCGCAACAGCGCGCGTATTCCCTGCAGGTTCTGCCTGACGGCAGTGCTTCGCAGGTTGGAGCGAAACGGAAATCACCCTTTGCGGGGCAGGGAGGCGATTCAATCCCTTTTTACGACCGTTTTCTTCGGTAACGGATGAATCTAGACCGCATCGTCAAACTGTTCCCCGTATTCCGATCGGGAAAGGAGGTGGTTCAAACCGGCAGCGTCAATAACCATCCCGAGGGTCAATCATCAACCAACCAAGGAGGATGTGATTTATGGCGGAAAGAGAAGTAGTAGAAACGTCCGAGGCACAAATCGCCGTACACTGGCAAGAGGAAAAGTATATCTACCCGTCAACGGAATTCATTGCCCAGGCGAACATGGCGGACGAGACCATTTTCGACCGGTTTTCCCTGGACAATTTCCCCAACTGCTTCAAAGAATACGCGGACATGCTCACGTGGTACGAGTACTGGCACACCATGCTGGACACCTCCGATGCGCCGTGTTTCAAATGGTTCGTGGGCGGGAAGATCAATGCCAGCTACAATTGCGTGGACCGGCACCTCAAGGAGTACAAGAACAAGGCGGCCATCCATTTTGTCCCGGAGCCGGAAAATGAAAAGATCGAACACATCACCTACCAGGAGCTCTATGTCCGGGTGAACGAAACGGCGGCGCTGCTGCGGGATTTCGCGGGCCTCAAACGGGGGGACCGGGTCACCCTGCATCTCCCCATGACCGCGGAGCTTCCCATCACCATGCTGGCCTGCGCGCGCCTGGGGGTCATCCATTCCCAGGTCTTCGGGGGATTTTCCGGGAAAGCCTGCGCCGACCGCATCGTGGATTCGGGGAGCCGGGTCCTCATCACCATGGATGCCTACTACCGGGGCGGCACCCTCATCGATCACAAGGAAAAGGCGGATGAGGCCGTGGCGGCCGCGGAAAAAGACGGCCAGAAGGTAGACAAGGTCCTGATCTGGCAGCGGTATCCCGGGAAATACAGCGCCCAGACCCCCATGAAGGACGGGCGGGATTACTTTGTCAACGACGTTCTCAAGGACCATTACGGGGCCCGGGTGGAGCCGGAACGGATGGACGCCGCCGATCCGCTATTTCTCATGTACACCAGCGGGACCACAGGCAAACCCAAGGGATGCCAGCACAGCACCGGCGGATACCTGGCCTACACGGCCGGGACCTCCAAATACGTCCAGGACATCCATCCCACGGACGTGTACTGGTGCATGGCCGACATCGGGTGGATCACGGGGCATTCCTACATCGTCTACGGGCCGCTGGCCATCGCCGCTTCCAGCGTGGTCTACGAAGGGATCCCCAACTACCCGGATCCGGGTCGTCCCTGGCGCATCGCCCAGGAGCTTGACGTGAACATCTTCCATACCGCCCCCACGGCCATCCGGGCATTGCGGAAGATCGGGCCCGACGAGCCCAAGAAATACAACTATCACTTCAAACACATGACCACCGTGGGCGAGCCCATCGAGCCCGAGGTGTGGAAATGGTATTACGAAGTGGTGGGGAAGGGGGAGGCCGCCATTGTGGACACCTGGTGGCAGACCGAAACCGGCGGGTTTCTGTGCAGCACGCTGCCGGCCCTGGCCCCCATGAAACCGGGGAGCGCGGGACCGGGCGTACCGGGGATCCACCCCGTCGTGTACGACGAAGAAGGGAACGTGGTGGAGACCGGCACCGGGAAGGCCGCGAACATCTGCATCCAGAACCCGTGGCCGGGCATGTTCCAGACCATTTGGGGCGACCGGGACCGCTTCGTGCGCCAATACTTCGAACGGTATTGTAAGAACCCCGACTCCAAAGACTGGCGCGACTGGCCCTACATGACCGGGGACGCGGCCGTGGTGGCCTCCGACGGGTACGTGCGGATCCTGGGACGCATCGACGACGTCATCAACGTCTCCGGGCACCGGCTGGGAACCAAGGAGATCGAATCCGCGGCCCTCGTGGTGGAGGAGGTGGCCGAGGCCGCCGTGGTTCCCGTGGCCCACGAGATCAAGGGCCGGGAGCCGGACCTGTATATCAGTCTTAAACCGGGGTACGAGGCCAGTGCGGAGATCGAAAAGAAGGTGATGGACGCCATCGTCCGCGAGATCGGGAAGATCGCCAAGCCGCGCCATGTCTGGATCGTTCCGGACATGCCCAAGACCCGGTCCGGAAAGATCATGCGCCGGGTTCTGGGGGCGCTGTCCAACAAGCAGCCGGAGGGCGACGTCACCACCCTGGCCAACCCGGAGATCGTGGAACAGATCAAGGAAATGGTGATAAAATCATGATGAGACGGTTCCGGGAGATGATCCTCCCGGAACCGGTTCCAGTATTTAAAGGAAGGAAAGAAGAATAGGCAACCAAACAAAGGGACTCAAATTCATAAAAAGGAGGTGATGAAAAGTCCGTATCCGGTAAATGATGCCATGTTCGACCAACTCTATCATCGGAGAACATAGGAGGCAGCTATGGGTCAAACCACTTGGGTTTATATCTTTTTGGGAATTTACATCATCTATGCATTTTACTGGGGGCTGAAGGGGTATTTTACGGAGAAGACCTCCTCGGGCTACGCCATCGCCGGCCGGTCCATCCCCTTCATCGCCTTCCTGATGGCGGCCACCGCCGCCTCGTTTTCGGGATGGACCTTCATCGGCCATCCGGGGCTGATCTGGCGGGACGGTCTGGCGTACGCCTTTGCGTCCTTTTATGTCCTGACCATCCCCATCACCGGGACGTTTTTTGCAAAACGGAACTGGCTCATGGGGAAACGCTACGGGTTCGTCACCCCCGGGGACATGTTCTCGTATTACTATAATTCGGAGTTCGCCCGGTGGCTCACGGTCTTCACCGCCTTTTTATATTCCATGTTCTATTCCGCGGTGCAGCTCATGGCCTCGGCGGCCCTGTTTCACTGGGTGGCGGGCGTCCCGGTCACCTTCGGCGCCATCTTCATGGCCTTCATCGTGTGGTTTTACGTGGTCGCCGGCGGATTGCGGGCCTCCACCTGGGTGGGCGTCATCCAGTTCGTCCTCCTGGTGGGCGGGATCATCCTTTTGGGTTTCTTCGTCGTTACCTCGGATGCCATCGGCGGGTGGGCCGCTTTTGGACAGAAAATGGCGGCATGGCCCGATGACTTGAAGTTCCGTATGCTGGAAGTCCCCCGGGTGATCAATTTCGGTCTCGCCGGTGCAGAGGGCGAAACCGCCTGGACGGCGGTCATGGTGCTCACCTATATGTTCGCCCTCATGGGGATCCAGTCCTCCCCGGCCTTTACGCTGTGGAACTTCGGAATCAAGTCCCCGAAACCCCTGGCCTGGCAGCAGGCCTTCATGTCCACCTTCGTGGTGGGCTTCGCCCTGTTTTACTTCACCGCTTTCCAGGGCATGGGCGCCCGGGTGCTCGAACTTACGGGGTACACCATGTCCGACGGATCGCTGTTTTCAATCGCCAAGGACAGCGACGTGGTGCCCAAGCTCATGATGGAGTTCCTCCCGCCCGTTGTGCTGGGCCTGGTCTTCATGGGCGCCATCGCGGCCATCCATTCCACGGCGGCGCCGTACATCGGCACCGGCGGCACCATCCTGCTCCGGGACGTGTACTGGAGATACATCCGCAAGATGGAAGCCGGACACTCGGAACAGATCTGGGTCAACCGGCTCCTGGCCACCTTCGTCACCGCCGCGGCCCTGTGGGTGGGGCTTACCTCCAAGGCGGCCCTGGTCATCCTGGGGGCCCTGGCCACTGCCTTCGGGTTCGTCATGTACGTCTATCTCATGGGGGTCCACTGGGGGTTCCGTTTCCCGAGCATCGGCGCCTCGTTGGGGGTCCTCGCCGGGATGATCTCGGTCTTTTTGACCTACTACGTCTGGACGTATCCTCTTTCCATGCACTGCGCCTTCTGGGGGACCTTTATCGGCCTGGTGGTGGCGTATATCTTCCGGGGCCTGGGCGTGAAAGACAATGAAGAGACCGTGAAGCGACAAAACGAGGTGCGCGCCTACCTCGACAGCATCGACGGCCCCACGGAATCCGGGCAGAAATGGCGGAACGTCATGAAGATTGCGGTCCCGGTGTGGTACTTCTTCGCCATCGGACCGGCCGTTGTTCTGGGCAACAGCGCCTTTTCCTTTGCCGGGTTCCCGCCCCTGTGGTCCTGGCAGATTTTCTGGTGGATCCTGGGCATCATCATGATGTGGGCGCTGTGCTTCAAGGCCGAGATGGCCACCACTTCGGCGACGCAGATCGAACGCGCCGAGACGGATACCATGATCGTGGTCAAGGAAGCCTAAACCCCGTTGCTTCAAGGAGGTGTATATGAAATCGGAAGATCTTTGGATGATCGGCATTGTGGCCTTTTGCATCCTGTTCACCGCAAGCTTCGGCATGGGATTGTGGGGATAACCTGATCCCATGAAAAAACGGCGGCCGGGAGTCTTTGCTTCCGGCCGCCTCAACCCTTTCACGGCTTCCAGGGGCGGATGTGCGCGTCAACATCCCCGGCGTGTTCCCCGCGCCTTTCGGATCATCCGCACCGTTTTCGTTTCCTCTCCCGACCGATCATTGACAAAAGGCTCCTTCTATGTCCAATAAGATACTCATCGTCGATGACGAACCCAACATCGTTGTCCCCTTGCAGTTTCTGATGGAACAAAGCGGCTATACCGTGGATGTGGCCTACAGCGGAGAAGAGGCCCTGGAATCGATTTCCCGGTGGCGGCCGGACCTGGTGCTTCTGGACATCATGCTCCCGGGCATGGATGGATTCGAAGTCTGCCAGATCATGCGTTTGAACGAAGAGTGGCGGGACATCAAGATCATCTTTCTCACCGCCAAGGGACGGGATGTGGATGTGGCCAAGGGAATGGTGCTGGGGGCCGACGCATACATCATCAAGCCCTTTTCCAACACGGAAATCATCACCAAGGTCAGGGCACTCCTGGAAAATGCAACATGAAGACGACGCGACAATTCTGGTGGTTTTCCGCCGCCGCCCTCATCCTTACCCTGGTGACGGTGGGGTTCATCGCCCTTTTGTTCTGGCACCAGTTGGCCCTGGATGAAAAGACTCTCTTTTTGGAGGTCGTCAAGGCCCGTTTCATCTACTTTTTCGGGGCCGGATTCATCCTTTTGCTCGGACTCGGATTGATCCTGGACGGCATCTTCCATCTATACATCCTTCCCATCAAGCGCCTCACGGAAGAGATTCAAGTCATCCAGTCGGTGAATCCTTTCCACCGGATTTCGAAAGAGGGGGGGCAATGGTTCGTGGAAGTGGCCCGACTCCTGAACGAATGGGCCGATCGGATGGAAAGCCTGCAACGGGACGTAGATGAAAAGATCGGGTTGGCCCGCACCGAAATCGAAGAAGAACGAAACATCTTTGCCGCCATCCTTTCCGAGTTGCCCCAGGGGGTCATGATTTGCAATGCGGAAGGGCAGATCCTGCTGTACGACAAACAGACCCGCCAATTCCTCGAGGCCGAACCGGAATCTTCCGGCCCGGACCTTTCCTGCCGGCCGGGGCATTTCATCGGGCTGGGGCGCTCCATATTCGGCGTCATGGAAAAAAGCCGCATCGTCCATGCCCTGGATGAAATCGCATTCAAGCTGGATCGGAATGAACCGGACGTGTCCTCCCGTTTCGTCATCGTGTCTCCGATCGGAAACCTGATCACGGTGGAAGTGGTCCCCGTTCTGGACGCATGCGAGCGGATCTGCACCGGATTCGCCCTGATTCTCGAAGATATCACCGAAGGCATGGAAAAGGAGGCGAAAATCGACGGGCTCTTCCAGGGGTTGACCACCGGAATCCGAACGTCCCTGGCCGCCATTCGTTCCGCCGCCGAAGCCATGATCACCTATCCGAATATGGAAAAAGAAAAGCGGGAGCGGTTCCAGGGAATCATCCATCATGCGTCGTTGGCCATCGGAGACCGGGTCAACGACGCCGCTTCCAAATACTCGTCCCGGCTGTTTATTCGCTGGCCCCGGACGAAAACCGCGGCATGCGATTTCCTGGAAGCGGTGAAACGCCAGGCCCAGGCAAAACTCGGCATCCAAGTGGAAATCAAGGGAGAACCCCTGGAAGTGTGGATCGAACTGGATACGTATTCCGCCCTTTTGGCCATGCTCTTTTTGCTGTACCGGCTGAAGGACCACGCCTTTGGCGGGGAAAGGGAAAAGGGACCCGGCAGGCCGGGAAAACCGCGATTCTCCCTTGCACTGGGGATGGAAGACGGTTTTATATGCCTGGATATCCATTGGCCCGGACCGCCCGTCGGCATGGAGACCCTCAATCAATGGGACGCGGAAACCCTTTCCGTGAACAATGAAACGTTTCTTCTCCCGCTGGGGGAAATCCTCCGGCACCATGATGCGGAACTCTTTCCCCTTCCGGAAAAAAAGGACACCGGCACTGCCGCACTGAGACTCCTTTTCCCCGAAGCCCGGGGCATTGAAGGAAAGCGCCTCCGAACCCCATTGACCCTTGCGCCCGGAAGCCGGCCCGAATTTTTCGATTTCGATCTTTTCGATCATTACGGGCAGGATTCCGAAATGGACGCATGCCCCCTTCGGGAGATCCCCTTTACCGTATTTGACACCGAAACCACCGGCCTTGATTTGCGGGGCGGAGATGAAATCATCTCCATCGGTGCGGTCCGGATCGTCAACGGCCGCCTCCTCAAAGAAGACGTCTTCGACCAGCTCGTGGATCCGAAACGTCCTGTCCCGCCGTCATCCACGCGAATTCACGGTATTTCCCCGGAGATGCTCAAATCTCAGCCTTCCATCGAACAGGTCCTTCCCTCGTTTCATCGTTTTGCGGAAGGGACCGTACTGGTGGGGCATAACGCCGCCTTTGACATGAAGCTCATTCAAATGAAAGAAGCAGCGGCCGGGGTGCGCTTCACCAATCCGGTCCTGGACACGCTTTTGCTTTCCGCCGCCATTCACCCGGCCCAGGAGAATCATCACCTGGAAACGATCGCCCGCCGTCTGGGCGTCAGCATCATGGGCCGGCACACGGCCCTGGGGGATTCCATCGTCACGGGTGAAATCTTTCTCAAGCTGATGGCGCTTTTGGAGCAGATGGGGATCCACACCCTCAAGGAGGCAAGAACCCTTTCTCAAACGACCTTTTACGCCCGGAAGCGGTATTGAGGATGAGCGAGACCGCCTTTGCCTTTCTATCGGAAAGGCCCCTCTTCGAATCCCTCCCGGAAGCCGAGGTCCGGCGTATCGCCGGTTTGGTGACGGTGAAGCGTTATCCCCGGGGAAAAACCCTTTTTACCCAGAAGCGTTCCCGCGTGGATGCCGTGCACATCATCAGGGAAGGGGCCCTTGAAATCTATTACGACACGGGAGAAGGGGAAAAGATTCTGACAAACGTGCTGAACCGGGGAGAGATTTTCGGCGGCATCTCGATCCTGATGAACGAAGGAAACGCCATCCGTACCGTAAAGGCCAAGGCGGATACCGAGTGTTATCGGATTCCGAAAGACGTGTTCATGGATCTTTGCCGCCGGTACAATACATTGTATGAACACTTTGCAGACCTTTTCAGCCGGCGCATGATGGACGTCTCCTACGCCGCCGTGGTGGCCGCCAATCAGATCTTTGCGTTCCTGTCCGGACTGGCGCCGTTTTCTTTTCTCCCCGAAGAAGAACTGGAACGGGTCTCCAAACAGATATCCATCGTCCGATACCCGCCGGAAGAACGGGTCTTCATCCAGGGAATCTACCGGGTGGAACAGTTGCACATTATTCAAAAAGGCGCCGCCGAGCGGTACTACGAGCAGAACCAGCAAAAAATCCTCAGGGGGGTTCTGGGAGAGGGGGCCATTTTCGGAGGGATCTCCATCCTCATCAACGACGGCATCGCCGTGCGGTCCTTGAAAACGTTGGAAGAAACTTTTTTTTACACGCTTCCAAAAGCGGAATTCATTGACCTTTGCCGGCGATTCCCGTCCTTTTCCGAATACTTCACCGATGTTTTCGGAAAACGGATGCTGGACCAGTCCTACGCCGCCGTCATCAAGAAGTCCTTCCGTCCCCGGGACGAAGCCCAGTTTTTCGATCAGCCCATTTCCCTTCACCTCACCAAAGACTTGGTGATCTGCGGGGAAGATGTCTCCATCCAGGAAGCGGCCGCCGTCATGAGCCGGGAAAAATGCAGTTCCATCTTTGTGAAAAACCCGGATGGAGACCTCATCGGCCTGGTGACGGACAACGATTTCCGGCGGAAAGTCATTGCCGCGGGGATGGATGTCCATGCCCCGGTCTCCCGGATCATGTCGACCCCGCTGGTCTCCATTCCCGCCCAGGCCCTGGTATTCGAAGCCCTCATGACCATGATGCAACAAAACGTCAAGCACCTGGCGGCCACCGATGAGGGCGGAAAGGTGGTAGGGGTGGTCACCAACGGTGATCTTCTGGCCGCACAGGGGCATTCCCCCCTCCTCATGATCCGGGAGATCAGCACCGCCGGGGACTTGGAAAGCATCACGGAGGCCCACAAACGTCTCCCGTGGGTCATCCAGAGCCTCATCAATTCCGGAGCCAAGTCCAAGATCATCAACCGCCTGGTCACCACCATTTCGGATGCGATCCTGCAGAAACTGATCCGTTTCACCCTTGACGCCATGGGGGAACCGCCTTGCCCCTTTGTCTTCATGATCATGGGAAGCGAGGGGAGAAAAGAACAGACCCTCAAGACGGACCAGGACAACGCCATCGTGTATACGGATGTCTCCAGTGATTCCCGAAAAACGGTTCAGACGTATTTTGAGGCCTTCGGGGAAAAAGTATGCACCTGGCTCGACCAGGCGGGGTATGCCTTTTGTGAAGGGGGCGTCATGGCCATGAACCCCAAGTGGTGCCAGCCCCTTTCGGTATGGAAACAGTATTTCTCACACTGGATTCATACGGCCGAAGCCGAAGACCTCCTTCAATCCAGCATCTTTTTCGATTTTCGGGGCGCTTTCGGTGAAATGGCGCTGGTGGAGGATTTGCAAAAGCACCTGTTTGATTCCCTTTCCGGATGGGTCGGTTTTTTCCGGCACCTCACCCAGAATGCATTGCATTTCAAGCCCCCCCTGGGATTTTTCCGCAATTTTGTGGTGGAATCCAAGGGGGAACACCGGGATGCCTTCAATATCAAGGACGCC
This sequence comes from uncultured Desulfobacteraceae bacterium, assembly GCA_964596535.1. GTDB lineage: Bacteria > Desulfobacterota > Desulfobacteria > Desulfobacterales > UBA2156. The sequence goes on from CAZQUR010000020.1 coordinate 14,474, forward strand.
ATGATGCCCATCGTGGATTTCGCCCGGATCTACGCCCTCAATCACCGGATCGAAGAGACCAATACCCAGGAGCGACTGCACCGGCTCTTCCTGAAAGGCGTGTTATCCCGGGAGGAGTACCACGAATTGGAACAGGCCTACAGCTTTTTGATGCAGCTGCGTTTCGTACGTCAGATCACCGCCATTATCGAAGAAAACGAAAAACCGGACAACTATGTTGTTCCCAAGAAGCTGTCCCGGATCGAACAAACCATGCTGAAAGAAATTTTCAAGCGGACCGAAAAATTCCAGTCCAAGCTCGACTTCGACTTTACCGGGCTGACGTGATGAAAAGTAAACTACATACCGGCTGGAGCCGGTCGCTTTAGGGTTCCAGGAGCCGAGGGTTCCAGGGTTCAAGTGAATACCATGCTGATGACCTCTATTTCCACCCTTTATGTCCACGACTCGGTGAAATCCCTTCAGCGGGTCAAAACCATCCAATCCAAATTATCCCTTTTTCCAAAGATCATCACCGACGTTCAGGACGCCTACGCCGACATCCTGAAGGACCCGGATCCCATTGCCAAGGGAAAGCACACCCTGATCCTGATCCGCAACCAGGGGGCGTTTGTCAGGGCCTGTCCCGGAACCCGGGCTTACAACTGCTGCGGGTACAAAATTCTTCACGTGGGGACTTACTGCACCATGGATTGCAGCTATTGTATCCTGCAGGCGTATTTCCATCCGCCGGTGTTGACCTTTTTCGTGAATATAGAAGAAATGCTGGCCGAGTTGAAAGCGGCCTTTGCGTCCCCCGGGATCCACAGAATCGGCACCGGGGAGTTTACGGACAGCCTCATTTGGGATCCGTGGACCGATCTTTCCAAAATCCTGGTGTCGGCTTTTTCAAAACAATCTTCCTGCGCCCTGGAGCTCAAGACCAAGACGGCGGACATCTCCGCCCTGGAAGGGTTGGCGCATCACCGAAAGACCATCGTTGCATGGTCCCTGAACACCCCCCGCGTCATCGCGGCGGAGGAGCAGGGGAGTGCACCCCTTTCAAAACGGCTTGCCGCCGCCCGTCGATGCCAGAGGGAAGGGTATCCTTTGGCGTTTCACTTTGACCCTCTGGTCCTCTACGAGGGGTGTGAGGCGGAATACATCGGCGTAGTGGATCGATTGTTTGCTTCGGTGCGTCCGGAAAACATCGTATGGATCAGCCTCGGGGCCTTCCGTTTTCCCCCGGAACTCAAGCCCGTTATCCAAAAACGGCACCCGGATTCCAAGCTGATTTACGGGGAATTCATTCGGGGATTGGACCAAAAGATGCGCTATTTCAAGCCGTTACGTATTCAACTGTACCGGGAAATGGTCAAACGGATCCGGGAGACCGCTCCGGAGACGACGGTCTATTGTTGCATGGAAGATGATGCCGTGTGGGAACAGGCGCTGGGAAAAACACCGCGCCGGATGGGGGGGATCAAGGGGATGCTGGATGCGGCCGCCGAAAAAATGTGCGGCCTGGAAAGGCGGTAACGGGAAGGGGAAGGGGAAGGGGAAGGGGAAAAAAATCAGGAAATCGGGAAGGCGGATGCAAGAAGAGACCTTTGAAAAATGTTCATTTTTGTTCAAGTTCAAGGAAGGCGAAAATTTTAACCACAGGAATACATTGAGTATTTCGAGGATTAAAATTTGAGCCTGACGCAGAAATTGGGCAAAAAGGGGCGTTTTGCAAAGGTCTCAAGAAGGGCTTCCCGGAAGCAGGGAGCTCCCGGGAAGGAAGTGGTGCGGCATTCGGCAGCCTTTCTCCCCGGCCGGAATGCCGTTTGTTTTTACTCGGCGTCCTTTTTGGTCTGTTCGATGATTTTCTGGGCCAGTTGGGCCGGAACTTCGTCGTAATGGGAGAATTTCATCGTGTATGTGCCGCGGCCGCCGGTCATGGAGTTGAGATCCGGGGCATAGGTCAAAAACTCCGCCATGGGTACATGGGCCCGGATCACCTGATTTTTTCCTTTGGAGTCCATTCCCAGAACCCGTCCCCGGCGGCTGTTCAGGTTCCCCATGATATCCCCCATGTATTCGTCCGGGGCGGTGATGGTGACCTCCATGATGGGTTCCAGGAGGACCGGCTGGGCCTGTTCCGCGGCTTTCCGGAAGGCCAGTGAACCCGCGATTTTAAAGGCCATTTCGGAGGAATCCACCGCGTGGTAGGATCCGTCGTCCAGGGTCACCCTGAAATCGATGCACGGAAATCCGGCCGATACGCCTCTTAGGGCGGATTCCACGATCCCCTTTTCCACCGCAGGGATATACTGGCGGGGGATGACGCCGCCCACGATGGCGTCCACGAATTCAAACCCGCCTCCCCGGGAAAGCGGCTCCAGCTGGATCCAGCAGTCCCCGAACTGGCCGTGGCCGCCTGTTTGTTTTTTGTGCCGCCCCTGAACCCGGACCTTCTTCTTGATGGTCTCCCGATACGGGATTTTGGGAAGCTCCAGGACCACCTCCACGCCGAATTTCCGCTTGAGTTTCTCCACGGTGGTCTCGATGTGCACCTGCCCCGCCCCGGACAGCAGGATCTCCTTGGTTTCGGCGTTTCGGGTCAGTGCCAGTCCCACGTCTTCTTCGTTGACCCGCGCCAGCGAGCTGAACACCTTGTCCTCATCCCCCGTGGATTTGGGTTTCACCGCAAAGGAAATGAGCGGGGTCGGGGGTTCCACCACGGGAAAACGGATTTTTCGGGTCTCGCTGCACAGGGTGTCTCCGGTACCCGTCTCCTTGAGTTTGGCCACGGCCACGATGGCGCCCGGGCCGGCTTCGGTGATGGGCTTTTGTTCCCGGCCCGCCAGTTGGAGCAACTGGGAATACCGTTCCTTGATGCCCTTGTTCCCGTTGAAAAAGGCGCCGTCTCCGCCGATGGTCCCGGAAACCACCCGGAAAATGGAAAGCCGGCCGTAATACGGATCGGTGACGGTTTTGAAAACCAGTCCGGAAAAAGGGGCGTTCGAATCCGGCGGCTGTTCCACGGTCTCTTCGGTTTCCGGATCGATCCCCTGCCAGGGACCCCGTTCCGCAGCCGAAGGGAAATATTCCGATATCATGTCCATCAGCAGATCGATGCCCACGTTTTTCAGGACGCTGCCGCAAAAGACCGGGATCAGACTCCTGGAAAAAAGCCCTTGCTTCAAGGCGTCTCGAATTTCGTCGCCGGAAGGGGTTTCCCCCTCCAGGTACCGTTCCAGGAGGGCATCGTCGGCTTCCGCCACGGATTCGATGAGGTTCTCCCGGGCCGTTTCCGCTGGGTCCTTCAAGGTCTCGGGGATGGGAATTTCTTTCCGTTTTCCGCCGGAATCATATGTAAACGCCGTCATCCGAACCAGGTCCACCACGCCGTTGAATTCCGACTCCGATCCGATGGGCAGTTGCAAAAGAACGGGTTTCGGGGAAAAGGCTTCCGTCACGCTTTCATAGACACGGTTGAAATCGGCGCGTTCCCGATCCAGCTTGTTGATGAAAATGGTGCAAGGAAGATGAAACTCGGCGGCAAGGTCCCAGGCCAGCTCGGTCTGCACCTTGATCCCGTCCACCGCGTCGATGACCAAAAGGGCCCCGTCGGCCGCCTGAATGCAATTGCGGGTATCGGCAAAGAAATTCTGGTCTCCCGGTGTATCGACGACATTGACGACCCGTTTGGCCCAGGTATACTGGTGAAATGCGCTGCTGATACTGCTTTGGCGCTTCAGCTCTTCGGGCTCGAAGTCCATCGCCGTATTCCCGTCTTCCACCCGCCCCAGTCGCGAAAGGACTCCGGCGGTAAAGAGCAGGGTTTCCGCCAAGGTTGTTTTCCCGGATCCGCCGTGACCCACCAGCGCAATGTTTCTCAAGTGCATTGTCATAGTCCATCCTTCCTCGTTCTTAGGAATTGAAAATATCGGCCTTTCTATCGATCCGAATGTGAAAAGTCAAGATCCATGGGCGGCACTTCAAGTCGTAAAAAAAATTCCCGGTTACCCTTGGGACCCAAAAGGGGAGAAGGCACCGGGCGGCTGCAGGACATCCCCCGGGCGGAAAAAAACGCAATGACATCCTTCAAAACCGCCTCGTGATGCGTCGGGTCCCGGACCACGCCGCCTTTTCCCACCATTCCTTTCCCCACCTCGAACTGGGGCTTCACCAGGGCCACGACGACGGTCTTGGGGTGCATAAACCGGCGTACGGCGGGGATGACGATTTTCAGCGAAATGAAGGATACATCCACGACGATGAAATCCATGGGTTCGGGGACGGCGGTTTCCGGAAGATGGCGGATGTTGGTTCGTTCCAAAACCGTCACCCGGGGATCGGTGCGAAGTTTCCAGGCCAGTTGGCCGTAGCCCACATCCACGGCATAGATCCGGGCGGCCCCCCGCTGGAGGAGGCAATCGGAAAAGCCCCCGGTGGAAGCCCCCACATCCATGCAGGTCCACCCGGAAACATCCAGGGCAAAGGCGTCCAGGGCGCCGGCCAGCTTCTCTCCTCCCCGGCTCACGTAGGACCTTGGGGGGCGCACCAGAGCGACCCGGGTCTTAGGCGCAAACATAGCTCCCGGTTTGTCCGCCGGCCGGCCGTCGGCCTGGATACTCCCGGAAAGAATCAACCGCCGGGCGCGCTCCCGGGTATCGGCCAGACCTTTTTCCACAACAAGCATGTCCAGTCGTTTTTTGGCCTTATCCATTCGTTCTTAAATTAATACACTAGTGTTAAAACAACAACTTTACGATTCCATCTTCCTTGATAAGCTCGTAAAAACCCGAAATCTCCCTCTCCCTTGAGGGAGGGTTGGGGTGAGGGTGAAAACAGGTGGAGGTGAAATGCGCGTTTTTACGATGAAGGATCAAGAAAAATGAAGGAAGGATGTGTCAGCGGTCGGATGGGCCGGATAAAAGGTGTTTTACGGCCTCCACGACGGCCGGGGCATCGATGCGGTACTTGGCCCGCAAGACATCCTGGCTCCCGTGTTCCACGAATACATCGGGGATACCCATGCGGACCACACGGCAGTGACGGAGGAGCCCCTGATCCGAAAGGAATTCCAGGACCGCGCTTCCGAATCCGCCGTGAAGGGCGTTTTCTTCCAGCGTGACAATGGCGTGGATCCGCTCCGCGAGGGAAGCGATGAGGGCTGTATCCAGGGGCTTTACGAAACGACAGTTGACCAGGGCGGGTGAAATGCCCTCACGCTTCAGGGTGGCGCAGGCCCTCAATCCTTCCTGAACCGACCGCCCCATGGCCAGGATCAGGACATCCTCCCCTTCTTCGAGGACTTCGGCTTTCCCGATGGGCAACACCGGGTATGTTTCATCGATTAGGACGCCGGCGCCGGTTCCCCGGGGGTAGCGGACGGCGATGGGACCGTCGTGGTCAATGGCGGTGGCCAGCATGCGGCCGAGTTCGTTTTCATCCTTGGGAGCCATGACGATCATGTTCGGAAGGGCTCTCAGATAGGACAGATCGAAGAGTCCCTGGTGGGTCATCCCGTCTTCTCCGACGATACCGCCCCGGTCCAGGGCAAAAACGACGGGGAGGGATTCGATGCAGACATCATGGAGAATCTGGTCGTAGGCGCGCTGGAGGAATGTGGAATAAACGGCGACGACCGGCTTCAGGCCTTCGGTGGCTAGGCCGGCGGCAAACGTCACCCCGTGCTGTTCGGCGATGCCCACGTCGAAAAAACGTTCCGGAAAGATTTCAGAAAAGGCCGTCAATCCGGTCCCTTCCGGCATGGCGGCGGTGACGGCGATGATCCGGGGGTCTTGCCGGGCCAGCGCCACCATGGCCTTCCCGAAGGCATGGGTATACGTGGGGACGGGACTCGGGTGATCGATGCAGTTCCCGGTTTTGATTTCGAAGCACCCCACACCGTGAAAGTAGGTGGGATTCGATTCGGCCGGAGGATACCCCATTCCCTTTTTTGTGGACACATGGAGCAGGACCGGTTCATCCAGATACTTGATGTTCCCCAGGATGTCGATGAGATGATTCAGGTTGTGGCCGTCGATGGGTCCGAAATAATTGAAATTAAAGGCTTCAAAGAGCATGCCGGGGGTGATGAAGGATTTGAGGGATTCCTCCCAGCGCTTGGCGAACTGGTAGATGTCGTCGCCGAAGCGGGGGACCGATTTCAAAAACTCCCCCAGGTCCTTGCGGAGTTCCAGGAGGCGTTTTTTGGAAAACGTGCGGGAAAGGAATGAGGAAAGAGCCCCCACGTTTTTGGAGATGGACATTTCGTTGTCGTTTAAGATGACGATGAGATCCTTCTGAAGATCTCCGGCCTGGTTCAACCCCTCATAGGCCAGCCCGGCGGTCATGGAGCCGTCGCCGATGACCGCCACGATCTTGGATTTTTCCCCTTTCAGCTCTTTGGCGCAGGCGATCCCCAGCCCGGCCGAAACCGAGGTGCTGCTGTGGCCGGTGGAAAAGGCGTCATGGGGGCTTTCGCTCATTTTGGTGAATCCGGAGAGTCCCCCGTGGCGCCGCAGGGTGTGAAAGCGGTCCCGTCGTCCGGTGATCAGTTTGTGGGCGTAGGCCTGGTGCCCCACGTCCCAGAGGATCCGGTCCTTGGGGCTTTCAAAGACGTAATGGACGGCGATGGCGATTTCGACGGCACCCAGGCTGGGGGCGAGATGGCCGCCGCTGTTGGAGACCACCTCCACGATGCGTTTGCGAATCTCTCGGGCAAGAGCCGGGAGCTCCGCCCGGGACAACTCCTTGAGATCCGCCGGTGATTCGATACGTTCCAATAAACCCAAAGTGTTTTTCACGCCTCCTTTCAAATGATCCTTCATCGCTTCCGTTCAAGGATATAAGCGGCGATGGCCCGTAGGGGATCCGCCTTGTTATCAAACCCCGACAAGACCTGCAAGGCGGAATCGATGCAACGTGCCGCATAGGCCCTGGAGGAATCGACGCCCAAGAGGGAAGGGTAGGTGTTCTTTTTTTTGAGGCGATCCGTCCCCACGGCTTTCCCCATGATCTTGGGATCCCCTTCCACGTTCAGGATATCATCGATCACCTGGAAGGCCAACCCGATATGCGCTGCGAATGTCTTGAGACGCGCCACTTGCCCGGCGGATCCACGGCCCAGGACGGCGCCCAGCTCCACGGAGGCTTCGATGAGGGCTCCGGTCTTGAGGGCGTGGAGGTGTCGGAGGGCATCGAAGTCCAGGAAGGCGCCTTCGGCGGCCATATCTTCCATCTGCCCCTGGATCATGCCAGCCGGACCCGCGGCCCGGGCCAGGATCCGAACCGCCCCGGGAAGCTTTTGCGTATTTTGAACACGGTAGGGTCCATTGGAAGCAAGGATTTCAAAGGCCAGCGTCAAAAGGGCATCCCCGGCAAGGATGGCGGTGGCTTCGCCGAAGACCACATGGCAGGTGGGTTTTCCCCGTCGCAGAGTGTCGTCATCCATGGCGGGGAGGTCATCATGCACCAGGGAATAGGTGTGAACCATCTCCACGGCGCAGGCCGCGGCCATGGCATGGTCCCGGGTGCCGCCCACGGATTCCGCCGCGGCGATGCATAAAATCGGGCGCATCCGCTTTCCGCCGGCCATGAGGGAATACATCATCGCCTCCTTCAGCCGGGTCTTTTCCGGCATGAAGGTTTCCATGATCTCCATCAGCGCCGTCTCGATCACCGTCCGCTTTTGGACGAGATATTCGGAAAGATCACTCCGGTTCATCGTGGGGGTCTGACGCGTTTTCAACGAAAGGGGTTTCCACAACCGTGCCCTGGTGGTCCCGGATCAACCGGGTCACTTTTTTTTCGGTTTCATCGAGCTTCGACGCACAGAACTTGGAAAGCTTCATCCCTTCTTCAAAACGCTGGAGGGCCTTTTCCAGGGGAAGATCCCCGGTTTCGAGCTCCTTGACGATCTCTTCCAATTGTTTCATGGCGCTTTCAAAGGTTTGTTTCGCCATCTGGTTTCCTTTCCACGCGGCAAAATAGGGTTCCTTGGGCCAGGGTCAGGTCGACGCCGTCTCCGGTGTCCGCCTGGTTCGAATCCCGGAGGATACGCCCTTCAGGAAACGTCCGGGCGATGCTGTACCCCCGGTTCAGGACGTTCATGGGGCCCAGCGCCGTCAACCGGGCGGAGAGGCCCTGGCAGGCCCCTTGTTTGTTTGTAAAATATAATTCAAATATATTCAGTAAGTTATTTTCTATTTTTTCAATTGTTTCTTTATATTTTAAGATCCCCGCCAACGGACTCTTGGCGCAAAGGTTTTGGGTGCGCCAGCTTAATTTTTCGCGTTCCATGCGGATTCTGTTTTCGGCCGTGCGAACCAGGCGGAATGCGGTGTCATCCAGCCGGAGGCGCTGGTCTGCGATTTTCCTCCGGGGGTCTTTGAGGCGCAAAACGGTTTCGTTCAGACGCTGTTGCTTTTCTTTGACGCGAGTTCGGATGATCCGGATGAGGGCCAGATCCCATTCTCTGAGTTTTACGATCAAATCCGCCTTTTTCGGGACGACGATTTCAGCGGCGGCCGAAGGGGTGGGCGCCCGGAGATCGGCGACAAAATCGGCGATGGTAAAATCGGTTTCATGGCCGACACCCGAGACAACGGGAATTTTCGAATTGAAAATCGCCCTGGCCACGACCTCGGAATTAAAAGCCTGTAAGTCCTCCAGGGAGCCGCCGCCCCGGGCCAGTATGGCCACATCCGCTAGGGGTTGATCTTCCGGACCGCCGGCGTTCAGGGTTTCGATGGCGGAAACGATTTGTGCGGCGGCGTCTTCCCCCTGGACCGAAACCGGCAGAATCATCACCCGAATATTTTCGAACCGGCGCCGGGCCACATTCAGGATGTCATGGATCACGGCCCCGGTGGGAGAAGTGATGACGGCGATTTTTTCCGGAAAAAAGGGAATCGGTTTCTTGAAACGCGCGTCGAACAGGCCTTCCTCGTAAAGCCGGCGTTTGAGTTGCTCGAAGGCCACCTGGAGTGCGCCCACGCCCTTGGGTTCAAGGAGTTCGAAAATGACCTGATAGATCCCGCGGGGCGCATAAACGCTGACCCTTCCGAGGCCCACCACCTGCATGCCGTCTTCGGGATGAAAGGACAGGTGTCGATTCTGGCCTTTGAACATGACCGCCTGGATTCGGGCGTTTTCGTCTTTCAATGTAAAATAGAAATGGCCGGACGCCGGAATTTTAAAATCGGATATTTCTCCGGATATCCATATGAAATCAAACTTCTTCTCAAGTAATGATTTAATTTTTGAGGTCAACTCGGATACGGTAAATATCCGGCGCTCCGGGGGCGGCGGCGGTGTCGGGGGCATGGGGTCGGTAAAGATATCCATGGGGCGCGTGGTGGCTTAACGTCTGATAAGATATATTATGTTAACTTTTTTATGCGTCACCGGTTTCATCGGGGATCAGCGTCTCTGTGCCCTTCCCTGTGCCCTGAAGGTGCCGCCGGAGTGCGGGAACGAGATAGATGTGATCCGTGGGTAGTGTGGACAGGTGGGCCGAAAGCATTTCGATTTTATCCGCCAAGGGACTTTTCTTGTCGATGAAAAACATGGGCTTTCCTTTGACGATGCAAAACCCCCCTTTGGCCCGAACCCCCATGCGGCGGAAATTCTGCTCGGTCACCGTGATCCCCAGGCGTTGGGCCAGATCCTTGAGCCCCTCGTAAACCGCGTCGGACTTCATCGGATTTGTCTTGAAATCTGCACAGAAAAGGTTATTATGCGTCCATCAGTAAAACAAAACCCCAATCAGGAGGTATTATGGATTCCGTTTCGCTGAAAAGAACACAAACCCAGGTATGGGTCAATGAGTTTGTGCGCAGCGTCTACAACTGGATGGCGGTGGGGCTCGCCCTGACCGGCGCCATTGCTTACGGGGTGGCCGGAAGCCCATCGATGGTCCGGCTGATCTTCGGCAACCAGATCCTCTTTTTCGGGCTCATCATCGCGGAGCTGGGCCTGGTATTTTATCTCAGCGCGCGGATCCAGCGCCTTCAAGCCGGGACGGCCACGGCCTTGTTCGTCCTCTACGCCGGGCTCAACGGCGTCACCCTTTCGTTTATTTTTCTCGTATATACAAAGACATCCATCGCGTCGACCTTTTTCATCTGCGCCGGAACCTTTGTCGCGGCAAGCATATACGGGATGAGCACCAAGCGGGATTTGACCTCCATGGGGAGTTTCATGGCCATGGGACTCATCGGGATCATCATCGCATCGGTGGTGAATCTTTTCCTCCGCAGCACGGGGATGCAGATGATCATCAGCTACATCGGCGTCATCGTGTTCGTGGGGTTGACGGCCTATGATACCCAGAAGCTCAAGGGCATGGCCATGACGCAACCGGCCGGGCTCGACGCCGGAGTGGTTCGAAAAGGCGCCATCCTCGGGGCCCTTTCCCTGTACCTGGACTTTATCAATTTGTTCCTGATGCTCCTGCGGATCCTGGGGAACCGGGAATAGGTTCCGGCATTCCGATTTTTTTTCGGATCACCGCCGCGATCCGCTCGCAATGGGCCCGGGTTTCTTGATCCGTGGGCCCTTCCACCATCACGCGGCACAGGGGCTGGGTCCCGGAATACCGAACCAGGACCCGCCCCATCTCCCCGAGTTCGGCTTCCGCGGCACGGACGGCATCCATGATTTCCGGGATGGAGTCCACCGGGGGCTTTTCCTGCACCGGGATATTCAAAAGGGCCTGGGGAAAGACGGTCATGATATCCGCCAGGGCCGATAAGGGTTTGGATTCCGCCTGCACCGCCTCGATCAGCTTAAGGGCGGTCAGAATACCGTCCCCCGTGGTGTGATGGGAGAGAAAAATCATGTGCCCCGAATCCTCCCCTCCGATTACGGCACCACTTTTTATCATCTTTTCAAGGACATAACGGTCCCCTACCGGCGCCATGAAGTGGCGGATTCCCATTTCCTTGAACGCGTGGCACAGCCCCAGATTGCTCATGACCGTGGTCACCACCGTGTTGTTTTTTAATTGACGGTGTTTCTTCATCACCATTGCACAGACGGCGATGATCTGGTCCCCGGTGATCACCCTGCCCTTTTCATCCACGGCGATGAGCCGATCCCCGTCGCCGTCAAAGGCCAAGCCGATATCCGCTCCCCATCGGATCACTTGCCGGGAAACGGTTTCCGGGTGCTGGGACCCGCAGCCGGCATTGATATTTTCCCCGTCAGGCGTGACCGCGATGCATTCGAGTGCGGCGCCGAGGGTGTCAAAGAGGCGGGGCGCCGCCCGAAACGTGGCGCCGTTGGAGCAATCCATGACCACCTTCATCCCTTTGAGATCCAGCGTGGAAAACGTTCGGCGCAAAAAATCCGCGTACCGGTCTTCCGCGTCTTTGAGCGGGGATACCTTTCCCACGCGGTGACCGGAAAAAAGAGAAATCCCTGACGCCCGATTGTTGAGAATCAGCGCCTCCAAATCCCCCTCCTGGGCGTCGGAGAGCTTATACCCGTCCGGCCGGAAGATCTTGATGCCGTTGTCGTGGAAAGGATTGTGGGATGCGGAAATCATGATGCCGGCACCGGCGTTCAGGGAGGTGGTGAGAAAGGCGACGGCAGGGGTGGGAAGAATCCCCATGGTCCGGGCGTCAATCCCCTGGGACAGGATGCCCGACACCAGGGCGGCCTCGAACATGTCCCCGGAAAGCCGGGGGTCCTTTCCCAGAACAATGAAATTCCGGTTGTTTTGCGCCCAAAGCCGTGCAACCGCCTTACCCACGGCAACCGCCGTTTCCACGGTCATGGGGGGACGGTTGGCTTCTCCCCGGATACCGTCGGTTCCGAAAATCCGTTCCATCGCGTTTATATCCCTTTGTCGCCCGCATCAATGCCAATGGCAGTGCTCAGTCGTTTAAAAGCCGTGTCGACGATATCCTGGAGCCATGCGGTCCCGGCGGCGCGTCCCGTGTCATCGAGACCTTTGATGCCGGAGACATGGTCGTTATCGTGGCGGCTGATGGATGCCTGGAATGCGTTTAAAAAGACATCCCTGTCCGCGATCGCGCCTTCAACGGCGTGTAATGCATCAACGGTTTCTTCAAGGGTATCTTCTTGAAAACGGGTCTCTTTGCTTGCGGTTTTCAGAAGATAGTCTTTCAGTCGAAAAACCCGTTCTTCCAAAATCAGAGAGATGTTTTCCAGCAATCCCTCGTGCAATGCTTTTGAAAACAAATCCGTCAAGAAAAGGCTTCGGGCCCTTCGGTACCAATGAGACAAAGCGATTATATTTGCGATAAAAATAATATTGTTACGAATGATGCGCGTAGACTTTAATAACAGTTCCTTTGTGAATTCAACATTGTAAGATCTTGAGTAACCATAATGGAGAAGCCGGTTCGGTCGGAGTTCATCCTTCCGGCAGATGGATCCGGCGGCGATCACGGTGCCGAAGGCCAGGCGACAGGGCCCCACCAACCCGCCCTGCCCTCCCAGAAAGACGGGGGGCTGATTGAGCATGACCCCCCTGGGGACATCCCCCAGCAGCGACGGGGTGGCCTTGTCCTGGTACGGCGTGTAATTGAAATGGATATAACTGCTTCCCACTTCACTGTGGTCCTTCCGGCTGGTCCCTCCCGCCATCAGACAGTCGCAAAAATTGACGATACTCCCGATGGTTACAAAAGGAAAAAGAATGGTTTGCTTTAAGCCCACGGTATGGGCACCGGAGGCTTCTTCCTCCAGGATGGTACCTTCCCGGATATGGGCGCCGGAGCCCATGGAGGCGTTTTTGAGAAAAACCGCTTTTTTGAAAAATCCGCCTTTCAAGCGCACATCAGGACCCACCCGGCAATCCACCACGGTGACCGGGGCTTCCTCGCCCAGGACGGTATGATCCGCCACGCACGTGCTTTTTCCGTAGATCCGGCATCCGCCGTGGATGACCACGCCTTGTCCTGAAATGCGTTCGATTGCCACTTCCGGACCGATCTCCACACTTTCCGGGTGCGTAAAGCGCACCCCCTTTTCCTGAAGCACATGGATTTTCGGGTCCATTCAGCGTCCTTTACTATTAAATGTGTAGGAGGTTTTTGGTTCATACAACCGTGTGTACGCCTCGGCAACGGCGGATATAGCGTAATGGCGCCGGATCCGGGCCCGGGCCGCATCCCCCAGGCGCTGCCGCGCTTCCAGCGGCATGCGGATCATCTCCATCACGGCCCGGGCCAATGCTTCCGGGTCCCGGGGCCGGACGATTTTCCCGTTGTCTCCCACCACCCGCGCCGAATCGCCCACGTCCGTGACGATGCACGGCACGCCTGCGGCCATGGCCTCTCCGATGACGTTGGAAAGGCCTTCGCTGTGGGAGCACGAGATCACTGCATCCATGGCCGCCATGAGGCGCGCCGTTTGTTCCTGATATCCCAAGAGATGGACATACGGAACCAGGTCCAGCGTTGATATCCGCCGGGAGAGCATCGGATTATCGCTGTCCACCCCGGCACCGGCAAAATAAAAGTGTGCATTGTAACCTTTTTCCCGGACACGGCGGGCCGCCTTCAAGGCCGTGGCATGGTCTTTAACCGGATGATAACGGGCGAACATGCCCACGCAAAAGGCATCTTCATCCATGCCGCATGTCCGCCGGACCTGCCTCCGGGCCGTCGCGTCGAGGGGCGCATATGCGGAAAGGTCAAACCCGTTGGGGATCACGTGCAGGTTGTGATCTTTGTATCCCATCCGGAGGTGATCCGCCCTCCCCTTTTCCGAATTGACGATCACGGCTTCCGGGAATCCGGAAAAACAGCGGGTGATGCGGATCACGCCTCTTGTGAGGGCCTTGAATTCCGAAGGGTCCCTCCCGGATGCCTGAATATTCCAGAACAGCCGGGTCCGGCCCAGGACAAGGGGCGCGGAAAGGCCCAGGAGGTTGGCGTGGTACATCCAGGACTGGACGATTTCCGGGCGGATACGCCGCAACAGGTGAATCCATTTCAAAATACCGGCAAAAGTAACTCTTCCGAGCGGAAACCCCAGGTCGTCCACCGGAATTCCGGATGCGGCGATCCGGTTTCCGATCTCCCCTGGTTTTGCCATGCAGACCACCCGGTTGGAGAAGCGTTCCGGATCGAGGGCGGCCAGCAGGCGCCAGAGCATGACTTCGGCACCCCCCACGTCCAGGGTGGTGATGAGATGCAGGATGCGGATGGGCGCATTCCGGGAAACGGGATTCGCCCGATGGGTGTCAATCATTTGACCGTCCGTTTCGAATCCTTCGCCACGGCTTCATCGCCCGGTTCTTCGCGTTTCGCCAAAAGAGCGTATCCGGATGGATCCGATAGGCCGCTTTTTTACAATACGCCTTCAACCGGGATTCCACCGGAATCGGTTTTGACATCAAATAGCTTTGAAGAAAACGTCTTTTTCGATGCATGGCACGGGTGTCATGACGAAAGGAGGCCGTCTTGAACAACAGCATCCATTTGGTCATGTGGTGCGCCCAGGTCCAACGCCGGACCCGGTCCAGGTTTTCCTTTGAAAGTTCACTTAAAATCATGCGGTTTTGTGCCAGATGGGCGAGCCGTTGGGCCATTGCCTCCACTGTGCGTTCGGAGAGAATATAGTTTCTTTGCCGCGGGCCGAACACCTCAGGGACGATGCCGACATCCGTGGATACGATGGGAACCCCGCAGGCCATGGCTTCCAGGACGGGATTGGGCGTTCCCTCGATGGCCGAGGCGCAGACCAATACATCGAGGCTGTTGTAAAAATCGGGCATTTGGGATCGAGGACGAATTTTCTCCGACACATCGGCATAACGCCCTTGGACATCAATCCCCTGTTTTTGAAGCCGTTGAATCGCCGGTTTTAAGATCGTGTGCAGGCCCTTGGGATCTTCTTTGTCGTTGAAATGCCAGCGGCTGTTTCCGGCCCACCCCACAACAAGCGCCCGTTCCGTTTCCTGAAACCGCTCGAGTTTCCGAGGCGGGAAAAGGGCCGGGTCCACGCCGTCTTCGATGATGACATCCGGAGGAATGTGAAAAAGCCGGGCATAGGTTTCGAAAAGTCGCTTCGAACAGACGCTGTAGGCATCCGTGACGGCGAAAAGGCTTTGCCGGTCGCGGACCTCGGTTTCACTGAGATACAGATGGTCATAAATGGAAAGGGTGATGATTTTTTCACAAAATCGATCCAAGGCTCTTTCAAAAGGGAAACGCGCCCCTATGGTTTTCGGTGAAATATCTTTGAGCATGGCAAACAGGTATTCCCGCCAGAAAAAATGGATATAATCGGTTTCATTCAGGCAGAAAAGATCCAGGAAAGCGGTGTCGAAATCCTTGTAGTCCACCACGTGGACGATTCGGATATCGAGGGTGTCCCCAAGGTGTTTTTGAATGTTTCGGCTGATATTGTCGTACGCCCATCCCGGTGTGTCGGCGACGAGCGTGATCTTTTTCTTGGGGCCGGCCACATCCATGCCCTGTGGCCGGAGATGGTCCAGGGGGAAACGCTTCTCCGGGTGGATGCCCGACACGGTAAAAACCGGGGCCGGATGGACCCGGCCCCATACACCGATAAAATACAAGGCATGTGCCGGGTCGAGGGTCAATTCCGGGCTGATCGGGATCCGGATGCCCTCGACGGGCTGCAATTTATCCAGGGCGTCGATCATGTCCCGGGAAGACGACCCGTTATCGACCGATGGAACCGCCGCAAAGCCGGTGTTTTTTGTTCCGAGCAGATAGTGGGCCGCCGGCCCCAGAACCCTTTCCGTCATCGCCTTGAAATCATGAAGGGAATACGTGCGCACATGGTAGGGGTTTTGGGATCTCCCGGGTCCGTAAAACCATTGATCATTGGGGCAGGATATCAGGGTCACCCCTCCGGGTTTGCCCAACCGGGAAAGGGCCTTGAGAAACGCTTCCGGTGCATTGAGATGCTCGAGGGTCTCGATGCTGACGACCACATCAAACGCATTTTCAAAATCGTCCGGGGCAAGATGCTCGGCGTCCATGACGGACCATTTCACGTTGGGGAGTTGAAATCGGTTCCGGGCCTTTTCGATGGCGGAAGGGGATCGATCCACGGCATGCACAAAGGCGGCGCCCCATTGTTTTGCCATGAGGTAGCTCCCCCACCCTTCCCCGCACGCGATATCGAGTACGGTTTTTCCCTTGACATAAGGCGCAACCGGTAGATACCGCGCCACATGATTGCTCAGTTCCATGGGATTATGGTCACCCGCTTCAAATTTCAATCGTTCCATGTGCAATCTTCTCTGTCGATCAACGGATCTGAGATCATCGAATCGTCCATTCCCGTTTCAAATCCATGATTCCCACGGACCTGAAATCGTCCGTCACGCGGAAGGGGCAAACGTTTTTTGCCTGGGCATGAACCATCATCCCGCCGGCATCGTTGACGGCCACCCGCCATACATAGGCGCCCGCGGTAAGGGGGAGCTCCGGGAAAGAAACGATCACCTCCCCGTGGTCTTGGACCGGGAACGGGGCCATATGCTCCATGAGGGTGGTAGCACCGGAGACGTAGCATCCGTCCTGCCGGTATAAGTTAAAAACAAAGGAGAGTGCACCATCGAAGGATGGATCCAGGCGTTCGTATTGAAAGCAAAGGGCGACCCTTTCACGGCTTTTGATCTGATCGACACATCGGCCGCCGGCGTTTTCCATACGCACCCGGGTGATCCGCAAGGGGGTTTGCTCTCCCGGGGACGCCGCGGATGCGGGCGACTCCGGTTCGGTGACGCCTTTCTGGAGATCCTCCACATAGGCGTCCACCACCGCATGTGCGTCCCCGAACATGACGGCGCGCCCCCGGCGGAGATAAAGGGCCTTACTGCAGACCGCCTTGACCTGGTAGGCGTCATGGGAAACAAAAAGAATGGTACAGCCCCTGTTTCGCAGATCATAAAATCGCTGGATGCATTTTCTCTGGAAGGCGGCATCCCCCACGGCGAGGATTTCATCCACGATTAGGATCTGAGGATCCGTATGAATCGCCACCGCAAACGCCAAACGAATATACATGCCGCTGGAATAGGTCTTCACGGGTTGATGGACAAACTCCCCGATATCGGCAAAGGCCACAATGGATTCCAGTTTCGATTCGATTTCGGCGGTGCGCATCCCCAGAATCGTGCCGTTGACGTATATATTCTCCATGCCGGTGTATTCAGGGTTGAACCCCGATCCCAGTTCCAGAAGCGGCGCCGTCCGCCCGTCGATATCCACGGACCCGGAAGTGGGGGTCAAGGTACCGCAGATGAGCTGCAACAAGGTGGTCTTTCCGGATCCGTTCCGGCCCACGATCCCCACCGTTTCGCCGTGCCGCACCGTGACACTGACATCCTGAAGCGCCCAGAATTCCTTGTAAAAGCGTCTTCCCGTGAAATTCAGCATCTGCAGGAGGCGGTCCCGTGGCCGGTTATACATCCGGTATCTCTTCGAAAGGTTGCGGATGCGCACGGCATGGGGTTTTTCCGGGATGTTCAGGATGGTATCCGCGTCCTGTTCTTTTCCGGCATCAGAGAACATCGGCAAACCCTTTTCGCATCTTTTCGAACAATCGGAAGCCGCCCCATGCAACGATGCAGGAAACCATCATGGCGATCCCAAGGGTCAGGAGATCCGGCGGTTGGTTCGCCATGAAAATATTTCGGTTCTGTTCCACAAAAAACGCCAGCGGATTCAAATAGATGATTTTTTGCAGACGGGCGGGCAAGGCCGTCACCGGGTAAAATATGGGGGTTAAAAAGAGTAAAATGGTCAGTCCCATGGACACCACATGCCGTAAGTCCCTCAAGTACACGCCGAGTCCGGCTAAAAACCAACCGATGCCCCATGTGACAAAAATCAAGGCGCACCATACGGGAACCAGGTAGAGCATCGCCGCCCCCAGGTCCCGCCCCATGACGAATATTCCCAGTATCAGGACCAGGCTGGAAGTCACCGCATTGAAAAACGCGGATAATGTTTGCGTGACCGGGAGAATTTCCAGAGGAAACACCACCTTCTTGACGTAGGATGGATTTTCGAGAATCAGATTCGGGGCGCGGTTGATGTTTTCGGCAAAAAAGTTAAAAACGATCAACCCGGAAAAAAGCCGCAACGCGAATTCACCGGTCCCTTCTTCCAGGGATCCCCACCGGATTTTAAAGACCTGGCTGAAGACGAAGGTGTAGATACCGAGCATGATCAGGGGGGTAATCAGGGACCATGTCAGGCCCAAAAAGGATCCCCGGTACCGGGAGGAGACCTCCCGCCTGGCCAGGCGCAGGATCAGGGCCGTGTGCCGCAGCGGCGTCAAAAAGGAAAAGGGTTTTACTCCCATTATATCATTTGGTGCCGGGCCGATTACGATTTCACAAGTTCGAAGTACAGGTTTTCCATGTCTTTGAGGAGCCGATCCTTGTTGAACCGTTCCCGGACAAAGGCGCGGGCCTTGGCCACCCGTTCGTTTCCGTCCGTGAACCGGGATTCGAGAAGATAATCGAGTCCTTTGGCAAAACCCAATGGATCTTTGTTCCGGCAAAGGATGCCCCGTTCACACAACATCACCGCGTCGGAATGGATCGAGTCATTCGGGGTGCCCAGCAGATCTCGAACACCCCCCACATCGGTGGCGATGACCGGGACGGAGGAGGCCATGGCTTCGATGATGGAAACCGGGGTGCCTTCGTTGATGGACGTCAGGGCCAGGATATCCAGGTCGGCGTAAACCTGATAGACCTCGCGGATCCATCCGCAGAACCGGACATGGTCGGTCAGGCCCTGATTCTCGCAGAAGCGTTCCAGATCCACGCGCAACTCGCCGTTCCCCACCACGACGAAAAGGAGCTTTCGATCCGGATAGCGCTCCAACAGGATCTTTGCAGCTCTGAGAAACATGACATGGTTTTTGATGGGCACCAACCTGCCGATGATCCCGATGAGGATCGTATCCTCTGAAACGCCCAGCGATTTCCGGAACTTCCCCTTCTCGCTCTTGGAATTCAAGAAAGGCTCGAGCTCGAAACCCAGTTCCACGGTCTTGATTTTCTCCGGCGGAGCGATGCGGAATTTCTCCGCCAGGTCCTCCTGTTGCGTCTTGCTGATGGCGATGACGGCATCCGTAATTTTTGCCAGGAGGCGTTCGATGAAAATAAAGAACATGGATTTGCTTTTGCTAAAATACCCTTCAAAAATATGACCGTGGAAGGTGTGGACCGCCCGGAGGGAATTTCCTCCGAAAAAGTTGTACGCCAATGCGGCCAGCCGGGCGCTGGTACCGGCTTTGGCGGTGTGGGTGTGTACGATGTCGGGATGCTCGGACATGAGGACCCTGAAAATCTTTGCAATGGTCTTTAGATCCATCTTGAAACTGATTTCCCGCTGAAGTTCGGGGATCACGATGGTTTTCAAATTCTCCGACTCCAACAGGTAGCTCATATCCCCTTCCAGGGGGGATATAATTCCGGTCACCAGGGTGGATTTGAATTTTTCCTTATCGAGCCCCTTGGTGAGAAGATACACATGGATGGCGGGCCCTCCGATGTTTAATCGTGCGATCATGCGCAACACCCGGATTTTACGTCTCGCCGGAAGAAATGGCAGCTCTTTTGCCCTATGCGGCAAGGGATGGTGTTTCCGCACCCACAAGGCAATACCGCTGGAAAAAAAGACGAAACAAAAGCGAAAGTACAATCCGGAGATGATGACCCCTTTCATGATCCAGGAAGAGGGACGGCTGTACTTGTCAAAGAGGAGATAGACGCTTTTATGGAACTCGAAAAGGGATCGCACCAAAAGCTGATCACTGCTCACGCCCACAAAATGGACGGCGCAGGCGCGCGGAAAGTACATCACCTTCCATCCCGCCTCCCACATCCTCCGGCACCAGTCCGCATCTTCCCAATAGACGAAGAATCGTTCATCCAAATATCCGACGCTTTCCACCGCCTTCCGGTTCACCACCATGCAGGCCCCGGAGACCCAGTCCACTTCCATTGGGGTCACCCCGTCACTGCACATGGTCAACACGTTGGACGTGGTAATGGGATTATTGGGAAAAAGTCTCGTGAAAAGGGATTTGCGCCCGAAAAAGGCGGTCAGCGGAGTCGGAAAGGACCGGGCGGATCCCTGCACCTTGCCGTCGATGTCCAGGATCTTGGGGCCGAGAATGCCCACCTCCGGGTGGGATTCAAGATACGGTAAAATATCGTCGAAAAAACCTTCACCAAGCAAGGAATCCGGGTTGAGGAGGACCGCATAGGTCGAGGTGCATTGTTGCAAGGCCTGGTTGACCGCTGCCGCAAAGCCGATATTGGCTTTGTTTTTCGTCAGCAAGACGTCCGGAAACTGCTCTTGGATACGGTCTACGCCGTCCGTGGATGCATTGTCCTGGACAAAGATATGGGCGTTTCTGCCTTTTAAGGCGTCACAAATGGAATCGATGCAGTTTAAAAGACAATCGGTGCTGTTGTAATTGACGACAATGATGTCGATGGAAAAAGTCTTTGGCATCATGGTGTTTTTTCGTCTTCCTTTTCCAGCCGGTGAATCAAGCGTTCGAAATAGGTTTCTTTATCCAGCAGCCGCCGGATGCAAGCATTGGAAACCATCTTTTGATTCTGGATTTTTTTTCGTTTCTTCAAAACGATAGGAACCGTTTTCAATGCATCGGTCTTGGCTTTGAAAAACGAACCCCCCTTCCCCTTGGATACGAAATAGGCTCCGGATAAGAGGATATAGAAAAGATGGGCCGGCAACGTCATCCAAAGCAAAGGCCCGGGCATGTTTTTCAGGTAAACCCATTCCAGGTTCCGGTGCCCGTAATAGATGGACACAGGGGAGTCGTATCCCAGGGTGCGGCTGGCCAGATGATACACCCGGGCATCCGGAACATAGATGCACTTGAAGCCTTTTAGTTGGGCCCGAAAGCTTAAATCCACGTCTTCGTACAGGAGAAAAAAGTCTTCATCAAAAAGACCGATGGTATCCAGCATGGCCTTCCGGTATACGGCGGCACCGGCGCAGGCCCCGAAAATCCACTCTATTTGATTGTACGCGTCTGAGCGCGCGCCCCTTCCCCGGAGGCGTCCGGCGCCGCTTCGGGTATATCCGTCCCCGGCCCGGTCGATGATGTGGGGGGCGTCCGAATAAAGCATCTTGGAAGCCGCGAATCCGGCTTCCGGACGCATTTTTAATGCCGCCACCAGTCGGGACAGCCAGAACGGATCGGCCACCGCATCGTTGTTGAGAAGCCCCACAAACTCCGATCTCGTTTTTTGAATGGCCATGTTGTTCGCCCGGCAGAACCCGGCATTCTCCGGAAGACGTACCAATTGAATCTCCGGATGATGCGTTTCGATCCATTCCGCGGACCCGTCTGATGAGCCGTTGTCCACCACGACGCATTCGAAATTTTGAAAAACCTGTTGCCGGACCCCTTTCAGGCACCGTTCGATGCACCCTTTTCCGTTGTAATTGACGATGATCAGGGTCACCGCACCGGGCCCGGGGTTCGGAGACGGATTACGATGCACAAAGGGCATCCGCCAGCTCGTAAATGAAAGGAAACGGGTCGTCCTGCCGGCAGTAATCCGGCATGTGCCCGATACCCTTTGTGCCGGCTGAAGGATCGGCCTCGAGTCGTTGAAGGATGTCCATAAGGGCGCCGCAAAGGCTTTCCGGCGTCAGCTTTTCCAAAGAGACGATATTGTCGTGGAACCGGGAAAGGTCTTTGTTTGCAAATCGATTGGTAATGGCGAGCAATCCGAAGTGGGCCATTTCAAGGGGTGGATAACTCGGATGCGGGGAGATCATGAGGGAAATCCCCGCGGCACTTTCCAGCAGCAAGGCGGCATACGCGTCAAGGCTCAGTTTCCCCAGGGACGTTAAGACCTTTTGATCATGGATGCGCACCGGCGGATGCGGTTCCCCGATGGAAAGGATTTCCCATTGATCCGCTCGGGGGTCCCGGCGGCACCAGCGCTTCAGGGCTTCCACAATGAGGGGGAAGCCGTTTCTTTCCACCGACGGCCGCCCGTAAATCAAAATCTGTTTTTTCCGGCCGCGTTCCCTCCGATCCAGGTGGGGGACCAGCGCCGGATTCAGCCGGGGTTCGAAAAAAAAGGTTTTTTCAAACGTATAGTCCCTGCCGGCAAAGAAATCTTTTAAAAGTAAGGTGTTGAAAATCGCCAGGGTCGGCACCTCGGAACGATACGTGGATTCGGCAAGCATGTATAACGTGGACCAATTGTAAAAACCGGGCTCAAAGTCCTGGATCACATAACCCATGGCCGGCATGGGAATATCGAAAAGGGCTTTCTGCCGGGCGATCAAGTCCTGTCCGGCATAAGCGGTCCACCAGGCCGAAGCCACGAACCGGTCTTTCGGGGTGAGGTAGACACTCCTTTGGAATCGCTGGGGAATCGCCAGGATCTGGTGCGTTGCGTCGGAATCCGTATCAAAGGAAACCATCCGGTATCGGGGAAACCGCTCCAGGGCGTTTTTATCCGGTGCGGCGTCCGTTACGATGAGTCTCGATCCGGTG
The DNA here is from genome assembly GCA_964596535.1 of uncultured Desulfobacteraceae bacterium. Lineage (GTDB taxonomy): Bacteria > Desulfobacterota > Desulfobacteria > Desulfobacterales > UBA2156. Next base: position 36,980 of record CAZQUR010000020.1, read on the forward strand.
CCCTCACCGCACGCCGAAAGGAGTGCTTCGAACAACGCCAATGCGGTGGCGGTACCCCCGAAAAAGTGTTCTTCATTGATGGACGGAAGGATCAGGTTCAACCGGGGCGGTTCGAATCGGCCGGCTTTCCCGGATACCGGCGTGATCTGGGGGATCATGAAGCGCAGATCGAGGCGTTTGACGACCTGGTAGATGCGCCGTGCGAACGCATAGCGGCGGAATATGGACGCGAGTTTTTCTTTCACGGGGTTTCGGACAACCGGGGTACGTTACT
>CAZQUR010000021.1:0-36486 GCA_964596535.1 uncultured Desulfobacteraceae bacterium
GGAAACCTTTCCCGTTGACATCCTCATGGAGGGGCCGCTAAATTGATTTTACCCCCATGTTGTATAAAAATCATAAGGAGGCGCCATGCATGATCTGACCGCCTGGAAGGAAAACGAAATCAATCGATTGCGCAAAGACCTGGATGCGATTTTCAAAAGACGCTGCCGGGACTTCGGGATTTCCCTCTTCACGGAGGGCCCCGAGATGCAAATCCATCTAACCGAAACCGACACCGAACTGATCCTTACGGCCGAAATTTCCGGGATTCGTCCCGAAGACATCGAAATTTCGGCATCCGAAGACAGTATTGTCATCGAAGGGGCCTGGCGATCCGAAAATGTCACCGAAGACGAAGCGTTTCGGAAAGTGGAGACGCAATCGAGTGCGATCCACCGCCGCATCGCTTTGCCGGTACGGGTGCGCGTGGAAGAAATCCAGGCCGAATATGAAAACCAGCGTTTAAAGATCGTCATCCCCAAGTGCGATTTATCCAAAAAGCGCAGTATCAAGCCGTTGATTCGATAATACGATGACTTCTTTTCTTTACATTCCGACAAGGAGGATTTTTCCATGACGGATCTTACCGATCGCGCAAGGGTTCCGGTTGAAAATCTCAGATGGCGCATGGATCCCAAAACATTGCCCTTTGATACCACCCAGGAACTGGAACCGTTACAAGAAATCATCGGACAAAACCGGGGCGTTGAAGCGTTTCGCTTCGGGGTGCAGATGAAAAAATCCGGATATAATATCTTTGTCACCGGCCGTCCGGGATCGGGGAGACGGGCCACCGTCAAACAACTCTTAAAGGAGATCACCGACAAGGATGTTCGGCCCCCGGACCTGTGTTACGTCAACAATTTCCGCAACCCTGAAACACCGATCCTCCTGCGCCTGAAAGCCGGGGAAGGCGCCGCATTGAAACAGGACATCAAGGATCTGATGCATACCCTGAAAAGAGAAATCCCCAATCTTTTTTCCAGCGAAGAGTATACCAACGCAAAAAAGGAGATTATTGAAACCTCGGAGAAAAAGGCCAAAAGTTTTTTCAAAAACCTGGATCAAAAGGTCAAGGAAGAAGGATTCGCCCTGGTGGACATCCAGGTGGGGCAGGTGAAGCGGCCGGAATTGATGCCCGTGGTGGACGGCCAACCCACGCCCATCGACCAGCTCGAGGAAATGGCGGAAAAGGGAAGATTCCCCAGAGAGGAATATCGGGAAAAGCGGGAAAAATATGAACGCCTCAAAGAACAGATCGATCATATCTTCAAAGAATTGCGCGACCTGCAAAAAGAGATCCATGCCAACGTGGAAAAGATGGATCGGGCCGCCTTCATGAACGCGGCCGCCGAGCTCATGGAACCCGTCTATAAAAAATATGACGATCCCAAGGTGCAGACATACCTGGACGCCATGCGCGAGGACATGGCCGACAACCTGAACCTCTTCCAGGAACAACCCCAGCCCCAGTTCGCGGGGATCCTTCCGGTGGCGTCCGAAGCGGACCGCTTCGCGCCGTATGCCGTCAATCTGCTGGTGGACAACGGCGCCCGGGAAGGACCGTCCATCATCATCGAGGAGTATCCCACGTACAAAAATATTTTCGGGAGCATCGAACGCATCGTGGACCGCTCGGGCATCTGGCGGACCGATTTTTCCAAGATCAAGGCCGGTTCCCTGGTAAAGGCCAACGGCGGCTTCCTGGTCCTTTATCTCAACGACGCCATCGTCGAGCCGGGGGTATGGCAGGAATTGAAACGTGCGCTGAAAAGCAGGAAATTCGAATTTCATGCCTTCGATCCCTTTTACTTTTTTGCCGCCAGTGGTCTCAAGCCCGAACCCATCGACCTGGATTTGAAGGTCGTGCTCATTTCAGACGCCTACCTTTACCAATTGCTCCGGCACTATGATGAAGACGTGGGGAAAATCTTCGAAGTCCGGGCCGATTTCGACACCTCCATGGATAAATCGGATGAAAATATCGCCCATCTGACGGAATTCATCCGGACCATCACCGAGGAAGAAAACCTGCGGGCCTTCGATCGCTCTGCAGCGTCGGCGCTCGTGGAAGAGACGGTGCGCATGACGGGACGCCAGGAAAAGATTTCCACGGCGTTTCCCAGAATCAAAAATCTCATCATGGAAGCCGAGTATTGGGCCGGACAAGACGGATCCGAACGCGTCCGGGCCACACACATCGACAAGGCCGTGGCCGCCAAAATCTATCGCTCCAACCTCATCGAAGAAAAAATTCAGGAAATGATCACCCGGGGAACCCTGATGATCGACGTGGACGGGGAGGTCACCGGCCAGGTGAACGGGCTTGCGGTGTACACATTGGGCGATTTTTCCTTCGGCAAACCCTCCCGGATCACCGCCGCGGTCGCCATGGGACGTGCCGGCGTCATCAACATCGAACGGGAAGCCGACCTTTCCGGAAACACCCACAACAAGGGCGTCCTCATTTTGAGCGGGTACCTGAGGGCAAAATACGCCCAGGACAAGCCGCTGACCATAAGCGCCAGCATCGCCTTTGAACAATCCTACAGCGGCGTGGACGGGGACAGCGCGTCCTCCACGGAGATTTACGCCCTTCTCTCCAGCCTTTCCGGAGTGCCGCTCCGCCAGGATATCGCGGTGACCGGTTCGGTGAATCAAAAAGGCGAAATCCAGGCCATCGGCGGGGTGAACCAGAAAATCGAAGGCTTCTTCGATTGCTGCACGCAATTGGGATTCACCGGCAAACAAGGGGTCTTGATCCCTTATGCCAACGTCAAAGATCTGATGTTGCGAAAGGATGTGGTGAATACCGTTGAAAGCGGCCGTTTCCATATTTATGCCGTAAAAACCATCGATGAAGGCATGGAAATTCTCACCGGCCGGCCCGCAGGTGAGAAAAGCAAAGACGGGGCCTTTCCCGAAGGGTCCGTCAACGACCGGGTGAACCAAAGATTAAAAGCCCTGGCCGAAGGTCTCAAGGCGTTCGGGGCGTTAGATGAAAAAAACGGCCGGAAAGAGGAAAAAAGGAGCCCCTCCGGCTGATGGTTACCACCGACTTTTCGTATGCCTTTTTCCGAAAAGGCCGGAACGGCACGCCCAAAAACCCTTTTACAATCTTGCCTTCCAAGTAACTTCAACGTGTTGCTTTTCGAAAATCCCCTCAAAGGCGGGATTTTCGAAATAATTGTAGGGCGGGGTTTTACACCCCGCCGGCAATCGACCGTCATTTTCCGGCGGCATGTAAAATGCCGCCCTACGTTCGTGGCATCCACCCTCGACCCCTTTTTTTCCTTTCAAACAACCTCGCCGTGTTACTTTATGATAAATCCTCGCCAGGGTCGGAGTGCTGGGCTAACTTCGGTCCTGCCCGGTGTTCCTATCCCCGGGTGCCGGTCCGATTGACTTTCCTCTCCTTGTGATTATCCTACGTTGTGTCATTAGCGAAAACGTATTGCAACCCATTGACGAGCAAAAAGCAGGGACATCATGAGTGGACGAATCCTGATTTTCAGTTTTATCTTGGGGATCACCGGGGTTTTGCTCATGGGCTGCGGTCATCCGAATGAGGCAGGTGAGACCATGATCGAAACAGATGCGGCGAATATTAAAAGTGCGGTCTTTGCGGGAGGATGTTTCTGGTGCACGGAGTCGGATTTTGAAACGGTTGAAGGCGTCATCGAGGTGGTTTCCGGCTACACCGGCGGGCGCACGGAAAATCCCGCCTATGAAGCGGTGTCGTCCGGGAAGACCGGCCACGTGGAGGCGGTGATGGTCCGGTACGATCCCGAAAAAGTCTCTTATGAAACGCTGCTGGAGATCTTCTGGCGACACGTCGACCCCACCGATCCCGGGGGGCAATTCGTGGACCGGGGACCCCAGTACCGTTCCGTCGTATTTTACGCGGACGAGGACCAAAAACGGCTTGCGGAAGCATCCAAAAAGGCCCTTGCCGCCTCGGGCCGTTTTGAAAAACCCATCGCCACCGAGATTTTACCCCTGACCCGTTTTTATCCGGCGGAAAACTACCACCAGGATTATTACACGAAAAACCCCATTCGGTATAAATGGTACCGCAGCGGGTCCGGAAGGGATGCCTTTTTGGAAAAAACGTGGGGGAAGGCCGCGGAAAAAAAGAACCCGGCCGGCAATACGACCTATTTCAGGCCGGGCGATGCCGAAATCCGGAAACGGTTGACCCCCCTGGCGTATGACGTCACCCAAAACGACGCCACCGAACCCCCGTTCAACAACGCCTACTGGGACAACAAAAAGGCGGGGATTTACGTGGATATCGTCTCCGGCGAGCCCCTCTTTTCCTCCCCGGACAAGTTCGACTCGGGCACGGGCTGGCCCAGCTTCACCCGTCCCCTGGTGCCTGAAAACATCGTGGAAAAGAAAGACCGGAGTCTTTTTACGGTGCGCACGGAAGTCCGGAGCAAGCACGGCGACTCCCATCTGGGCCACGTCTTTTCCGACGGCCCTCCGCCCACGGGATTGCGTTACTGCATCAATTCCGCCGCCTTGCGCTTTATTCCCGTGGAGGATCTGGAAAAAGAAGGTTACGACCGATTTGTTTCTCTTTTTTCCGAATGATGCAGTGCATCGTCGGGGATCAAGGGGATCAAAAGGGTCTTCAACCGTGAAGATTTTTTTCTACGGCCGGCTGTCCAGGAGCGGAAACAATCCTTCCCATGAGGCGATCCGGGGAATGTCACTGTCGGGATCGCGTTCGCCTTCCAAAAAGATCCCGGACGTAAAGGGGAGGTTGCCGTCCCGGGCATAGGTCATCCAGACCGGGGAAAAGCCCGATCGCAAGGCCCCCTGAACGTCCGCTTCGGGATCGTCCCCCACGAAAAGGATCCGCTTGTTTTCTTCGCCCAGGCCTTCCGCCAGCATATGGAAAAGATGCGGGTGGGGTTTCCGGTATCCGGCCTCCCCGGAAATGACGATGGTGCTGAAATACGCATCGATCCCCAGCACGGCCAGGATCTTCCTTGCGGCCGGGCCGTGGGTGAAATTGGAAACCAGGCCCAGGGGGAACCGCGGCTTCAACGCTTCCAACATGGATTCGGTTTCCGGGATAAGGCGAACGTTGGGATAAAATGCCTCGAAATAGGCTTCCACCGCATCGGCGATCCGCGGATCATCCGGGGGGAGCCGATTTCCCAAACGGTTGAGGGCGTCGCAGATCCAAAAACGGTTATGGGTCTCCCTTCCGCTTTCCCGGGCCGTTTCGATGTGCCAGACGGCAGCCGTGGCGTAGTGGGTGTTGAAGGCCGCTTCCTCAAAGGAAAACCCGTGTCGTCTCAATCGCTCCACCAGGCGCTCCATGGCGAGCTCAAGGGTTTCCGCTTTTGCCACCGCCAGGGTGTTGAAAAGATCGAATCCCACCGCCCTGAAGGCTTGCCCGTCATCCTTTGTCTTCATGGACCAGTCCCGCTTCTTTTAAAATCCCTTCAAGGGCGTTTTTTTCCCGGTCGTCCAGGGGAAGCAGGGGCGGGCGGACTGGTCCGCCGAAATACCCCGTCAGGTCCAGGGCCGCTTTCAGGCCGGCCACCCCGTACACGGCGGTGACGGCCTTGTCCACGGGGAGCATCCGGATCTGAAGGGATCTTGCCCCTTCGTCATTTCCGGATCGCGTCGCCGCGAAGATTTTCACGCAGGCCTCGGGGGCCACATTGGCCAGCGCCAGGATCCCGCCGGTGCACCCGAGGGCGATGCCGGCGAACAGGGCCCCCGCCGTCCCCACCAGGACGGCGAAATCTTTATCGGCGCGCCGGATGTATTCGCCCAAAAGGCTGACGTCTCCGGAGCTGTCTTTGATGCCGATGATGTTGGGATGGGCGGAAAGCCGGGAAACCAGATCCGGGGACAGCGTCAAGTGGACGAATTTGGGGACGTTATAAAGAATGAGGGGGATTTGGGCCGCATCGGCCACCTGGCGGTAATGGGCGTACAGGGCCGCGTCGCTCATTTTGGAAGCAAAGAAGTGGGGCGGGAGGACCAGGGCGGCCGCCGCCCCCAGCCGGGCGCAATCATTGGTCAAACGCACGGTTTCCCCCGTGGATTCGCATCCGGTCCCGGCAATGACGAAAAAGTTCTCCGGCGAGGCGGACACCGCCGCTTGGACCAGGTCCCGTTTTTCAGACTCCGAAAGAAACACCGCCTCTCCGTTGGATCCCAGGACCACGATCCCCCGGATCCCGGTCCCGGACCACCGGGCGATGTTTGCTTCCAGTTTGTCAAAGGCCGGCGCTTCACCCGTAAAGGGCGTGGCAATGGGCGGGAAAATCCCTTCCAAATCGATGGGGCGCATCACGATCCTTTTCTTCTTTGGAATTATGAATCGGCTTCCGAGCGAAGACAATTCAGGGCGGCGGCATTGTCCGAAAACCTGAAAACCATCGTGGCGGTTCCGGGTCGTTCACTGACCGCGGCATAGCTGTACTCGATGCGCAGATCCCGGTCTTTGAAGCGTTCCAGAATCCGGCTCAAGGCGCCGGGCCGATCATCCGTTTCGATGATCAGCACCTCATTGCTCACCGCCGCCAGCCGGTTGGCGTTCAAGACCGCCAGGGCTTTTTCCGGCTCCGATACCACCATCCGCAATTTGCAATACCCGTCGCCGTTGTCGATGAGACAGTGGGCCCGCAGATTGATCCCCTCCCGGCCCAAAACGGAAAAGACGCTTCCCACCCGCGGCGCGGAGTTTCCGGTTAAAACGGTCAACTGTTTTCCGATCATGGTTTCTTGCCTCTGTCTTCCTTACCCAAACACAGTCACCCTCCCTCGAGGGTGTTTTTGTGTTTTTACGAGTTCGTTTTCCTTTTTTCGTCTCCGTTCCTTGAGGGATAGACTCGTTTACCATAGCCTACTCCGAAAGGCTTTTGCAATTCATTTTCCTTTTCAATTCCCGTCCAGGATGGTATCTGAAATCCCCATGCACACCCGGCATCGAATGTATTTTTCCGATTCCCGGCACATGGCGGCCGTCCCGGATGAAAGCGTTGATCTCATCGTCACGTCCCCCCCCTACCCTATGATCGAGATGTGGGATCCGGTTTTCGCCGGGCAGGATCCGGCGATCGGCACGGCATTGGAAAAAGGAAGACCCCGCGCGGCCTTCGAGGGGATGCACCGGATCCTGGACGGTGTATGGAAGGAAGCCTTCCGGGTGCTCAAATCCGGAGGGTCGGCCTGCATCAACATCGGGGACGCCGTCCGCACCGTAAACGGCGATTTCGGCCTCTACCCCAATCATTCGAGGATCCTTTCCGGCCTGCAGCATCTCGGATTCACCCTGCTCCCCTGCATCCTGTGGCGGAAGCAAACCAACGCACCGGCGAAGTTCATGGGATCCGGGATGCTCCCCCCGGGCGCCCATGTCACCCTGGAGCACGAATACATCCTCATCGCGCGAAAGGGTCCCCTCCGGAAATTCAAAACAGAGACCGAGAAGCAGCGCCGCCGAGAGAGCGCCTTTTTCTGGGAGGAACGAAACATGTGGTTTTCCGATGTATGGATGGATCTGAAAGGCAGCTCCCAGGAGTTGTCCGGCAAAAACATTCGGGACCGCAGCGGCGCCTTCCCCTTTGAGCTGGCATATCGTTTGATCGCCATGTTCTCCGTCAAAGAAGACACCGTGCTGGATCCGTTTTTAGGGTTGGGAACCACCCTTTCGGCGGCTATACCCCTGGCCCGGAACAGCATCGGTTATGAAATCGATCCGGGTTTCAAAGACGCCGTCCGGTCCCGGATCCAAATCCTCAAGTCCCTGGGAAACCGGCGAAACAGGGAACGGATCCAACGCCACCTTGACTTTGTTCAGACCCGGGAGCAGGCCGGAAAACCCTTAAAACATTACAACGCCCACTACGGATTTCCCGTGGTGACACAGCAGGAAACCGTTCTTCTTTTAGAGGAAATTGTCTCAATCAAAGAAAGTGCAGCCAACCGCTTCGAGGTGACATACGATGCCGGGAACACGGAAGAAATGAAAATAAGAGAAACGCCGACGCCGATGGAGACCGGCGAATCAAAACCCAAGCACCGGCCGATGCAACGTACCCTCTTTAATGAATAGTCGGGCCGCGTGAAGGTCTCCGGAAAGGCGCATCCTGGATCCATCCCGTGTGCAATTCCGATGCGCAGGCATGACACATCCAATAATCGGCATAGCGGTTGCAGCCGTTGGATCCATGCGCAAAGGGCTGACGGATCAGATCCCCTATACGGATTTTTTTCCCGCAGACAGGGCACGGTCCCGTCCAAAGGGCCGGTTTCCGGAGCACCTTGGCATAAACTTGTCTTTCCATCATGCCTCTTTTCGCCAAGAATTTTAAGGTAACGTACCGGTTGCTCTCCGGGCGCCTTTTTTGAAAGATGCATCTTTTTATGACACAATATATTGCGTTTGTCAATAAATAATGAACTACAAATGGTGGTTTTTTAAAAAATGGCATCGAACCTCTTGCATTTCCGGTAAGGTGCATCAGACTTCCCATCTTACTCCTTGATTTCCAAGGCCGAAAAACGCATAAGGGAGTGTCCGGGAAAATTGAACAACATCGTAAAAGGCCGATTGCGCCCGGACAATCCTATGAAATCCCGTGGAGAAGACACATGCTCACCTTTTCCCGAAAAAGGATTTCCGCGCGCATTCTTTTACCCGATGGAAAAATCGTTGATCGACCCATCGACATCCGGACCCATCCCATTACGGGGCGCACCTGCCGGATCACCTTCAGCCGCAGCCAGGAGCGCGAGCCCGGCACCGAAACCCTGCCTGCTCCTCCGCCCTTTGCGGAAGACCGGAACGCCTGCCCTTTTTGCCGGGAAAACCGCAACACCCATACGCCCCGGCTGATTCCGGAACTGCATCCGGAAGGACGCATGGTCAGGGGGACCTCCGTACTTTTCCCCAACCTCTTTCCGTACGGCCGCTATTCGGCGGTGAGCCTTTTCGACGACACCCATTTCGTGGAGATCGGCACCGCCTCCCTCTCCGCGTATACCGACAGCTTCTTGAACTGCCGGGACTATCTCTTGCGGATATTGGAACATGATCCCGCCGCCGTTCACATGGCCGTCACCCAGAACCATCTTCCTTCCGCCGGCGGATCCCTCCTTCATCCCCACCTCCAGGTCCAGGCTGATCACAATCCCGCAAACCACCAGCGGTTCCTGGCCGAAACAGCCGCCGCACACCGAAAAAAGACCGGAAAGCGGCTTTTTTCGGACTATCTCGAACAGGAAAAGGCCCGCCGGGAGCGGTACATCGGCGCCACAGGGGATTGGCACTGGCTTTCCGCCTTTGCCCCCGAAGGCTTCTTTGAAATCTGGGGGATCCTCCCTGAAATCACGTCGTTACGGCAGGCCACGGAGGCGCACTTTCGATCCCTGGCCCTGGGGATCCTTTGCACCCAGAGATTCTACCGGTCCATGGGGAGAAACGGCTACAATTTCGGGGTGCTCCTCCTGGAAGACGGTTCCGACGATCTGGAGTGGCGGGCGGTCTTGACGGTGCGATCCAACTATGCCCCGTGGGTCCGCTCCGATTTCACCGGATTCGAAGTCATGCTCGGGGACATGGCCACCTTCACCGCCCCGGAACAAACGGCGGAACACGCGCGCCGTTTCTGGGAGTAGGCCCGTGCTCTTTCAAACCTCCGGCATCGAAACGGCGTTTTGGATCCCCCCTGTGGTGGCCTTTGCCATTTCCTTTTTCACTTCCATGGGCGGGGTGTCGGGCGCGTTTCTTCTGTTGCCGTTCCAAATGTCGGTTTTGGGCTACACCCACCCGTCGGTGAGCGCCACCAATCACCTATTTAACATCGTGGCCATTCCCAGCGGGGTTTACCGGTACTGGAAGGAGGGACGGATGGTCTGGCCCCTGACCGTGGCGGTGGTGGCGGGCACCCTGCCGGGGGTCTTCCTCGGTGCCGTGATGCGCGTGGTATTCCTCCCCGATCCCCGGAATTTCAAGCTTTTTGCCGCCGGCGTATTGCTTTATATCGGATTCCGAATGGTTGTGGATCTGATGGGCAACAGGCAACCCCCGCCGGATGGGACGTCCCCGGAAACCGCTTTCCAGTCGGATGTGAAAAACCGCCGCGAGAAATCCACGGGTTTCAGAAACCCCCGGAAACCGCCGCTTCCGGCGATTCAGGTCACCCATTTCAACCTGAAAAGACTCGGGTATACCTTTTACGGCCGATCTTACGATGTCTCTTTCTGGGGCATCTTTGTGTTGAGTTTCGTCGTCGGCATCGTCGGCGGCATTTACGGCATCGGCGGCGGATCCATCATCGCGCCCTTCTTTGTCACTGTTTTCGCCCTTCCGGTGTATACCGTGGCCGGCGCCGCCCTCATGGGCACCTTTGTCACATCGGTGGCGGGGGTGATCTTTTATCAGGCCATCGCGCCTTTTTTTCCCCACCAGTCCGTGGCCCCGGACTGGCCCCTCGGCATCCTTTTCGGCATCGGCGGCATGGCCGGCATGTACCTGGGCGCCCGCTGCCAGAAATTCGTTCCCGCCAAGGCCATCAAATGGATGCTGGCAGCCGTCCTCCTGTTCACCGCCATAAAATACGTGGCCGGCTTTTTCCATCCATAATCCCCCAAGCGCCTCTTGACAGGCGCGAAAAAATCATTACTGATATTATAAATACGTTTTTAGTAATGCCATCCGGCCAAGGAGGTGAACCGTATGGATATCAAGAAACTGGCACCATGGAACCGGTTTAAAAAGGAAGAGGAGGAAACGATCGAAAAAACCGTGGGCATCGATGCCTGCGCGCCATTTATTACTTTATTCTTTAAAACATAAATAGTAATAATACGTTTGTTGACAATCAGGCGGTGGTTGTTATTTTTGTTCAATAGAGCCGGATCCAAACGGAAGCAATCCGTCAAACAGGGAATCGAAAACCAAGGAGAAAGCGGACCAGGAAACCGGAACATGGCTGTCACATACAAGGATTATTACAAAACACTCGGGGTTTCGAAAACCGCCACCCAAGATGAAATCCATCGCGCCTACCGGAAACTGGCACGAAAATATCATCCGGACCTGAATAAAGGCGCGGGCGCGGAAGACAAATTCAAAGAAGTCAACGAGGCCTATGAAGTCCTGAAGGATCCGGAAAAACGGCAAAAATACGATCAACTGGGCCGACAATGGCAACAGGGGGATTTCTTCCAGGGCGCGCCGGGAGCCGATTATGCATTTTCCTTCGGTCAAAGACCCGGCGACCGGCAGGAAAGCTTTTTGTGGAGTTCCGGGGACGACCGGTTCAGCGATTTCTTCGAAGCCCTCTTCGGAAAAGGATTTCACCACAGTCCCGGCGGCGCTCGGGCCGAACAATCCTTTTCCATGAAATGCCAGGGCGCCGACCACGAGGCCGTCCTGCGGATCTCCCTGGAAGAGGCCTTTCGGGGCGGAACCAAAACCATCACGCTGCAGTCGGTTTCTCCGGATGCCGGGGGGGCGGTCTCCCCCCAAGAACGGCGATACGACGTGAAGATTCCGCCGGGAATTTTACCCGGTCAAAAAATCCGGCTTTCCGGACAGGGCGGAAAAGGAACGGGCGGCGGCGCGGCAGGAGACCTTTATTTAAAAATCGAGATCGAACCGCATCCCAGGTTCCGGCTGGAAGGGCGCGACCTGTACATGGATCTTCCCGTCACGCCGTGGGAGGCCGCCCTGGGAACGACCCTCAGCATTCCCGCGCTTTCCGGGCCCGTCACCCTGAAAATACCCCCTGGGACGCAAAGCGGTCAAAAATTGAGGCTCCGCGGAAAGGGGATGCCGCATCCCAAAGGCACCCCCGGCGATCTTTACGCCGTGGTGCAGATCAAAACCCCCCGGTCTCTGAGCGCGAAAGAAAAGGCGCTTTTTGAAGAACTCAAGGCCATTTCCACGTTTGATCCGAGAACATAAAGCCTTTCACGCAATCGTATGAGGAACATGAAAATGGACATGAACAAACTCACCGTCAAGTGCCAGGAGGCGCTTCAGGCGGCACAAACCAAGGCGGTTAATTACAACCACCAGGAAGTGGACGGAGAACATCTGCTGTTGGCGTTGCTGGAGCAATCCGACGGCCTGGTCCCCCGCCTGTTGAAACGCATGGAAATTTCGGAGACCGCCGTCCACCGGCGCCTGGAAGAAGCACTCGAAAAAAAGCCCCGCATCAGCGGGCCCGGCACCGAGCCGGGAAAGGTGTACATCACCCAGAGGCTGAGCCGGCTGCTGGCGGCGGCCCAGAAGGAAGCCGGGGCGCTGAAAGACGAGTACGTCTCCGTGGAGCATCTGCTCCTGGCGTTCCTGGAGGAAGGCCGATCCACACCGGCGGGTGCGATTCTGCAGGAGTTCGGCATTACCCGGGAATCGTTCCTCAAGACGCTGACCGCCGTCCGGGGCCACCAGCGGGTCACCAGCGCCGATCCGGAAGGCACCTACGAAGCCCTGCAGAAGTACGGCCGGGACCTGGTGGAAGAAGCCCGTTCCGGGAAACTGGATCCGGTCATCGGCCGGGACGGCGAGATCCGGCGGGTGATCCGGATCCTTTCCCGGAAGACCAAAAACAATCCGGTTTTGATCGGAGATCCGGGCGTGGGGAAAACCGCCATCGTGGAAGGGCTGGCCCATCGCGTCGTCCGCCAGGACGTTCCGGAAGGGCTTAAAAACAAGACCATTTTCGCCCTGGACATGGGCGCCCTGGTGGCCGGGGCCAAGTACCGGGGGGAGTTCGAGGAGCGCTTGAAGGCGGTGCTGCAGGAGATCAAGGAATCCGAAGGCCGCATCCTCCTTTTCATCGACGAACTCCATACCATCGTGGGGGCGGGCAAGGCCGAGGGGGCCATCGACGCCGGGAACATGCTCAAGCCCATGCTGGCCCGGGGGGAACTCCACTGCATCGGCGCCACCACGCTGGACGAATACCGGAAGTACATCGAAAAGGACAAGGCCCTGGAGCGGCGGTTTCAGCCGGTCCTGGTGGACGAACCCTCGGTAGAAGACACCATCTCCATCCTGCGGGGCCTGAAGGAACGCTACGAAGTCCATCACGGCGTGCGGATCCAGGACAGCGCCCTGGTCACCGCCGCTGTGCTTTCCAACCGGTACGTGAGCGACCGGTTCCTTCCGGACAAGGCCATCGACCTGGTGGACGAAGCCTGCGCCATGATCCGCACCGAGATCGACTCCATGCCCACGGAACTGGATGAGGTTTCCCGGCGGATCATGCAACTGGAAATCGAAGAAGCCGCCTTGAAAAAGGAGACGGATCGTTCCAGCAAAGATCGTCTCAAGGCGCTCCAGAAGGAACTGGCCGATCTGCGGGAGCAGGCCGACACCATGCGGACCCAGTGGGAAGTGGAAAAGGAGGCCATCAAAAAGATCCAGGCCGTCCGGGAAGAAATCGAAAAGGCCCGCCATGAACTGGAGATGGCCGAGCGCCGCTACGATTTGAACCGGGCCGCGGAACTGCGCCACGGCAAACTCCCCGAACTGGAACGGAGCCTGAACGCCGAAGAGGAAAAACTGGCAAAAAACCAGACCGGTGAGCGTCTGCTCAGAGAAGAAGTCACCGAGGAAGAAATCGCGGAGATCATCTCCCGGTGGACCGGCATCCCGGTGGCGCGCCTCATGGAAGGGGAACGCCAAAAGATTCTGCGCCTCGACGAAGTCCTGCACGAGCGGGTCATCGGCCAGGACGAGGCGGTGCGGCTGGTGGCCGACGCCGTGATCCGGGCCCGTTCCGGCATCAAGGACCCCCGGCGCCCCATCGGGACCTTTATCTTCCTGGGTCCCACCGGCGTGGGGAAGACGGAACTGGCCAAGACCCTGGCCCAGGCCCTTTTCGATACGGAAGAGAACATGATCCGCATCGACATGAGCGAATACATGGAAAAACACACGGTGGCCCGGCTCATCGGGGCGCCGCCGGGGTACGTGGGATTCGAAGAAGGCGGACAACTCACGGAAGCCGTACGGCGGAAACCCTATTCCGTGATCCTGTTCGACGAAATCGAAAAGGCCCACCCTGACGTCTTCAACGTGCTCCTCCAGATCTTCGACGACGGCCGCCTCACGGACGGCCAGGGCCGCACCGTGGATTTCAAAAACGCCGTCATCATCATGACCAGCAACATCGGGTCCCATCATCTTTTGGAAGGGATTACGGAAAGCGGTACCCTGAAACCGGACGTGGAACGCCGGGTGATGGCCGAACTCCGGCAGCATTTCCGCCCCGAGTTTCTCAACCGGGTGGACGACATCGTATTGTTCAAGCCGCTGACCCTGGAGGAGGTCAAACAGATCGTGACCCTCATGACCCGGGAACTTTCCCGCCGCCTGGAAGACCGGAATGTCCGGGTGGAAATCACGGATGCCGCCCGGGAATTCATCGCCAAATCCGGATACGATCCCGTCTACGGGGCGCGTCCCCTGCGCCGCTATATCCAGCGGGAACTGGAGACCCGCATCGGCCGGGCCCTGGTGGCCGGGGACATCCCCGAAGGCACCGTGATCACCGTGGATGTGCAAAATGACACATTGAGGGTCAGCCACGCCGGATAAGGCATTCATTCCCCAAAAAAACCTTGCCCGCGGCGCTGCGCCCGCCCTCCCTGGCGGGCGGAGCGCCGGCTCTCCTGCCGGTTGACGCAAAAGGATTAAAAGCGTAAAAAGGACGATAATTCGCTCCAACAAAAAGGCCGGCCATGCCGATTCGCCGACCGACAACGACGGGAAAAAGCGCGTGACAGGACAGGACCGCATCGACGCAAGGGGCAAACGCCTGAAGAGCGATGCTGAGCTGCAAAGCCTTTTTCTGGCCGCACCCATCGGCATCGGCGTGGAGTCGAACCGGGTGATTTTAAGCGTCAACAACCGCTTTTGTGAAATCACCGGCTATGCAAAGGAAGAACTCCTCGGGAAAAATTCAAAATTTCTATATCCCGCGGATGCCGATTATGACCACGTGGGAAAAGAAAAATATCGGCAAATAGAAGAACAGGGCGTCGCCGCCATCGAGTCCCGCCTCAAACGAAAAGACGGCAAAATTATCCATGTCCTGTTGAGTTCCACGCCTGTGGATCCAAGCGATCTGTCCGCGGGCGTCACCTTCACCCTGATGGACATCACCGAGCGCAAGCGCATGGAAACCGCGCTGCGCGAAAGTAAAGAAAAATACAAGAGTATTTTTGAGCATGCCGTCATCGGACTTTACCAGTCCACCCCCGAAGGCCGGTTCATTCAGGTCAATCCCGCCTTTGCCCGGATGATCAAGTACGCCTCCCCGGAGGAAGTCGTCTCCCGGATCACTGACATCGCCCGGCAATATTATGCGGATCCCGAAGATCGGCGACGGTTTCAAAGACTCATGAAAGAAACCGGGCGCGTGGAAAATTTCGAGTTCCGGGCCCGGTGCAAGGACGGGTCCGTCATCTGGGTATCCAACAGCTCCCGCGCCCATTTTTCCCCCGGCGGCACCATCATCCGGTACGAAGGGATCGTGCTGGACATCACGAAGTTAAAGCAGGCGGAAGAAGAGCTGCAGCGTTCCCATCAGGCCTTTCTCACGGTTTTGGACAGCATCGACGCCACCGTTTACGTGGCGGAAATGAAGACCTATGAAGTCCTGTTCATGAACAAACACATGATCGATGCCTTCGGCGCCGATTTTACCGGAAGGCGGTGCTATGACGTGTTCCGGGGAGAAAGCCGCCCCTGCAGCCACTGCACCAACCCGAAACTCCTGGATGCGGCGGGTGAGCCTACGGGGGTCCATGTCTGGGAAGGACAAAATCCCATCACCGGAAAATGGTACATCAATTACGATCGGGCCATCCGATGGATCGACGGCCGTCTGGTGCGCATTCAAATCGCCACGGACATCACCCGGTTAAAGGAGATGGAGCAGGAACGGATCCGCACCGAAGAACGGCTCCGGCAGTCCCAGAAGATGGAAGCCGTGGGTACACTGGCCGGGGGCGTGGCCCACGAGTTCAACAATGTTCTGGGGATCATCCTGGGCAACACGGAAATGGCCTTGATGGATCTGCCCGAAGAAAATCCGATCACCTTCAACCTCAAAGAAATCGAGACCGCATCGCTTAGGGCCCGGGATATCGTGAAGCATATCCTGAGTTTCTCCCGGAAGACGGCGGCTCAGAAGACGATCACCCAAATCGCTCCCATCGTCAAAGAGGCCATGAACCTGATGCGGGCCGGCCTTTCCGCGGAGATCGAAATCCGCCTGGATATTGCATGTCAAAACGAAACCATCTCAGCCGACCCCGGCGAGATCCACCAAGTGATTGTCAATCTTTGCACCAACGCAGCCCAGGCCATGGCCGCGTCCGGGGGTGTGCTGTCCATCCGCCTCGAACCCGTGATTTTGGATCCGGAAACGGCATCCTCCTATGCCCCCCTTCATCCCGGCGCCTACGTAAAACTTTCCGTCCAGGATACCGGCTGCGGGATCGATCCGGACCATATCGATCGAATATTCGATCCCTTTTTCACCACCAAGGAAGCGGGTCAGGGAACGGGTATGGGTTTGGCCGTGGTGTACGGTATCGTCCAAAAATACGCGGGCACGATCCGGGTACAAAGCGCGCTTGAAAAAGGGACGCTCATGGAAGTCCTGCTTCCCCGGTCGGATTGAAGCCTCCCCGCAACCCGCGAAGCACTGTCGTCAGGCAGCACCTGCGGGAAATACGCCCGCTGTTGCGGTTCAAATCCATTTGACCAGGTCGAGCCGATATCGAATTTTTAGGGTTTTACCCGGAAGTATCGTGTTTTTCCCGTGTTGTTCCGGGGTTAACCGGATCGTAAACGGAAGACCACCGGCAAGGATCGTTGCAAAAATATGCCCTGTTTTCCTCTCCAGGCTGAGGCGGGAAACCGTACCGCTCAATCCGATATCTTCTTTCCGAAAAGATGTGTCGTCTTCACCGAAAGACAGGACGTGGATCACCGCCGCCGCCTCCGGATGCGGGGGCATCGGCACGATCACCTCCTGCCCATCGGATAACATTTTGCCCCATTTTCCCGATCCCATGTTCTGCCAGGGTCCGAAAACAATGGTCTCTCGGCCTGTTCCAAAGATTCGGCCGTTAAAAAGATGGAAAATCTCATCACAGATTTCGTTGAGCCATTGCCAGTCATGGCTGGCGATGATGAGGGTGGTGCCCAATTCCCTTTTCACCCGAAGCGATACCTCCTTAATCAGCTGGGCGCTGCCCGCATCCACGCCGGCGGTGGGCTCGTCCAACAACAGGACTTTCGGCTTCAATGCCAGCCTGGCGGCCAGGGCGACCCGCTGCGCCTCGCCTCCGGAAAGGGCATACCAGGGGCGCCGCCCGAATGCTTCGCCCGACAGGCCCACCAGAGCAAGGGCTTCATCGACGCGTTCGGCTGAATCTTTGGTGTTCCCCTTTAGTTTAAGGCCGAACGACACATTGCGGAATACATTGCGCCGCACAAGAAACGGCTCCTGGGGCAGCAGGGTAATCTGAAATCGGGCTTCATCGGAAAACGGCTCAACCGGACGACCGTTAAAGTGGATCGAACCTTGCGTCGGTTTTTCAATCAGGCCCAGCAATTTCAAAATGGTGCTCTTTCCGCTGCCGTTGGGGCCGATGAGCCCGACGATGGACGCCGGTTGCACGGTAAGGTGTTCAATTTCCAGCACCGTCTTTCCGGCGTATGCATGCTTCAGCGAATTGACCGCAAAGATGGGGGACGCCACGGTTATTCCCTTCGTCGAAGGAATGAAACGGAAAGATTTACCAAAAACGCAATGGCCAGCAGCACAAGACCGAGAGCAACACCCATACCGAACTGTCCCTTATTGGTCTCCAAGGCAATGGCGGTGGTGATGGTCCGGGTGTGCCACTTGATGTTCCCCCCGACCATCATGGAAATCCCCACTTCCGTCATCACGCGGCCATAGGCGGCGATGGCACCGGCCAGGATGGCGTGTCGCGCTTCCCACAGGCTGTTTAAAAAAAGCTGTCGTCGATTGGCACCCAAGGAGATTATTGTGATGCGCAGCTTCCGATCCATGCCTTCGACAGCGGTTGCGCTCAAACCCACTACGATGGGCAGTGCCAGGATCGTCTGGCCGATGGCGATACCCGGCAAGGTGAAAAGCAGCCCCATGTCGCCCAGCGGGCCCCGATGCGTCAAGAACGCATAAACAAGCAGACCGATGAACACCGTGGGTAACGCCATCAAGGTATCGGTTACCGTTCGAATCGCTTTTTTATACCGGAAATCGAAATAACCGAGACAGAATCCGAGGGGTATGCCGATAAGCAGGCTGCAGCCCATGGAATAGCCGGATACCGTTACTGTTGCAAAAACAGCGGAATAGGTTTCGGCGTTGCCGCTAAGCAACAGCTGAAACGCCTGGAAAAATCCTTCAAGCAAGAAATTCATAACCATTCAGGAGCAGAAAAAGGCGACTGCAGTGATCCCAATGAAAACCATTTCCTCTTCACATGCAGTCGCGTGTTTGATTCGATTTTTTTCCAACGGTTGGAAACCGCGGTGGCTACTTTTTTGCATTCGGTGTAAACAATTGTTTGTCCAACAGCCTAAATTCCTTTATATACTGCTGCGCCTCGGCCCCGGTGATCCAATGGGTGAACCGCTTGGCCAAATCGTATTTCGCCTTCGGACAATGGGCTTTGTTGATGGCGATGACGCTGTACGGGTTCAGGAGCACCTGATCCCCTTCCACCAGGATCTTAAGGGGGGGATTCCCTTTCAGATTGGCTTCGTATTTGATGTAGGTTCCCCTGTCCGCCATGGTGTATCCATTGCGTTCCGCGGCGATATGAATGGTGGCCAACATCCCCTGGCCGGTCTGAACGTACCAATCCTCCTTTTCCGGAACCGGCAAATCGGCTGCCTTCCACAAGGAAAGCTCTTTCTTGTGCGTCCCGGAATTATCCCCCCGGCCGGCGAATACGGCCTTTTTGGATTGGATGGCCTGAAACGCCTCCTTAATGGATTTGCCCTTGATGCCCGCCGGATCTGTTTCAGGTCCGATAATGACAAAATCATTGTACATAATTTCGCGTCGATCGACTCCGAAGCCGTTTTGCACGAATTTCATCTCCGCCGCCGGCGCATGTACCATGAGAACGTCCACATCACAGTTCTCGCCGAGTTTGAGGGCTTTTCCGGTGCCGGTGGCCGTCCATTTCAATTCGATACCGGCCGCCTCCTTGAATTTCGGTATCAGATCATCCAGCAGGCCGGTGTTGTCGGTGCTGGTGGTTGTCGCCATCATAAGGATTTTTTCTTGCGCCCATCCATTTACCGGGAACAGATAGACAGCGATCACCAGGCAGATTGTCGCAACAAACCATTTTTTCATTTTTTTTCCTCTTCTTTTCTTCAAATACGACTTGATTCCATATCCTATCGTTGCATCCGGTTACAGTGGAGCGCCGGTTTCCTTAGATGTCATTCTTTTATATTATAGAACCTTTTTGTCAATAAATTTGTTTTGATTGTAAAAAATAGTCTTTAATTAACTAATAACGACATATACTAACACTTTTTTGATTGTTCAAAGACAGATCGTTATGACGGAAAGGGTTTCAACCGTTGGATTGGAAGCGTGTCGATTTCCTATAAAGATTTTTGCCCGGAACGCTCCCCGCAAGCCCCGCCCTTCAGGGCGGGGGCCCACATTTTTAGAGAGATATAAAGAAAAATCAGGAAGTTGTTGTGTAAGGGGATACGATTGAGCGGGAGATCGTCAAAGCGAATTATTTAATGGTAACAAACCATTTGTTCACCATTATTGGGAATGTGACTGGTCCTGGTGGCAAACCGTTCCAGGTCATCGAATACGCGGATGGTTCAGCCATCTTTGAAATAATAGATCACCGATTCGGCCTCCGGAACATAGGTCATCCGTTCCTGGGAAAACGATGTCCGGATGATATACCGGGCCAGGTTTTTCATGTTCAATCATCGGTATTAACCATGGGGCTCTGGACCCGCGGTGCCGGGTTTTTCTGAAGGCTGGGCCAGGCCCTGAGAACGGCCTGAATCAAGGTTGCCAAAGGGATGGCGAAAAAGACGCCCCAGAAGCCCCAAAGCCCCCCGAACACCAGAATGGCCGCGATCACTGCCACCGGGTGAATATTGACCACTTCGGACAACAGCAACGGGGCGAGAATGTTGCCGTCCACCGTTTGGATAATGGCATACGCCACCAGCACCCATACAAACTCCGAGCCGAACCCCCATTGGAAATAAGCCACCATGGCGATGGGAATTGTAGCCACCGCCGCACCAATATATGGAATTAAAACGGATATTCCCACGATAAATCCGAGCAACATGGAATACTGCAGTTGAAACAGTGTGAGCACAAGGGAAGCGCATGCCCAGATGATGATGATTTCCCACGATTTACCGCGAACATAGTTGGCAATCTGTACGTTCACCTCCTCCCAGACCCGCATCGCCAGCCAGCGATCGGTGGGCAAACGAACGCCGAACCAGGACAGGATTTTCTCTTTGTCCTTGAGAAAAAAGAAAACCAAGAAAGGAACAATGAACAAATAGACCAAAAGGGTGATCAGGCCCATTACCGATGCCATCGACAGGGACAGAATGTGCTGGGCCAGCCGGGTCCCTTCATTTCGAATCCCGGCGATCAGCTCCTGCACCTGGTCCTCGGATATCAAACGGGGATATTGCTCGGGCAACTGCAGGAGCAATTGTTGTGCCGCTTCGATCATAGCGGGCAATTGCTGCACCAGTTGTGTCACCTGCCGGATGAGCAGCGGCACAAGCCAGAAAATCGCAAAAAGCAAAAAGAGCATGAAAAGGAGAAAAACCCCCACCACCGCCACGATGCGGGGAACGTTTCTCCGAACAAGGGGTTTGATCATCCCGTCCAAAAGATAGGCGATGATCAGGCTCATGAACAGCGGCACCAGCATCCTTCCGAAAAAATAGACGACGCCGAAACCCAAAAGGAGGAGGACAGTCAGGATCACCACCTGGGGATTGTCGAAATGGCTTTTGAGCCATGACCGGATCACATGCATTGCAATAGCCGTCCGTTCCTTGAAGTTGGTCGTCTATTAATAAAAAGCGTCAGGCCGGTAAAGCCCGCTTGTCAAATCCATCTTAATACGCACTGGGACGGCATTTCGAGAAAAAAAGCATTCTCGAAGGGTAAGCTTCAAGTCCAAGTCGACACGGTTTCTTCTCTTTAACGCGACGACTCCAACAAAAAGCTCATCCGTACCCCAATGCATCCAGCTGATCATCACGCAATCCCAGGAAGTGAGCGAGCTCATGCACCACGGTGATTTCGATTTCCTCTATCAACTCTTCTCGAGTGGCGCAGTATTCTTCAAGGGGTTCCTGGAAAAGATAGATGGTATCGGGATAAAGAGGCGGGTCGGTGGCACTCCGCGCGGTCAGCGGCACCCCCCGGTAAAGACCGAATAACGTCTCCCCGGGCGGCAGGCCTGCCTCTTCCAGTATATCGGCGCCGGGCCGCGGCTGAACGGCAATCAATATGTTTTCCAGATGCCGCCGGATTTCCTCTGGAATCCGTGCAATGGCCTCCCGGACAATCCGGTCGAATATCTTGCCACTAAGCCTTGTGTGTTTGGGGGTCATGATATTCCTGTTCCCCTTCCGCTGCGACATCTGCGAGGCGCGGCCGCTTGGTCTCTATCGGAATGCGTTGATTTGAACCCCGAATTCGATTATATTATATCCACATGTTCGACGAATGTCACCATCCATTGTCCCGTCGATGACGCCTGGCGCTAAAGCGGGTTTTTGGTGGTGCGACATCTGCTCCAGGAGTTGATTTCGGGCCTCTTCCAGTCGTTTGCGGGCCTGCCGGGCCGCCCTGATGGACTTGCAGTTCTGGGAGAAAATCTACTCCGCACTTTCTCCAAGTAAGCTCAAATATTGGTGGTTAAGCACGCCGGCGGCGGTTAATGTCAGATGATTGTATACCAGCTTGTCGCAGCCATTTCGACAGGGGGGTCTGCGATATGTCAACCTGCCTGGACAGTGCCGTCGCCGATATCGCCGGGTCGCCTGTCATCTTCTGGATCATTTTTCGCTTGAGCATTTCACTGTATTGCATCGGTTACCTCCGCGCCCCCAAAATATCGATTCGAAAATAGCGTCCATCGAGGATGGCCCCCCCGGGGGCGCCATCCTCGAACTTCAGCCTCTGGGGGCGTCGAGGTGACAACTATCCTGACACAGGGGGGAGAGACTGCCAAAAACCCGTATGAGCTCCTCAGCAAGCGGTTTGACATCCTTGCGTCCGATGGCAAAAGTAAGGAGCAATTCCAGCAACATTTCCTCAGAGTGCGACTCCGCATCGCCCGACAAGAAGCGATCTTGTATCCTGTCTTGCTCTTTTCCGTCATGTTGCTGTCCACCATTCCTACTGCTCTTTATCCTTCTGGCGTCTTTTATCGTCGGCGCCTTCACCACGCACCCACCCATCGACTTCCAACTTGTTGAACTTCCAGAGTCGACCGACTTTGTGCCCGGGCATTTGCCGTTCACTAACCCACTTGTAGACCGTGTCCCGTTTTATCCCGAGATGGTCTGCAATCTCATCAACGGATAGCCATCGATCTTCCATCGCTTAATCTCCAGTCACGCCTTGCATCAAAAGTTGTCTCTCAACGGCCTTTTCCTGTCGGTTCTATGGATAGGCTTTCCACGACGTGGCCCGAGAGGCCTATCGTCCTGACAAACCAGGACAAACAGGAGTAAAATATATCCGAGAAAGATCGATTGTCAATCGGTTTTTTAGAGTGTCATGCCTGTTAAACCAGATTTAACCCAGTAATTTCCAATCTACCCGCTAGTCTTATCGGTCCGGGCTAACCGGCCCGCAAGCTGCTG
The DNA here is from genome assembly GCA_964596535.1 of uncultured Desulfobacteraceae bacterium. Taxonomy (GTDB): domain Bacteria; phylum Desulfobacterota; class Desulfobacteria; order Desulfobacterales; family UBA2156. The sequence continues at coordinate 22,938 of CAZQUR010000021.1, forward strand.
GCCTGCAACATAGAGCCAGGCCAAATGAAAGCCTTTGTTGACTCATGCAGTTACCAAAACACGGCGGTAGAGGCTCGGATCGCCCGGATGGAAGGTTTGGCAAATAGAGAGCACGAGGTGCCTCTTATGCGTATTGTGTAGCGAAAAATCTTGCGTGAGGCCAAATTATAACCGCACTTCCAGGCACGTAACTGTTTTTCTTGTTAAGACAGGAGTACTCGGTCACCAGAGCGTAACTATTTTTCTTGACTTACGCTAAAATAAAACGTTAATTCTTGCATGGTAACCGTTTTTCTGGGGAAAACCATGATTGGAAACGAACAGGATAAATCGATATACCGATCCGCAGGGTATGCGGCGCTTATCGAACGGTACGACCGTCGGTGAAACGGTCGCCTGGCAGAAGGAAAGAATCCACTTCGCTTGCCCGAAACCAGAAGACCTGTCAAATTTGATGGACGGCCTGACAGCCGCCCACGAGCGCATGAACACCGGAGGCGTGTCCGTGGTAATTCACGCAGCCTCCATCGCCTATGGATTTGTCTTTCTGCACCCGTTCGAAGACGGCAATGGCCGAATCCACCGCTTTCTGATCCACAATATTCTCGCACGACGGGGTTTCACACCAGAGGGTGTCATGTTTCCCATCTCAGCGTCCATGCTGAAAAACCCGGCCGATTATGAGGCATCTTTGGAAGCGTTCTCACGGCAGCTCATGCCCTTAGTGGAATACTCGCTCGATAAAGACGGCCATATGACCGTCAAAAATGACACGGCTATTTGGTACCGCTATATTGATATGACGCCACAGGCAGAGGCGCTTTTTCGGTTTATCGATCAGACCGTCGATACGGAGCTCGCCAACGAATTGACCTTCCTGGTCAACTACGACAAGACCAAGAAAGCCATCCAGGAAATCGTGGACATGCCTGACCGTCAAATCGATCTCTTCATCCGTTTTTGTCTCCAAAACAACGGTCGGCTCTCAGCGCGGAAACGCGCGAGCCACTTCGATTTCCTGACGGATGTGGAAGTTTCCCGTATGGAGCAGGCTGTTCTGGCCGCTTACGGAAATACAACCTTGAAAGATGCTTGACGAGCAAGCGCATGCGATCTCTGTTGATTGGTGATACCCAAGGCAAACTCGGAATCATCAACGAACTGGCCCGCATTGTTCGAGCAGACGCAGTCGTTCACACCGGGGATTTCGGATTTTTCGACCAGGGGAGTGTCGAGCGACTTTCGGATCGTGAGCCTAAACTTCATGTGGCGCATTCCGACCTTTTGCAGACCGAAAACTTGCGTTTCGCCTGTTTTCAGTCTTGATTTAAGAATTTAAAAAAACTGAGTTTCGATTCTGTTCAAAAAAATTGGCGGTCCGCATGACTTGCTCCTTTGCGCATTTATCGCTACCTATAGTAGTGGTTTTTGCACATTTTAGCAAGTTTGCCGGATAATCGCGGCGCTCACCTGCGGAGCGGACTGCAAGCCGAAGGCTTGGCGGCCGAGCCGTCAGGTGAAGTGCCTTGTTCCGGCGCAAGGCGCCGGGACAAGGTGCGAACGAAGTGAGCGCCGCGATTCCGCGCGACGCAGTCGCGCGGAACAAGGGGATCATCCGAAGCGTTCAGTCAAACAGTCCCATCTGCTCGTGCCCCTTTTTGTCTTTTCCGTAGGGCGCCTGTTCTTCCGCTACCTTCGTCTGTGCTGTCGTCTTTAAGCCGGCCGTGAGCTTCCGGTACTCCGCATCGCTGATCTGCTTTCAGATGAGCAGGTGCCAGGGATCGTCCTCCCGCCGGCTTACGCTTTCCAGCAGCTGCTCCAGGGCGCCTAAAAATTCGGTCGGGTTCAGAATGCTGCGGGCGGCCGACAGGCATGGTGCTCGGCTCTCCCGAGGTGCCTTCGCCAAGGCCTCGGAGATGATCCGAATGCTGTCTTCCAGATCGAAGGAAAAGCCTTTTTCACCGAAAATCGCCGGGACTTGTTTCCAACAGCCTTCCCAGACTTCTGGGGAAACCGCCCCGAAGGCGATGGAAAAGATCCGGACCAGGCTCTCCTTCTCAAACAAATCGCACGCCGGATTGAGGGCGTCGTGCCAGTTGGCAGACTCGGTGTTGCCCAGGACCTCCCCGAGCAGATTGAGATATCCCGCTTTTCCCAGCATATTGCGTGCATGTAGGTGGCATTCGCGCCAGGATTCCTCCGGACCCTGCAAGCTGCCAGTCGTAAAACCGGGGGCCGAGGCGGCTGGACACCGACTGGTGCTCTTTTGCCCGGGCGTCGTAGCCCATGCCGTAACCAGCCAGACGGAGGGTTGTGAAATCATATAAATTATTGTATTTATTGAAAAAGAATGGTGGAGGCGGCGGGAGTCGAACCCGCGTCCGGAAATAATCCACATCAACGTCTACATACATAGCCTGAACTTGGTGTTTCGCCTTTCAGGTCACTATCAGGCAAGATGGCTGAAAGACTATCCTGAGCGCGTTTCGCCTTCCCCGTATCAGGAATCGGGGGTCGGCTAGCCTGCTTGTCGACGCCCCATTCGGATCCGCAGGCCGTATCCGGTGGGACGCTGGCCGTTTAAGCGGCCAGGGCGTAGTTATAATCGTCTGCGATTATATTTAATTCCCGTCTTTTTTACGAGCCGACAGGCGCTCGGTATGCAGTCGACGCTTCATCATCCCCGTCGAAGCCGTTTCGCCCCCAAAACAAAAGGTGGGCGCAGACGATATGGCAAAGAACAATTACAAATACAATTTAATGGATTCCGGGGGGAATGTCAAGGGGGACGGCATCGTTGAAGCGGCTTTCCCCCCTCACCCCGCCCTCTTCCCGCAAGCGGGGAGAGGGAGAGCAACATAGGGACGCCGGCGTCCCACACGTGGAAAGAGGGAGAACGGCAAAGAATCAGTACCCCTTCTTGCTGCGTTCCATGTCCCGTTCTTCATCCCGCCGGCGGATGGTTTCCCGCTTGTCATACTGTTTCTTCCCCTTGGCAAGCCCGAGGATCAGCTTGGCTTTTCCTTTTTTGAAATAAAGCCTCAAGGGAATCAGGGAAAATCCTTTTTCGTTGAGCTTTCCGTACAGGCGCTTGATTTCCTGTTTGTGCAGCAAAAGCTTCCGGGGGCGCAACGGTTCATGCCCGTCATGGTGGGCAAAAGGATAAGGCCCGATGTGCATCTGGTAAACAAAAAGCTCCCCGTTTTTGATCCGGGCATAGGCATCCTTGAGATTGGCGCGCCCCATTCGAAGGGCTTTCACCTCGGTCCCCAAAAGCACCAGGCCGGCTTCGTATTCATCTTCGATGAAATAATCGAACCGGGCTTTTTTATTCACTGCAATCATTTTAACATGAGAGGATTCCAAGGGATCTCACCTTATTTCTTTTGCCTGTTTCAACGGGATTGGATCCCCGTGGAGGCCTTCGCCCATAGTCCCGTTTTTCAACAAGTCTCCGTATGTTTCAAGCACCCGGGCACGAATCCCCCTGGCGGTGGTTTCATCCAGGATCGATTGGACGAACGCCCGGGATTCCTGAAGGCTCACCCGTTGGATCATGCGTTTGACCAGCGGAATACACTGTGCATTCATGCTTAATTCGTCGATTCCAAGGCCCAAAAGCAAGGGGATATGCAGCGGATCTCCCGCCATTTCCCCGCAGATAATCCCTTTTTTCCCGTTTTGTATGACGGCGTCCATGGCCTTTTTCAGCATGCGGATAACGGCGGGATGCAGCGGCCGGTAGAGGTGCGCCACCCGGGCGTTCCCCCGGTCGATGGCAAAGGCGTACTGAATCAGATCATTGGTGCCGAAGGAAAAAAAGTCGACTTCACGAATCAGGACATCCGCCATGGTCACGGCCGCAGGAACCTCCACCAGCAGGCCGACGGGGATGTCCCCGGCATACGGCAGCCCGTCTTTTTCGAGGGATAGGGCCGCCTCTTTCAGAAGCTTTTTCGCGGCCAGCAATTCATCCATACAGGAGATCATCGGGAACAGGATTTTGACGTTTCCGATTTTTGCCACCCGAAGAATGGCCCGAAGCTGAACCTTGAAGACCTCTGGATACTGCAGGCAGAAACGAATGGCCCGAAGGCCCAGGGCCGGATTCCTTTCCATCTCGGACCGGTTCGAAGCAATCGCCTTTTCCCCGTTGATATCCAGCGTCCGGATGGTGATGGGTCGATCCCCCATCACATCCACCACGTCCATGTATTTTTCAAACAGCTCCTCTTCGGAGGGGAAATCGGGCCGATTGAGGTATTGGAACTCGGTTCGATAGAGGCCGATCCCCTCTCCTCCATGGTCCAGCACGGCCACAACCTCCTCCGGAAGCTCGATGTTTCCCATCACCGAAACGGGATGCCCGTCGGTGGTCACCGCCGAGGCCTTGCTGCTTCGGATCAACTGGGCCGCACGGGCTTCGTATCGGTCCTTTTTCTGCTTGTATGCCTTCAGGGTCTTTTGTTTCGGGCGGAGAATCACCGACCCATCGGAGCCGTCAACGATGAGGATGTCTTCGTTTTTAATCATCGCGGTGGCGTTTTCCAAGCCCAAAACCGCCGGGATCTGCAATGAGCGGGCGATGATGCTGGTGTGAGACGCCGCGCCTCCGTAATCCGTCACAAAGCCCTTGATCCATTCCAGTTGGATCTGGCTTGTTTCGGCAGGAGTGAGTTCCCGGGCCACCAGGATCACCCGCTTATCGATGTTTTCCAGGTTCACGGGATTCGCCCCCACCAGGTTGAGCATGATCCTGTGTCCGACGTGGGCGATATCCGCGGCCCGTTCCCTCAAATAGGGATCTTCCATTTCCTTGAAACCGGCCTGGGTCTCGGAAACGACTTTCTTGAGAGCCCATTCTGCATTCACGCGCTCGTTTTCGATAACGGAAAGGGTTTTTTCATAAAGCATCTTGTCTTTCAATAAAAGGACATGGGTTTCCAGGATCTGGGCATGCCGGAGATAATCATTGGAAATGTTTTTGATGATGGTTTTCAGTTCCTCGGTGGCCCTTTGCACTGCGTGTTTGAATCGATTTTTTTCCTTCTGGACGTCTTTGGGATCGATGAAATAGCGTTCCACCACGTCGACACCCTCATGGTCCACCAGGTAGGCCCTTCCGATACAGATGCCGGGGGATCCGGAAATCCCTTTCAAATGCGTTTCTTTTTTCATGTATCCTGCCGATACCGCCTTATTCTTGGAAGCCGTTTTCAATCAGTGCCGCCAGCCGGTTCAATATGTCCACATCCCCGGAATTTTCGACGGACAGGGTAACCACGGAATCTTTTTGACATCCAAGGGAGAGGATGTCCATAACATCCTTGGCGTCAACCCGCTCGCTCCCTTTGCGGATCCATACGCCTCCCTCGGCCTTCCGCGCCAACACCGCCATGGATGCGGCGCAACGCGCATGAAGACCCGAGACATTCACAATGGTGACTTGCCGGGAATGGATTCCATCCGATGGGGACACGTGTTTTCCTTGAAAGAACGAGGTTAATTTAACACATCTAAAATCTAAGTCAACTTCGGGATATTGACAAGAATCCGGACTCCTGTTAACAGAAATAAATATTTTCGAATCGCTAAAATACACCGCTTTTTTCAACAGATGAAAGTAAAATATGTTCAGGGGAGGGAAATCCCCTGAAAATACAGGGAGGTGCATTTATGTCTGAAAAAGTCCTCATTTTCGGGAAAAACACCTGACCGCATACAACTGCGGCTCGGGAAGCCTACGCGCGGGAAGGCAAAACGGTGGACTATGTACAGGTCCTTTCCGACCCCGAACAGATGCAAACCATGTTGCGCTACTCGAAGGGCGCGCGGCGGGTACCCGTCATCGTGGACGGAGATCAAATCATCATCGGCTTCAAGGGTAAGACCTGAGGGGTATAACCGATCGGCCGGGAGCCGATTGACGCCTCCGGGCAAAAGGAATGCCGGAGGAAAGCACCTCCTTTCCGCGCAAGCCCATCAAACAGGGACAAACGGCATGACGGTGGAAAAACAATTTCTTCTGGACAGCTTGAAGCTGGGGGAATCCTGGCGTCTGTTTAAAATCTTAGGAGAATTCGTGGACGGCGTGGAGGCCCTGCACGACCTCGGAGCCGCCGTATCCATTTTCGGATCCGCCCGTATCAAACCCGAGAATCCCGTCTACAAAAAAACGGAACGGATCGCCGGGCTTTTTGCAAAAAACAATTTTGCCGTCATCACGGGCGGCGGGGGCGGCGTCATGGAAGCGGCCAACAAGGGGGCGGCCGAAGCGGGAGGGCGATCCGTGGGGCTGAATATTCTTCTGCCCATGGAACAGATGCCGAATCCCTACGCCAACCTCAAACTGGAATTCAAATACTTTTTCGTCCGGAAGGTGATGTTCGTCAAGTACGCCAGCGCCTACATCATCATGCCCGGGGGGCTGGGGACCCTGGACGAGCTTTTTGAAGCGGCCACCCTGGTTCAGACAAAGCGCATCAAGCCCTTTCCCATCATCCTGGTGGGCTCGGACTACTGGCATGGGCTGAAAACCTGGATTCAATCCCAGCTGCTGAAAAATGAAACGATCTCAAAAGACGATTTCGAAATCCTCCAGGTGATGGACGATCCCGAGGAAATCGTCCATACCGTGAAACGGATCGTGATTCTTTAAAGACGCACAGGCGCCCCCTTTTTGCTTTTCAATCAACCGCTTCCATCTATTCCTACCGATTAAAAAGGAATTGACAAAAGCTATTTTTTAGCTATATGAATTCCCGGTTCCATCAGATGAGGCGGGTTACCCCTGCGGGCTGTTTTTTTAATTCCAATGGTGAAAGATGAAGGGATGGAATCCGTCTTTGTTGTTGTTGACGAAGCGCGGATTCCGTTATAAGGCTGGGATGTGATGATCGAAGCTCTCCCCCGGCCCGCCTTTTAAAGGAGAGTCAAGGGAAACGTTTTAAAATATTTTCTTTACCGGGGAGCCCGGCCCTTCAGGGCGGAAGGGCGGCCCGCGCCAGGCACGCAGCAAAAGGAGGATTTTTGGCCGAATCATCGGAATCCACAAACAATGAAGTCCTCTTGGAACTCGAAGACCTCCATATGACCTTTGGAAAGGTCCGGGCGCTGGAAGGTGTCAGCCTGAAGGTGAAAAAAGGGGAAATTCATTCCGTCATCGGACCCAACGGTGCGGGAAAGACCGTGATGATGAATTGCATCAACGGCCTTTACCATCCTCAAAAAGGGACCATCCGCTTCAAAGGACAAACCATCAACCCTCTCAGGCCTCACGAACGGTCCAAAATGGGGATCGCCAGGACGTTTCAGAAGGTGGAGGTCTTCGGTGGAATGACCGTCCTCGACAATATCCGCCTGGGGCGCCACAATCATTACCGCTCCGGTATCTTCAACGGCGCCGTTTACCTGGGAAAGACCGCACGGGAAGAAATGGAGCACCGGACCTTCATTGAAGAGCAGATCGTCGACCTTCTGGAAATCGAGCACATCCGGCACAAACCCGTGGGGATGCTCCCCTATGGTCTTCAAAAACGGGTGGAGCTCGGCCGCGCCCTGGCCTTAGAGCCCGACCTGCTGATCCTCGACGAGCCCCTGGCCGGACTGAATCTGGAGGAAGTGGAGGACATGGCCCGCTTCATCCTGGACGTCAATGAAGAAAAACGCTGGAAAGTGACCTGCCTTCTCGTGGAGCATGACATGGGCGTGGTCATGGATCTTTCGGACCGGATCTTCGTGCTCAATTTCGGCAGGATGATCATGGACGGAACGCCGAAAGAGGTGCAGGGCAACCCTGATGTGATCAAGGCGTATCTCGGCGAAGAGGACCTGTATGCAACAAGACGGTAGTACCGGAATCCCAACCGGAGACGGTATCGAGATCACCCCGGAGCTGACCATCCCGAAGCTGTTTGTCCGCCAGGCGCGAAAATACGGCGCGGACCGTGTCGCCATGCGGGAAAAGGAATTCGGGATCTGGCGGCCCATCTCCTGGAAGCAATACCTGGACAACGTCAAACACTTGGCCCTGGGGCTTGTCGCCCTCGGCCTCGAGGACGGGGACAAGGTCTCCATGATCGGAGACAACCGCCCCCAGGGACTCTGGGCTGAGATGGCCACCCTGTGCGCCCGGGGGATCGGCGTGTGGCTCTTCCAGGACTGCCTCATCGACGAGGTGCGATACATCATCGATCATTCGGACACCAAGTTCATCTTCGGAGAAGGCCAGGAAGAAGTGGACAAGGCATTGTCCATCTACGACGAATGCCCCAAGCTGAAAAAAATCATCTGGGACGATCCCAAGGGGTTGCGCCACTATCACCAGGACTGTCTCATCAGCCTGGAAGAAGTCCAGGACCTCGGGAAAAAACTGGAAAAGGAAAAACCGCATCTCTTCGACGAAATGATCGAAAAGGGGCACGGCAAAGAAGTCGCCCTCCTCTTTTACACCTCCGGCACCACGGCCCTCCCCAAGGGCGCCTTGCTTTCCCACAACAATATGCTGACCATGGGCAAACACCTCATGGAGGTGGACCCTTGCCTGGATACGGACGATTATGTATCGTATCTCCCTTTCGCCTGGATCGGGGAGCAGATGATGTCCATCTCCTGCGGACTCCAGATCGGTTACACCATCAACTTTCCGGAAGAACCCGATACCGCCCAGGAAAATATCCGGGAGATCGGCCCCCACGTCATGTTCGCCCCGCCGCGCATGTATGAACAGATGACCCGAACCGTCCAGGTCAAGTACCTCGATTCCACCTGGAGCAAGCGGAAGTTTTACGAGATCTCCACGAAGATCGGGTATCGCTTGGCGGACATGAAGTTTAAAAAAAGACCGATCCCCTGGTATTGGAAACCGCTTCAGAAATTCGCTCACATTACCGTACAAAAAAAGCTCAAGGACCATCTGGGGCTGTCCCGGGTCCGCAATGCCTACACCGGAGGGGCGGCCATGGGCCCCGATCATTTCCGGTTTTTTCACGCCCTGGGCGTGAACTTGAAACAGATTTACGGCCAGACCGAAGTGGCCGGCATCTCGGTGGTGCACCAGACGGGAGACATCAAATTCGACACCGTGGGGCGCCCCATTCCGGGGACCGAAATCAAGATCACCGAAGAAGGGGAAATCATCACCCGGAGCCCATCCGTATTTTTGGGGTATTACAAGAATCCGGAGGCCACCGAAAGCACCCTGAAGGAGGATTGGCTGTACTCCGGGGATAAGGGGTTCATCGACGACGACGGTCACCTGGTGGTCTTCGACCGGACCAAGGACGTTTTCACCCTCAAAGACGGGAGACCCTTTGCGCCCCAATACCTGGAGACGCGATTGAAATTCAGCCCCTACATCAAGGATTCCTGGGTCATCGGGGACAACCGGGACCATATCAGCGCGGTGATGTGCATCGACTATACGGTGGTAGGGAACTGGGCCGATGCAAAGAAGCTCAACTACACCAGCTATCAAGAGCTTTCCCAGATGCCGGAGGTGTACGACCTGGTGGAAAAACAAATCCGGCAGGCCAACCAGGATCTTCCGGACGTGGCCAAAGTGCGGCGGTTCATCAACCTTTATAAGGAACTGGATCCGGACGACGACGAACTGACCCGAACGCGCAAACTCCGGCGGGCCTTTGTGGAAAAACGGTACAAGGAAATTGTGGACGCCCTTTATTCGGACAAGGACACCGTGCATATCGATACCACCATCCGGTATGAAGACGGGCGGGAATCCCATATCAAGACGGATCTGAAGATCGTGACCATTGAGGATAAGTGACGGGGAGCAGGTTTTAGGTTTTAGGTTTTAGGTTTTAAGTGGTGAGTGGTGAGGTTACATGGTGGGTGGAAGGGACGACGGGTAAGAACGGCGGCAAGTGATGCAACGAAATAACGAAATCATCGAAATAGACGAAAAGACGGGACAGACCAGATAGATCAGACAGGAGGACATGCATGGAATTGTTCCTGATGGCACTGACGACGGGAATCATGGTGGGGGGTATTTACGCCCTCGTGGCCCTGGGCTGGGTGCTCATTTATAAATGCTCCGGGGTCCTGAACCTGGCCATGGGGGAACTGACCCTCATCGGCGCCTATACCTCGTTATGGTTTTATTCCATGGGGATTCCCTTTCTGCTCTCCCTTCTTTTTTCTTTGATCATCGGCTTGATCCTGGGGATTTTAACCGAGCGGATCTTTCTGGACAAACTCATCGGCGAACCGGTCCTGACGGTGATCATGGTGACGGTGGGGCTCTCCTTTTTCTTCAAAGGGACCGTGGAATTCATCTGGGGGGTGGATACCAAGGTATTCGAACCTTCGGTTTTCCCCATCGAACCCATCCGCTTGGGGCCGCTCATCATCGGACAGGTCTATCTGTGGAGCTTCCTGGCCGCCATGATCCTTTTGGTCATTTTTGTCTGCTTTTTTAAATACACCCGGTGGGGATTGGCCATGCAGGCCACCGCCGACGACGAGATGGCGGCACTCTCCCTGGGGGTTTCCGCCCGGTTCGTCTACGCGGCGGCCTGGGCCATCGCCTTCATGGCCGCCGGTGTCGGGGGAACGCTTTTAGGAAACATCAACGGCCTGAACATCTCGGTGGGGTACCTGGGCCTTTTGGTATTGCCGGCCGTGGTGCTCGGGGGGCTCAATTCCGTCCCCGGCGCCATCGTGGGCGGCATCATCATCGGGGTGCTGGAAAATTTTTCCGGCGCCTATCTGGACAAGTACTTTCCCGGCGGCGTCAAGGAGATCGCCCCTTTTGCGTTCATGGCGATCTTTTTGCTGTTCAAGCCCTACGGGCTGTGGGGATGGGAACGGATCGAACGGGTGTAAAAGGAGCGATTTATGTCGACGACTTGGCTTCCCTGCGGTGATTATCATCAATCTTACCGCGCAGACCATGCCTGGTTTCAGACCGCATTCATCAAGGGAAAAATGTTGATTCTCGCCGTCGTCCTCCTGGTACTCGTCCCCTGGATGGCGGACAGCTACTGGCTTTCCGTATGCAACCAGATCGGATATACGGTCCTGGGCGCCTTGGGGGTGCAGCTCCTCATCGGGTTCTGCGGTCAGATCACCCTGGGACACGCGGCCTTTATCGCCGTGGGTGCGTACACCAGCACCCTGTTGATTCTTGAATTCCCGTGGCCCCGGTTTGTTTTGGACATCGGGCTCGCCTATCCCATCAGCATCGGGGTCGCCGCCGTGGTTGCCGGCTTATGGAGCGTGCTGTTCGGACTCCCCTCGGCCCGGGTCAAGGGATTTTACCTCATTTTGACCACCATGGCCGCCCAGTTCATCACGGTGGATTTCATTATCACCCAGTATGTTTCCCAGATCGGGGGGCGGGGACAGGCCTTTTCCCTCCCGCCCGGGACCATTAAGATCGGGCCCTGGGTGATCGATTCGGACGTCAAAGTCTATTACCTGATGATCGTCCTCTCGACGTTGTGTATCATGGGCATGGCCAACCTCCTGAGATCCCGTGCCGGACGGGCCTGGGTGGCCATCCGGGACAACGACATCTCCGCGGAGGTCATGGGCATCAATATCATCAAGTACAAGTTGTTGGCCTTTTTCGTCGCCGGGGCCATCGGAGGCGTCGCCGGGGCCTTCTGGATCAGCAACCTGGCCGCCATCAGTCCCGAGCATTTCACATGGTTCTGGTCCCTGTGGCTGGTGGGCGTGATTCTCATCGGCGGCGTGGGATCCATCCACGGCGCCATTTTCGGATCCGTCTTCATGGTCGTGGTCATGGAGTTGCTGCAACTGGCGGTCATGCCGCTGGCCGGCGAATATCCCAAGCTGCTGATGGATTTTCTCTTCATCAAGGAAGCCGCCTTCGGGCTGGCCATTTGCATCTTCATGATCTTCGAGCCCAACGGGCTGGCCTATCGATGGTGGCAGGTGAAAAACTATTTCAATCTCTGGCCCTTTTCCTATTGATGCGCATGGACTTAAATAGACGAGGAAGGAGGTGATGAGCGGCGTCATTCTTTCCGGATAGGGTATCGATTTTCGTTTACTCAACAATAATCGAAGGGGGATGATTATGAATCAAAAACAGCAATGGTTCAAATACGTGGCGTTATTCTTTATCCCGGCCCTTGTTCTCGGCGTCTCGGCAGGTGTCTTTGCCGCCGAGGTGAAGGTCGGGGCCCTCAACGACGTCACAGGCGCCACATCCGACGTAGGGAAAGATTATGCCCTAGGGATTGCGGAAGCCATCCAATACGTCAATGACAACGGGGGGGTCAACGGCAAACCCATCAAACTGTACCAGTTCGATTACGGGTATCGCATTCCCGAAGCGCTGACCAAGTATAAATTGTTCAAGCGGCTGGGTACCGTGGCGGTTCTCGGATGGGGCACCGGCGACACGGAAGCGTTGTCTCCGACCATCACCAAAGATAACATGCCCTATGTGAGCGCTTCCTACAGCGCGCACCTCACGGATCCGAAAAAGACGCCGTACAACCTGTTCGCCGCCACCGACTATTCCACCAATGCCCGGGCCGCCATTACGGCCTGGTTCGACACCCGCTGGAAAAAGCATCCCGATTACGGGAAGCGGAAACCCAAGTTCGTTTCCAGCTACCATTTCGCCCACCCTTACTGCTCCGCCCCCATCAAGGCCATCAAGGACCAGGCCGAGATTCTGGGATTCGAAATCGGGCCGGATCAAAACGTGAGCCTGGTGGCCATCGATGCCAAGAGCCAGGTCCTGGCCATGAAAGACTACGGCGCGGACCTGGTCTGGCACGGCAACACCACCATGTCGGTATCGGCCACCATCCGGGACGCCTTTGCGTTGGGATTGAAAGCCGATCACATCGTCAATAACTGGGGGTTTGACGAAAACCTGCCGCGCCTGGCCGGAAAAGCCGCCGAAGGCGTCATGGGCATCGCCCGATGTGCGTTTTTCGGTGAAGACGTGAAAAACATGGATAACGTCATCGAATACGCCAAAAAGTACAATCCCGGCGTGCCCCTGGAAAAGCGCCTGACCCATACCGTGGCCGCATGGGCGAACGTGATGGCCCTGTGGGAAGCCATGAACCGGGCGGACAAGGCCGGTGACCTGACCGGTGAGGGGATCTTGAAAAAAGGATTTGAAACTCTTCGGAATTACGACATCGGGCTCGGCGTGCCGCCCTTGACCTATACGCCCACGGATCACCGGATTTCCGGGACGGTTCCCATTTACGAGGTAAAAAACGGGGAATTTCATCTGGTGAAACGCGTGGATCTGAAGAGCCGCTGGCCGGAAAAGTGGGAAAAGGAATGGCTGGGCTGGTAGCGCCGCAGCACGCTGACGCGCCACAGCCCGAACACCCCCGAGGAGGTTGACACACATTGTCCAGCGATAAGATGATCTTGAAGATCAACAACATTGAAGTCAAGTACCATGAGGTGATCCTGGTGATCAAAGGCGTCTCCATCGAGGTGCCGGAAGGCGGCATCGTGGCCCTGTTGGGGGCCAACGGCGCCGGCAAGAGCACCATTTTAAAAGCCGTGTCCGGTCTTTTGAAGC
>CAZQUR010000022.1:0-26596 GCA_964596535.1 uncultured Desulfobacteraceae bacterium
CGGCGTTCCCATTCGGTCTTTCTGCAAAAACAGGGCGCATGGCCCTTTCGGAAAAACTGGATATTCCTCGACAAGTATCGCCTCCGGAGCGCCACCGAGCAACTCTCTGGCGCTCAGACCGTCCTCGGCCAATGCATCGTAGCCGTGCTCCGATATACGGACATCGCCCGCAAGTATCAAGGCGCGTACTTTCTCAACGAACGCACTCAAGTCCCATCCTCCATTTCGGTCAGCAATTCCTAAGGGCATAACATTGATTATCAGGCCGATTTTCCCCGATAATTTCCTGTATAAAAAAGTATGAAAAGCGTAAGAGATGGATTATTCCCTGCATAAAATGAGTGGCAATGTCAAGAGTTTATCGGATTAATACCGGGATGCGGGTATGCGAAAAGAAATATGGGAAAAGGAGCGCAGATCGAACCCGGTTATTCGTTTACAAAAAAGGTTTCCTGCAGCTGTTTGGCCCGGTCGGAACGGGAGGTGCGGTTCCGTTCATCGCGATTGATATTCACGGTGCTGCGCAGTTCCGGGAAAAAGTCCTTCTTTTCGGCGGCGGCCGCCAGTTTTTTCCGCCAGTTGAATTGATTGATAATATAGGGTGAAATGGAAGACACATCGAGAAGGGGGCTCAAGCGGGGAGAACGTTAAAGCCGGCGGCAAAAAAATGGCGGTCTGTAGTAAGCACGTGATCCATGTACAGTTCGGCCATGACAACAAAACTTGTGCAACCTGTAAAGGAAAACATCTGATCCCTCCATTTGAAAAACCAATGCAGCGCTTTTTGCACCCTGTCCGGCGTGATCCACTCCACATCGCATCTCGGGCTTTTATCAATCATCGTGTGCCATTTTTCAGCGGCATCCAAACTGATTCGCGTCCGGATCAGCGTCAGGGTTTCATCCATCACATAATCCGTGGTGACAAGAATTCCGTCCGCTTCGAGCCAACGGTCTCTTTCCCGTAATGTGTGGGAATGGGAAGGATCTTTGGCATCTGCTGCCGCCATCCAACCCGCCGTATCCACAAAAAGCTTTTTCATGTTTCATGCACCATAAAGGATACGGTCGTGGTCTGCAGCGCTGAATCCATCGGAAGATTTCCCTAACGCTTGAGCACCATATAAAGGATCCCTGGAAAGAGGGCAAACCCGCCGGCGATCCGAGTCAATGGGAACAATCCGAAAGACCGGCTCATTTCGATACAAAACGGTGAACTGCTCACCCTTGCGAACGCTATTGACGATTTTTGGGAATGAAGAGCGCAGTTCCTTTGCGCTGATGGTTCGTTTCATTTTTATTCCTCCGATATGGTTTATCCCGTCTATAAAAGATAAACTAAAGTTTAACTCCAATAGAAACAGATGTCAATTAACAAAATTCAGGGGAGAAGCGCCGGGGGCCTTAAAAGGCGGGGCTTGCGGGAAGCGTTCCGGTCCGCAAAAGAAACACCGTGCTTGAGCCGATTCTTTTCAGCCTTTAATTTATCCCATTCAAATATGGCATTATATATGTATGCACATTAGTATGTACGTATCAAGGTCGAAATGGCGACCATTGATGATCAGGCCTATTTTCCCTGATATCGGAATAAAGGAAATAGGGGAAAAGAAGCGCAGATCGAACCCGGTTATCCGTTCACAATTCAGGGGATCGTTTGGGGCGGCATTTAGCATTGGAGGCGTTTGATAGACGAAATGGAGTAAGCCTTCGGTATCGGAACCGAATTTTCTGACGTTGCGCGCAAGAGAGCCGGTTATTTCCAGGGGGAGCTGCTCTTGCAGTTGTCCATAACGCTGGTCGTTGGTGTACTGCCACCGAACAAAGTCATCTTCATATCTGGGGTGTGAAAAAATGCGTTTTTCGGCGCCGATTTCTTGAAGAGCAGGCTCGATCCGTAAAAAACAAGTTTCTTCCCACGGACCGAATTTATAAAAGCGCCACTCCAAATCATGTAAACGATAATATCATAAAAATGAGATTGACATCTCCATGGTTTTATCGTACATTGGATTGTACATGTACAGGAGGTGCGCCATGGAAGCCATTACATATACAAATGCCCGGCAGAATCTCGCGAAAACGATGGAAAAGGTCTGCCAAGATCATGCGCCGGTTATTATCACCCGAAAAAAAAACGACTCAGTGGTCCTTATGTCACTTGAGGACTATAAAGCCCTTGAAGAGACAGCGTATCTTCTGCGTTCTCCGAAAAACATGAGACGCCTGATAGAGTCCATATCCCAGCTTGAAAATGAGGAAGGTACTGAAAGGGCGCTGATAGATTGAAGCTCATTTTCTCTGATCACGCGTGGGAGGACTATCTTTATTGGCAAAAAACCGACAAGAAAATTCTCCGTCGGATAAACACACTCATCGAGGAAACGAAGCGCAACCCGTTTGAGGGGCTCGGAAAACCAGAGCCTCTTAAACATGCGCTTTCGGGTTACTGGTCCCGCCGCATCAACGACGAGCATCGTTTCGTTTATAAAGTTACCGGGGATTCGATTCATATCGCCCAGCTTCGATACCACTACTGATTCTCCCTCATAGTTCGCAACCCAATATGGATTCTCAGACCCATTTGCACCGATAATCGGAATATCGGGAAAATGTGTCTTGATAATTTTCTGTACAAAACAATGGAAAGCATAAGAGATAGATGATCACCTGCATAGAATGAACGGCAATGTCAAGATTATGCGGCCGATTCATGCTGAACATCCCATCCTGGGAATACGAGTACAGCCGGATGACAATGAAGCGCTCTGGCTAATATTTTGGCCCTCTCGACGCCCAGTTGAATCCGATCATTTTCTATAGCTGAGATCGTTGACTGCGGAATGCCGGTTAATTCAGCCAGTTCATTTTGGCTGAGCTCCTGCAGCTCACGCATAATCCTGACGGATTCACCTACGGATACATCTATGCGCTTTTTCGCTCTGTAATGATCCTTCATACTATTTCCTCCGATAATCATGAGGCGTAACACTGACAACTTCTACAAGAACTCGATCTTTCTCTACCTTGTAAATGATCCGATATTGTTGATTTAAGCGGGAGGACCGATGGTCTTTCCATTCACCGCTTAACCATTCATCTCGAAACCCTTTGATTTTACGTAATCCTTGGGGGCCCGAAATCGTTACGATATCTTTCCATTTTTCGTACCGCTTGAGAACGTCGGCAGGGGTTGAATCGAGTTGTTTTGCAACGCGCCGGTGTTCGTAAACAGCCCACATATCATATATGGTATATAATAATTATGGTATGTCAATGCTTTTCTATGCATCACATTGATTTTCCAACCGATTTTTCCTGATATCGGAATAAAGGAAATAGGGGAAAAGAAGCGCAGATCGAACCCGGTTATTCATTCGTAAAAAAGGCTCCACCATGGACGGCATGAAAGTCAGGGATGTAATCAGGCTGGTGCCGTCCAGCCAGTCGTCCCGGCCGCTGAAAAAGGCGGTTTCCCTGTCCGACATGTTGCGGGTGTGGATCATTTTCAGGTCCGGAAACCGGTCCATGAGCTGTGCGCTTTCGAAATCGGAAATGGATTTGTCCGTGGCGACGGGTACGCTGAATATGCCCAGGCTGTCCCTGAAGCTGCAGGCCTCATCGACAATCGCTTCGAACTCGGCGCGGCCGGCGGGAGCGAGGTCGTCGCGTCCGGGGCGGAGCAGAAAGGGCGGCGTGGCACCGGTGCCGAACGCGTTTTCCCCCGGGTCGGCGGCCAGATCGGTGGGCACCTGGTCGAGGCAGTATTCGAGATAATCTTCCCTCAACGGGATGAACAGCGCCTGTTCGTTTTCGAGGTCGACGGCGTCGGCCTCCATCAAAAGATCCAGCAGCACGGGGCTGCCGCTGATATCGATGCCGATTTCCGTCAGGATGCGCTGGGCGTTTCGATGGATCCGGCGGTAAATGCGCTTTTCGTTGCTCAGGTCATTCATATCCTCGATGCGCCCCCTTGCAATGTCGGCTTCCGGACTGTACGGATAAAGGGATGCGATTTTTTTGTAATATTGTTTCGCGTTCTGGAACTCGTATTTTTTTTCCGCATCGATGGCGGCATCGAAGAGCATCAGGATGTTTTTCAATCGCTTTCGCATAATCACCTCATGATGGCTTCCTAAAAAGCACCCAACCGTCTTTCCGGCAAACGTCGGCATCCAGAAGTACTTGAAATTACTGGACCCAGGCTCCCGCCGGGGTGACGAAACCGTGGTGTTTTCGGGTTTTTACGATTTTGCCATTTTTAAAGAGATATTTGAATCAGTTCCTTTCTTGGATGTTGTTGTCGATGACTGTGGCGCTTAAGGCTTTGGCCTTCTCGGCGGCCAGCTCCCACTCCGCCTTGATGGCATTCAGCAGATTGTTCCAGGAGGCGATTTCTTCCGGTTCGTTTTTTTCGGCGGCGGCTTTTTTTTCAATCAACCCCCGATACGTGCCTGTCAGGCGTTGGGCGCAGACCCGCCGGTCGAATTGCGCTGCCGTTTGATAGGCGGCTTTTTTCCATTGCTTTTTCTTGCTTGGATCCTTGAAAAAATCCCGGATCGCCCCGGCGAACGTATCGACGGAAGCGTTTTCGGGGAGCCGCCTGCCGTTTTTCTGCTCCCGGACCACTTCCCGCACGCCGGGGGCATCGAGGGCGATCACCGGGGTCCCGGCGGCCATGGCTTCGGTCAGGACCATCCCCTGGGTTTCCGTTTTGGAGGCAAAGACGAACACATCCATGGCCGCGTAGGCATCGGCCAGGGCCTGGCCGGTCCGCCTGCCGGCCGGGAGCAGTCGATCGGCGATGCCGGCTTCTTTGAACGTGCGCAGGATGTCGGCCTTGGCCGGGCCGTCCCCCACCACCAGAAAAACAGCGTTGGGCGTGTCTTTGACATGGCGCGCCGCGGCGCGGGAGAGAAAAGGAATGTTTTTCTCCCGGGCGAGGCGCCCCACATGCCCGATCACGTCCGCGGTCCCGGGGATCCCCAGGGCGCGTCGTCCTTCCTCCCGCCGTCCGCTGCCGAAAAGGTCCCTGTCCACACCGGTGGGGATCACCGTTACGGGGGTTTTTACCCCCCGCCGGGAGATCAATTCCGCGATGCTTTGACTCGGGGCGATGACTTGATCGCACAGATTGGCGTAGGCCGTCGAGAGATTGGCGGCGAAGCGTTTCATCACTTCGCTGTTCTCGGTTACATAATGGGTGTATTCTTCATAGCGCGTGTGATGGGTGAAGACGATGGGCCGCCCGCGCCGGCGGGCGGCCCGGACGGCGGCATCCCCCAGAAGATAGGGATGGTGGCTGTGGATGATCTCCGGTTCGAAGGCGTCCATGGTTTCATCGATGAGAAACGGCAGCGGGATTCGGACGGAAAAATCGCTGCCGTTGAAATTTTGTATCGCCGGGACCCGCAGGATCCGGTCTTCGTCCGGGGCGTTTGTTCCGGTTTTTGAAAAGCTCGGGGCAACAACGAGAACGGGATGCCCCATTCGGCGCAAATCCCGGGTGAATCTCGAAACGGAGTTCGCCACACCGCCCACATGGGGAAGATAGGTATTGGTGAACATGCAGATCTTCACGATGCGTCCTCCTCCACGGTGATATGTTTTTGACGGCTTGGCACCGTTTGCGTTTTGAACCCCGGAATCGCCGCGATCATGTCGAATTCGCCGTCTTTCGGTTCGGTCTCAAGGGACAGATGCAACTGACCGTCGATCTTTTCAGCGGCAAAGGTGATCCGCCCTTTGGGAGTCCAGGTGGGACCGAAACGAACCGGAAAGTTTTCCTTCAGCCATTCCGGGAAGATCCCTGATCCCAGAACAACGGTATCGTCTTCCTCGCGGACAAAGAGGTTCCGGATCATCATGAACCATTCCGCCGCCGCCCAGCCGTGATGGCCGTCTCCCATGCAGCCGCCGCCGGTATGGGGGTGGATCGCCTCCGGCCAATTTCCGGTGGGGGACGCCAGATCCGCGACAACCCGTATGAGCCGGCGGTAGCGCGGATCCCGGGCGCGCAGCAGGGTCTGGGCGATGGCCAGGGTCAGATAGGCGTTGATGCCGGAATGAATCATGTCCTGGAAAAAAGCGCCTTTTTGAAAGCAGTTTTCCATTAAATATTCCACCGTTCCGACGAACCGTGAATCCCCCGGCGGCGTGATCCGGAGAGGATAGTCGGCCACCAGGGATCCCACGGCCCCGGCGTCCATTCGGCGGTAACCCGACGCCGGGACGGCCCCGTTCTTGATGTTTTGGGAAGCCGCATCGATGCTGGTAAAAATCCGGTTTTCAAAATCGAGGGCCTCTTTTTCCAGTTGTGCGGCCATGGCAAGGGATCCGGAGGATGCCGCCAGGGCGGCGGCGGCCTTTAATCCGGCAAGGCCCCAGAAATTGTCCCAATAGTAATAATCGTTGGGCCCCAAATGCTCCGCGCTGAAGCCGGCCGGCAGCAGCCCGGCGTGCAGGGCGTCGGTATGACCGGGGGTTCTCTTGCGGATGATCCACCGGGCGCCCTTGTCGACGGCCTTCATGAGCTTTTTGCTCAGCGGGCGCCCGGAAAGGGCGTGATACCGATGCAGGATCCACAGGGCCTGCCCGTTTGAATCCCACTCGCCTTCCTGGGACAGGAAATACCCGGAGCGCTTCTGCCGCAGGGGAAAGGTCTCCAGTTTTCCATAGGCCCGTTCGAGAAATCCGGCCGCCATCAGGGCGTTGAGCATGAAACAGGCGTCCCGGAACCAGAAACGGCGGTAGGTATAGGGCCCCGGAACCACGTCGTCCGCCGACAGCAGCAGGAGGGTCCTCAGGGCCGCATCGAAAAGAAACCGTATTTTTTCATCCGGGATTTCCAGGCGGGGGGTGTCGGAGAAGCATTCCCCCCAGGTCCGGGCCGGGGCTTGGATCGATTCGGCCGGCTTTTTGGATCCGTTTTCCAATGGTACGCGGATTTGGATTTTTTTCGATCCGGTCTCCGGTATCCTGAAAAGGGCGGCGGCCGTGGCCATGCCGATGTCGCATGCAACGGAACGGGCATCCGTAACGGTATGGATCCGATGGGCCGCATCCCCGGTCCGGTAATCCGAGAATATGACGCGTTCCGGGGGTTCGCTCATGTGTATCCGGCGGTTATGGTTCACCGTAAGGCAGGTTTCATCGGGGAGATACGCGATCTTTTCGACGAACTGGATGCCCTCGGGGTTATACGGCCGGATGACGGCGGCCACCCAGGCCGGGGCGCGGGCGGATCCTTTGATGCAAATCGCCAATTCCGGCCGGCCGGCGTTTTCTTCCAGGGCCGCTTCGGTGACCAGGGAAAGGTCCCGGTCTTTGCATGCCGTCTCCACGGCCAGATTGTCCGTCATGCAAAGCCTTTGGTCCGCCGTGGACGTCCGTGAGGGAAACAGGTGACGGCCGTCTTCGGCAAGGATCCAAAAGTCAAGGGACCACCCGTCGAAATCGGGGGTGACGAGGCCTCTCGGGTCCACGATGGGGTACAAAGGGACATCGGGCGCTCCGACGGCCGTCCAGTTCCGGTGGGTCAGGTTCACATGGCTGAAGGAAAAGCCCCGGGGGATAAAGGAAGGATCTTCGGGGTTGAACTGTTTTTCCACCCAGAAGGGCCAGATCCAGTCCAGGTTGTACTGGATCGCCTTCGTGTTGATCAAGCCCCTGGCGTGAAAGAGGATGCCCGCCCGCAAAAGCTCGATGGGTTCCTGGATTTCCGAGGGCTGGGCGAACCGGCGCAGCCGGGCCAGGAAGGTAATGGGATCGAGGATCTTGTATCTCCGGGCCGCATGGCGTAAAAGGTATTTCCAGGGGAGCCATTTCAAGAACATAGGACCTGCCGGGTAAAGGGGGATGATAAGGGAATGCGTAAATTTCCATCAAAGGGTATCACAAATGACGCGCCGCGGCAAGCGGGCCGTCCCGTCCAAATGAGATCCAAAGCGATGGGGTGGAGCACATGACCTACAATTTTGATATTGACCGCTGGTACAAAAACGAACTCGAAGAGATCGAATACCGGCATCGATGCGGTGAACTCACCGACGAAGCGTTCGAAAAATGCGTCCAGGAACTGGACCGGCGGCATGCCGAAATGTGGGACCGCCTGGACGGGAGTTACCGGATTCCCGATGCCGGGCAATGATCAAACGGATTTTTAGGGGAAAAGGCGGCAACATGGATTATGATTTTGATACCGAGATCGACCGCGGGGGGACCAGCGCGTTAAAATGGCGGTTCATCCAGGGGGGAAAAGATCTGCACGAATGGGAGGAAACGGATGCATTCTTCGGGGAAGATCGGGTCCTTCCCATGTGGGTGGCGGACATGGATTTTCCCTGTCCCGCGCCGGTGGTGGACGCCCTGGTGGAAAGGGCCCGGCACGGCATCTACGGCTACACCGTGCCCACCGGCGGGTTTTACGGCACCGTCGTCCGATGGATGAAAAAACGCCACGATTGGGATATCGAACCCGAATGGATCTGCACGACCCCCGGGGTTGTTCCCGCCCTCAATATGCTGGTGCAGACCTTCGTCTCCCCCGGAGACCGGGTCCTGGTCCAGCCCCCGGTGTATTATCCCTTTTACGGCGCCGTCAAAAACAACAACGCGGAAATCGCGTTCAATTCCTTGCGCCTTGAATCCGGCCGCTACCGCATGGATTTTGAGGACCTTGAAGCAAAATGCAAAGATCCCCGGGTCAAAATGGCCATCCTGTGCAGCCCGCATAATCCGGTGGGGCGCGTATGGACGGAAGAAGAACTGGTCTGTTTCGGCCGCACCTGCATCGAAAACGAGGTGCTTGTGATCGCCGATGAAATCCACGGCGATTTGATCCTGAACGGGCACGTATTCACCCCTTTTGCCGGGATCGATGCGACATTCGCCCGGAATGCCGTGACGTGCACCGCACCCAGCAAGACGTTCAATCTCGCCGGCCTCCAGACGTCTTCCATCATCATTTCCGATCCGGATATTCGCGAACGATTCAAGGCCACCTTACGGCGGAACGGACTTTTCGGGGTCAACGCCTTCGGCGCCGTCGCCCTGCAGGCCGCCTATGACCATGGCGAGGAATGGCTCGCGCAGGTGCTCGATTACATCCAGGGGAATCTCGAGTACCTGGAAACGTATGTCGCCGCGCATCTCCCGCAGGTATCGGTCATCCGGCCCGAAGGGACTTATCTGGTCTGGCTCGACTGCCGCGGTCTTCAACTGGACAAGTGGGCCCTGCGGCGCCTGATGATGGAACACGCCCGGGTGTACCTGGACGAGGGCTTCATTTTCGGCCCCGGAGGGAAGGGGTTCGAGCGGATCAACATCGCCTGCCCCCGATCGATTCTCGCCAGCGCCCTGGATCGAATGCAGCGCGCCGTTGAAACCCGGGAACGCGGATGATGCTCCCCAGCTTGGGCATGGCATCGGGAAAGGCTGAGGTGTTTGAAGCATATGCGGTTTAAAGGCGTCGTATTTGACCTGGACGGCACCCTCCTGGACACCCTTGAAGATATCGGGGATGCCGTCAACCGGACATTGGCGGCACAGGGGTTTCCCGTCCACGACATGGACGCGTACCGGTTTTTCGTCGGAGACGGCTTCCGGATGCTCATTGCAAGGGCATTGCCGGAAGGGAAACGGTCAGAGGACGTTATTGACCGGTGCATGCAAATTTTTCAGGAGGATTACGGACGGAATTGGAATCAAAAAACCCGGCCTTATGAAAAAGTCCCGGAAATGCTCGCAGCCCTTGCCCGCCGGCCCCTGAAACTGGCGGTGCTTTCCAACAAGGCCCATGAATTCACCGAAAAAATGGCGGCCGCCCTTTTGCCCCGCGGAACCTTTCACGTCGTATGGGGGCATCGACCGGGAATCCCCCGCAAGCCCCATCCCCGGGGGGCACTCGAAATTGCACGGATCCTGGACGTGCAGCCTTCCGAATGCCTTTTTCTCGGCGACAGCGGCGTGGACATGCAGACGGCCCGTGTCGCCGGCATGTTTCCCGTCGGCGCGGGATGGGGTTTTCGGCCCGCCAAAGAACTGTACCAAAATGGATGCAGGGTTTTAATAACAGATCCCATGGCGATAATGGAGATTTTGGCTGAATAAGGGAGAAAACAAAGTTGCTCAGGATTCGAAACCGTAAACGCTGGCGGAAGTCTCATGAAAATTCCAATCTATCAGATGGATGCGTTTACATCCAAAAATTTTTCCGGAAATCCGGCGGCGGTCTGCCTGTTGGAGAACTGGATTGAAGATGAAACGCTGCAGGCGATTGCGGCAGAAAACAACCTTTCTGAAACGGCGTTTCCGGTGCGAAACGCCGAAGGATATGATCTAAGGTGGTTTACTCCGGTCATGGAATTTGAAACAAGGTGCCGTTATGAAGATACCCGATAATTTGTTGCATCTCGGTCTGACGCAATATGAGATGAAGGCCTACCTGGCGCTCATCGGCCGCTATCCCGTCAACGGGTCCCAACTGAGTCGCCGATCCGGCGTTCCCCGGGCCAGAATATACGATGTCCTTTTGTCCCTCAAGAACAAAGGGATCGTGGTGGAAACAGGGAATGGGCAATATGCCCCGCTGCCGCCGCAGGAATTCATCAAACGGATCCGGGATCAGTTCGAAATCAGCATCACCTCGCTGGAGAACCGGCTCCAATCCGCTTTAGAACCGATACTCGATGATTATGTCTGGACCATCCGGGGATATGAAAATGTGATCGCGAAGGCCCAGGGCATGATTGGCTCCGCGCGGCAGGAGGTTTACATCCGCGTCTTCCCCGACGAAGCACACCGGCTCAAACAGGAGTTGTCCGCCGCTGAAAAGCGGGGCGCAAGGGTGAAATACATTTCCATGGGGAAGCCTTCCGCCGATTTTCAATACTGTGTCATTCATCCGGAATCTGAAAAACTGGAAGTCCAATTGGGCGGCCGCTCCTTCGATCTCGTGGTGGATAAGACGGAGATTCTCGTCGGTATGTTTGAAAAGGACCTGGAAGATCGATCCCCCATCAACTGGGCAAAAAACCATTGGTTCGTGATTGCCACCCGAGACAGCCTGCGACATGATTTTTTTCATTATTTCCTACATAAAATATACGAAAAAAAAGAGAAATTGAGTCCGAAAGAACAAAAGCTCTACCGGTTGATCGCAAACGACTACTGATTGTGCCCCCCTGCCGGATTCCTTTTTATCGGCCCTGCCTCTTTTTGAATGACATTCTTCCCCCCGTCTTCGAGGGCGGCGCCCTCAATCCTTTTACCGACTTGGATCAAGACCGCACAGAAGGAAAGAGTCCACGGACGACTGCCGGCGAAGGGCACCGGACCCGCAAAGAATGATGTTGACAGATTCAAATGGACCGCGATAATGTTACTTCTATAGTAGCAACATATGTGATCCTCACCAGCACTCGCGCCGAGTTTCAAAAGCGGCGGACAAATCGACTCATGATGAAAAGAAAGGATTGAAAAAAATGGAAGCGCGCTTGACCCCCCGAATTCTCACCGAGTTGCCGGGACCGGAGGCAAAAAAGGTGTTGAAAAAAGACAAACGGTTTATTTCTCCGTCTTATACACGGGGCTATCCGCTTGTCATCGCCCAGGGGAAGGGATTGACGGTGACGGATATCGACGGAAACCGTTTCTTGGATTTTACATCCGGGATTGCGGTCTGTAATACCGGCCACAGTCATCCGGCGATCGTCGAGGCCATCATCCGGCAGGCAGAGAAATTTATACACATGTCCGGGACGGATTTTTATTATTCAGTCCAATCGGAACTGGCCGAAAAACTGGCCAGGCGTTCTCCGGGTGATACCAACCGAATGGTATTTTACAGCAATTCCGGCGCCGAGTCGATTGAGGCCGCCCTGAAACTGGTCCGTTACCACACAAAGCGGACGCGCATCATTTCTTTTTACGGCGCCTTTCACGGACGCACCATGGGCGCCCTCTCCCTTTCCGCCTCCAAATCCATTCATGAAAAAGGGTTTGCGCCTTTGGTGCCGGGGATCACGCACGTCCCTTACGCCTATTGCTACCGCTGCCCCTATAATCTCCGCCCGTCGGACTGTAACGGTTACTGCGTGGATTGGATCCGCGATGACCTGTTTAAGCGGACCATGCCGCCCGAAGAAGTTGCCGCGATATTCGTGGAGCCGATTCAAGGGGAGGGCGGCTATATCGTGCCCCCCCAAATATTTCACGACAAATTGCAGCAACTGTGCCGGGAATACGGCATCCTCCTCGTGGTCGATGAAATTCAAACCGGCATGGGCCGAACCGGAAAGATGTTTGCAAGTGAGCACTTCAATATCGATCCGGATCTGTTCACCCTGGCCAAAGGGATCGCCTCCGGCATGCCTTTAGGGGCCATGGTGGCGCGGCAGGACATCATGGACTGGATACCGGGTTCCCATGCCTCCACCTTCGGCGGCAATCCCATCAGTTGCAGTGCCGCGCTTGCCACCATCGATGTATTGGAGGAAGGCCCACTTTACAATGCCGCGGAAATGGGCGCCTATTTTAAGGGGCTGTTGGGAGACCTTCAGCAAGCCCACCGGCTGATCGGAGACGTACGCGGGTTGGGGCTCATGCTGGGGATTGAGCTGGTGAAAAACCGTGAGGAAAAGACCAAGGCCGTTTTAGAGCGGGACCGAATCGTAGAACGGGCGTTTCAAAAAGGACTCCTGCTGCTGGGCTGCGGGGAGAACACGGTAAGGTTCATTCCGGCGTTGACGGTGCAGCGACACGAGATCGACACCGCAATTGATATATTGGATACCGTACTCACCGAGGTGGAATCCCAGGGCGTTTCCACAAAACCCAAAGCCTTGAGAAAGAAAGCGGTGTAACGTACAAGAAAGCAGGCAAAGCGGGTGCTTTGGAAAAAAATACCCGGCGCTTGACAAAAAAGGTCGGGTTTTTTAGTATGCTGACGGAATAATGAAATATTTCAAAACCATCTATATGTCGGGTCCGATAAGGACGCGTCCCAAGGGTCTTTTTTATACCCAAAACAACCCGAACGTGGAAGGGGGTGATAGGAATCGAAGGATGAAACCCGACGACGATCAATGGTTATGGCCCCTCGACGAGCCATCGATTCGCTGTCTTTTCAATGGTGTGGCATAAAAAGCTGAAGATCCATACGGTCTTTTTTTCGACTTTTGTATGTCGCTCCATTGCAAACCGGACTCTAAAAAGGAGGGTCATCGAATGAGACGTTTGGCAGTGGTGCTCACTGTAATCTGTTTTGTATGCATGCCGACAGGCATGGTCTTGGCCAGTGAAACCGAAGAAAAAGAACCCATTAAGATCGGCGTTGTGCTTCCCATGTCCCCGCCGGGCGCCTACGCATCCGGCAATCCCATGTGGTGGGCCGCCCTGCAGGCCGTCGAAGAAGTGAATGAAGCCGGTGGACTCTTGGGCCGCGAGGTGATGGCGGTGCTGGGGGACACCCGGGGCGTGCCGGAAGAGGCCCGAGCGGCGACGGAAAGGCTCATTACAAAGGATAAGGTGGTCGGTGTCGTGGGAAATTATCACAGTTCCTGTGCCCTTGCCCAGCTCGATCTTTTCAGGGACCACAATGTCCCCTACATCGGCGCAGAACCCTGGTCGGATGATATCACGGCAAAAGGGTATAAACAGGTTTTCAGAATTTCCATCACCAATTCCTTGTACACGGACATCACCGTCGAATGGACCAAGGCCGCGGGATTCAAAAAAATCGCCGTCATCCAGGAAATCACGGATTGGGGCCTCGGGGTCAACAAACAGCTGAAAGCCGCCTGGGACAAAGCGGGGATTCACAACGAGACCGCGTTCACCGACATGAAGACCGAAGACTTTACGGAGACGCTGGCGCGATTCAACCAGTGGGATCCCCCCGCCGATATGTTTTTCGGATCCATTACCGGCCCGGGTGCGTTCCGCATCATCAAGCAGGCCTATGATATGGGCTTCGCCCCGTCCAAAGACACGGTGTTTTATGCCACCAATGCGTGCCTGAATCCGGAGGTCTGGGAAGTCGCGGGCAAAGCGGCCAAGTACATTGTGGTCACCCAGATCGGGCTGCCGCCGACGGCGTATACCGAAGTCACCAAACGGGAAAACAAAAAATTCGAGGAAAAATACGGACGCATGATGAATGCGACCGTCATGGAGGCCTATGATGCCTTCATGCTGATGTGCGAAGCCATCAAGAAGGCGGGAAGCACGGATCCGGACAAGATCATCGACGCGCTGGAAAATATCAGATGGACGGGCATGCGCGGGGAATATTACTTTCCCTATGGCTCCAAGAACCCCGTTCCCGAAGACGAGCCCGCATACATGTGGCATCAATGGCCGGATGTCAGCGAATATCTTTTCCAATACACCGAAGTCGGACAGAAACCCGAAGACGGGACCGTTATCTGGCCGCCCAAGTGGTCCCAGCTGCCCAAGGGGCAGTACGTTGTTCCCGTCAAGTAACCCATCACCTGCCTGCTGCCGGTGCATTGGACGCACCGGCAGCTTTTTCTTCAGTAAAGCGCGCCTGCCGGACGCACGCGGCGGGCCATTCACGATCAATATCTGTTTAATTCAGGAGTATGGTTCCCCCGGGCCGGGGAAGCGGGGCCCGTCCGTTTACGGTGCGGGATACCCCGGATGAGACGCCTGGTCTGAAGCGTCCCCTGGAGTCGAATAGGCCATGGAAATACCAAGCGGTTTTGTTTAGAAAGGATTCCCATGTACGGTTTTGACTATTTCCTCATGCAGGCATCCAACGGTCTGATTACCGGTTGCCTTTATGCGCTCATGGCCCTTGGTTTGACGCTGATTTTTTCGGTGCTGAAAGTGATTAACTTCGCGCACGGCGAATTCTACATGATCGGCGGATATATGAGCTATTTCCTGGTGACATTCGTCAGCGGGGTCAACCCCTTTTTGGCCGTTTTGTTCGGGATGGTGGTGCTTTTAATTTTCGGCAGCGCCTTCGATTACGTCTTTCTCCGTCCCATGCATCAAGGGACTGTCAACCGGCCTTATGAATACGCCATCCTGATCACTTTCGGGCTTTCGTTTTTTCTGCAGAATCTGGTTCTGGCCGTTGCCGGTCCCTTTCCGCACCGCACGCCGTCCTTCATGGAAGGCGGCGTTCAGATCGGCCCCATTACGATCAGTGCGGATCGCCTGATCGCCGCCGGTCTGGCGCTTTTTTTGATGCTGGCCGTGCTGTCCTTCATCAAGATCACCTGGACCGGGATGGCCATGCGGGCGGTGAGCCAGGACAGGGACGCCGCCTCCGTCACCGGAATCAATCCTTTGCGGATGGCCAACACCACATTTGCACTCGGGGCTGCTTTGGCCGGGGCCGCCGGCGCCCTCATCGCCCCCATTTTCGGCATCGTGCCGGATGTGGGTGTTCTGCCCTCCCTCCGTTCTTTTATCATCGTTGTCCTGGGAGGGATGGGATCGATCAAAGGCGCCATATTGGGCGGCATCATCATCGGTCTCGTGGAATCCATGGGGGCCGCTTTCATTCCGGACATGTCCCGGGCGCTGGCCTATCGCGAGCTTTACGGGTTAATGATATTCGTGCTGGTGCTCCTCTTCAGACCGCGCGGGTTGTTCGGGGAGGAATCCAAATGAAGGGCATTGCGTTGCGAAAAACGGTTCTTTTCACCGGGTTCATCCTGTTCGGCGCGCTGGTTCCGGTATTCGTAAAAAGCTCCTACTGGATCCATGTCTTTGCCATGGCATATTTTTACGGGCTGCTGGCCGCCACCTGGTCCTTTCTGGACGGATACGCCGGCCAGTTTTCGTTTGCCAACATTGCGTTGCTGCTCATCGCCGGGTATACCAGCGCCTTGCTGGCCAAGTTCACGGGGCTGCCGTTTCTGCTCAATATCCTCATCGGGATTGTTGCCTCCGGCATCATCGGCCTGTTCATCGGATATCTTTGCCTGCGCTTCAAAGGGGCCTACCTGGCGCTTTTCACCATCGCGTTTGCAGAAGCCGTCCGGCTCGTCATCAACACGGAGCATCAGGTGACCCGGGGTCCTGCGGGACTGCATGCGGACGGGTTTTTCGATACCACCTCCCAGGTGCCGTATTACTATCTCATCTTTATTGTCCTGGTGATCTCCATTTTTATCATGTATCGTATTCTAAAGTCCAAATGGGGGCTTTTTTTTATGGCGATCCGGGAGGACGACGAGGTGGCCTCCGCGCTCGGCGTCAACATCGTCCGGTACAAGATTATCGCCTTCGTGATAACGAGCATGTTTTGCGGGGTTGCCGGGGTTTTCTATACCCATTTCAATCAGATGCTCACCCCCAATTTCGGACAGATCGCCACCATGGGACTGGTCATCGGCATGGCGGTCATCGGGGGGGTGGAAAACCTCATCGCGGCCACCCTGGGGGGTATTTTGCTGGAATTCGGCCTTGAGGGTCTCAGGGACCTGGGGGCGTGGCGGATGGTGGTGTTCGGGGCGCTGGTGATGATCGTCGTCCGGTTTGCCAGGAACGGTCTGCTGGCCCCTTTGTATCGGAAACTGATCGGGGAAGAGGTGTAACCGATGGCCGATATTGAACTGAAAATCGAGGGCCTGAAGAAACATTTCGGGGGCGTTCGGGCGGTGGACGGGATATCCGTCCATGTCCGGGGCAACGAACTGATCGGCCTGATCGGGCCCAACGGCTCCGGAAAAACCACGACCATCGATACCATCAACGGGCTCCTCAAGCCCACCGCCGGAACGATTGTCTTTCAGGGGGAACGGATCGAACATCTCCCCTCCTATGAACGCGCCCGGAGGGGTTTGGGAAGGACATTTCAGGTGACCCGGGTCTTTCAGAGGATGGGCGTGATTCAAAACCTGATGGTCCCGGCGCTGGCCCTTGCCAAGGGAAGCCGGTCCGATGTGGAACGGCGTGCCCATGAAGTCATGGATTTTCTGACCATCCGCCACCTGGCGGAGGAAAATGCCAAGAACCTCTCCGGCGGCCAGCAGAAGCTCCTCGAGCTGGGGCGGGTATTGATGCTCGACCCCGATGTCATCTTTCTGGATGAGCCCTTTGCCGGCGTCCATCCGGAGCTGAGAAAGCAGATTCACAAGTACATCCGGGAAGTCCATCAAAACGGAAAGGCGTTCATTATTGTGAGCCACGATATGGACACCATATTCGGGCTTTCCGAGCGGGTCATCGTCATGAACGAAGGGTTGAAAATCGCCGACGGCGATCCCGAGACGGTGCGAAAAGATGAGGCCGTTACCGCCGCCTACTTGGGAGAGGCATCGGAAAAAGCCCAACTGGAACAAGCGCACATTTGAGGGCAAGTCGCATGCTGCAGGTAAATGAGGTCCATGCGGGTTACAGCCGGGATATCAACATCCTTCAAGGGGTGAATATCACGGCCCGGGAGGCCCGGCTGACATCCATCATCGGCACAAACGGCGTCGGCAAATCCACACTGCTGAAAACAATCTACGGTTTTTTAAAACCCAATAAGGGGACCATCTGCTGGCATGACCGGGATATCACGTGGGCCGATCCCTTCAAAATGCCCAAGATGGGATTGACTTATATTCCCCAGCGGCGGAACGTCTTTCCGGAAATGACGGTGGAGGAAAATTTGCGGCTGGGCGCGTGGACCTTTCGCCGAAACAAGGCCCTTGTGAAAAGAAAATTAGAAGAAAACTACGAGCGGTTTCCGATCCTGGGTGAGCGGCGGAAGCAGAAAGCCGGTAACTTCAGCGGCGGCCAGCAGCGAATGGTGGAACTGGGACGGGCCATGATGATCGATCCCCAATTGATGCTGGTGGACGAACCCACCGCCGGATTGGCCCCGATGGTCTCCCTGGAGATCTATGAAAAACTCGTGGAACTTAAAGAGGAGGGGATCACGATCCTGCTCGTAGACCAGAACATCAAGCAGGCCATCGAGGTCTCCGACTATGTCTATGCCCTCGCCCTGGGCAAAAACATGACCGAAGGGCCCCGGGAGGAGTTCGGGAATCTTAAGGAGCGGATCAAGGAATGGTTTTAGTGCCCCGCGGATTCTCGTACCGATAGACAATTCCCTCCCAGTTTCTCAAGACCACATAATCCTCGCCGGATGAAATCAGGTAGTTGGGGGCAAGGGGCGTCTTGCCGTAACCCGGCGGCGTGATGATGAAATCCGGTATGGCCATGCCTGTAGTGAATCCCCTCAGATTTTCCATGATCTCGATGCCGGTTTCTATGGGGGTGCGGAAATGCGCGGTCCCCAGCGTGCCCTGGCAGTGATACAGATAGTAGGGTTTGACCCGCACCTTCAGGAGTTCATGGTTCAGCACCTTGATGACCACCGGTGAATCGTTGACGCCTTTTAAGAGAACGGACTGGTTTCCCAGGGAGATCCCGGCCCGGCTGAGCCTGTCCAGCGCCCCGGCGCTGTCGGGCGTGATTTCCTTGGGGTGATTGAACTGGACGTTTACGTAAAGGGGATGATGCCGGGCAAGCATACGGCAGAGGGTGCCGTCGATGCGCTGGGGCATGGTGACGGGGATTCGAGAACCGATACGCTTGATCTCCACGTGTTCGATGGTATCCAGTTCCGACAGGAGCCTGTCCAGTTTGGCGGTTGAAAAAGCAAACGGATCGCCGCCGGTGAGCAGTACATCCCGGATCTCCGGATTGGACCGGATATAGGTAAAAATCGCTTTCATGTTGGTTTCGGGTGTGTGGGAATCGACCTCTCCGATCTTTCGCCGGCGGAGGCAGTGTCGGCAGAAGCCGGCACAAATGTTCGTGACATGCACGGCCACCCGGTCCGGATACCACCGGACCAGATTTTCCACGGGAGAGGTGTACTCCTCGCCGGAAAAATCCGGCACCCCGGTCATGGCCATCTCCCGGGTATCCGGAAGCATCTGTTTCCGGACCGGGCAATCCGCATCCTCCGGATCCATCAGGCTCGCCACATAGGGGGTAAAGGCCCACCGGAATCGAGTATTGATCGCCTCAAATTCCTGCTTTTCTTTCCCGGTGATCGGGAGGATTTTGGCGAGGGTCTCCGTGTCGGAAATCCGGTTGCCGAGTTGCCACTTCCAGTTTTGCCAGTCTTTCTCCAGAGCGCCGAAAATCTTTTTGAGTTTGTTTTTTCGAAACCGATATTGATCGGCGAGCTGGAAGCCGGTGGACACGGCATGCCTGGCTTTCATGTAATCCATGGCATAGGCCTGGAACTGTTTTGCCTTCTCCAGGGAAATCTGTCTTTGTTTCCGTTTTTCACTTGTCGTTTTCGCGCCGCTCATGGGGGTGCCTCGCTTTGATCGCCAGGTTGTCCTTGACTCGGATACCGTTGTCAGTCTAATAAGAGCCTTTATTAGAAAGCCGGACTCCGCTCATAACAGATCCAGGGCCGGATAAAAAGAAGAAATCAAACCGCCCGGCGGCATACAGGACCGGTACCCGCCATGAAAATTTTTTCACAGACCATCGACCACCTGAAAAGAAAATTTCCATCCCGTCTGGTCACCATCGACTCGCATACGGCAGGGGAGGCGACCCGCCTCATTGTGGGCGGCATGGATCCGGTTCCGGGAGGGACCATGCAGGAAAAACGCGCCTTTTTCATGGAACACTGCGATCCTCTCCGCCTGCGACTGACCCGGGAGCCGCGCGGCCACCGGGATCTTCTGGCCGCCCTGGTGACGGAGCCGGTGACGGAAGGGGCCCACTTCGGGCTGATATACATGGACGCGCGCTACTATCCGCATCTTTGCGGTCATGCCACCATGGGGGCGGTGGCGACGTTGATCGAGGCCGGGGTTTTACCATCAAATAAAGAGGAGATGACCGTGATCGTGGACACCCCTTCCGGTCCCACGGAGACCCGGGCCCGGGTGCGAAACGGCCGGGTGGACGCGGTGGCTATTCGAATGGTCCCCTCCTTCGTTTACCGGGACGGGGAATCCCTTGAGGGGCCCGAAATCGGAACCCTTACCGTTGCAACGGTCTGTGTCGGCGGCTTTTTTGTCATGGTCTCATCCGAACAGATCGGTTGGCCTTTGGAGCCGGCCCATGGGCCTGAACTCATCGAATTGGGCATGGCCGTCACCGCCGCGGCCAATCGTCAGTTAAGCGTCCGGCATCCCACTAGACCCGAAGTCAATTCGGTGGATGTGACCGAGTTCTACGACCCCTTTCAGGAAGGCGGGCGCGTGGGGAAAAGCATCGTGGTGTACGGCGACCGCCACATGGATCGCTCCCCGTGCGGCACCGGCACCGCCGCCAAGATGACGCTCCTCCACCATCGGGGTCTGCTCAAGCGGGGGGAGACCTTCGTCAACACCAGCCCGCTGGGCACGCGTTTCGAGGGACGGCTCGTCGAAGAGACGCGAATCGGCGGACAGGACGCCGTTGTCACTGAAATTCAAGGGCATGCCCACATCACCGGGATCCATGAGTTCATCCTGGACCCGCGAGATCCTTTCCCGGAAGGGTTTTTGCTGTGAAAGACCATTCTCTTTCCCCCGACATGATCCTGTATGACGGCCGCTTTTACACCCTGGATGCCGACAAACCGCGTGCCGAAGCCGTTGCGGTTCAATCGGGGCGACTCCTTGCAGTGGGTGACAATGCGGAAATCAAGAAGCTTGCCGGGCCTTCCACACAGAAAATCGGACTCGGCGGGCGGACGGTTTTACCCGGTATGATGGACAGCCATTTTCATTTCTATACCTGGGCCATGGGACGCCGTGACCTGGAACTGGCGGATGCGGTTTCCCTGGAAGACGTTTTGAACCGGGTACAGCGCACCGCCGAAAACCGTCCTCCTGGAGAGTGGATCCTGGGACAGGGCTGGAACGAATTCGATTGGCCGCAGCCCATCATGCCGTCCCGGAAGGCCCTGGATGCCGTGGCGCCGGAGCATCCCGTGGCCCTCTGGCGATGTGATCTCCATCTGGTGGCCGTGAATTCGGCGGCGTTGCGCCTTGCCGGAATCCAGGCCCAGACCCCCGATCCCCCCGACGGCGTGATCGAAAAAGACGGATCCGGACAATTGACCGGCATTCTCCGGGAGTTGGCCCCGAACCTGATTAAGGCGGTGATCCCGGAACCCGGCGGAAATGAGATCATGGAATGGATGGGGAAGGGGATCGCCCATCTGCATACCCTGGGGCTGACCGGCGTTCATGACATCCGGCTGATGGGCGGTTTGGAAGGACCGCCGGCACTGAAAGCCTGGCAGCTTTTGAATGAACAAGGGAAACTGGACCTGCGGTGCTGGGTGAGCCTCCCGGGTGAACGCCTGGAGGAGATCGCTTCTGTCGGTTTCAGAACGGGGCTGGGGGATGATCGCCTGCGGATCGGCCACCTCAAGTATTTTGCAGACGGGGGGATGGGCGCCCGGACCGCCTGGGTCCTGGAGTCCTACCTGGACGCGGCATACGGGATGCCCCTGGGGTCCATGGAGGTCCTCGGCCGGGCCATTCGGAAAGCGGAACAGGCCGGGCTTGCCGTGATGGTCCATGCCATCGGGGACCGGGCCAACAGGGAAGTCCTCACGGTTTTCGAGGATCTGGAAAAGAGCCGCGGGAACAAGGGGATCCCGCCCGCACTCCCCCATCGGATCGAGCATGCCCAGTTTATCCGGCCCGAAGACATCCGGCGTCTGGCCCGGATGGACATGGCGGTATGCGCGCAGCCCCACAACATGATTCTGGATATCAACATGATCGATGCATGTGTCGGTCCTCTGGGCCGATGGACCTATCCCTACAAGGCGATGATCGATGCAGGGGTACGCGTACTGCTGAGTTCCGATGCCCCGGTGTGTGATCCGAGCCCCCTTGTGGGCATCCATGCCGCTGTCACCCGGCAGCGGGCGGATGGGACCCCGGACGGGGGGTGGTATCCGGAGCACCGGCTCTCAGTGGAACAGGCCGTCAGAGGATACACCACCGTTCCCGCGGCGTTTTACGGCCGCGCCCATGAGTTGGGGAGCCTGTCGGCAGGGAAGTTTGCGGACCTGGCGGTCCTGGACCGGGACATCTTTGCCGTGGACCCTATGGAGATTTTGGAAATCCAGGTGCTGACGACGGTTTTCGACGGCAAGGTGGTATACCGGCATCCGTCTTTTGGGTAGGGCTTTTTTCTTTCGCCGTGGCCCGGAAAAGACCCGCGGCCGCCGCGAACGCCTTCTCCGCCCCGGGGGCGGGAGGTCTTCACGAAAGCAGAAAATCCGATGATGCGGTCAGCCCGGTGAGCCGCACCATGGGTCGGCCCGCGTCGTCGGTTTTGACCCCTTCGGGCCATTGATACTCCGGATCCAGATCCCGGTAGTAGGCCAGATTATACGGCAGCAATTTGATCCACAATCTGTCGTTTTCCTGGACCAGCCGCGATGTCAAGCCGAAGTCGACTTCCCCCAGTGCGGTCAGAATCACGTAGCGCGGAATTTCCCTGCCGCTGCCGTCCCGTCGAACCCGCGTGGCAATATCAATGACATCCGCCACGTCCACCGGATGATTTTCACTCCATTCTTTCTGGAGGGGCCATCCCGCCGCGTAAACGTGGTGAAACTCCACCCCCATCTCCCTGAAGGCGAAGGCGAGGCGCTGCATCTCCTCTTCCGAGACATTAATGCCTTGCAGAAGCGGGGTGTTGTTGTACACGGTAATCCCCAGATCGCGCAGGGCGGTCACGAGTAGGGCATGATCCGGCCGGATCTCACGCGTGTGCAGGAATTGAGTCTCAATCTCCAGCCTGAGGGGATCCGCCACCGTCAGGTGATTCCAACTCCCCAGTCTCTTGATAACCTCCCGGGTGAACCGTTGTGGATAATAATTGAAAGCCAAACTCCTCAGGCGCACGGCATTCACATGGGGAATCCCCCGGAGTGTTTGGAGGATTCCGCCGATCGGGATAAGATTCTCCACGGCGTCCCGCTTGGATGTCACAAGGACATCGGTGATCCGATTGTCCGCGCGGATGATTTCCATGTCCGATTCCGGCGCATCGGCGTCGAGTTCCACCCGGGTTTCATGGGGGCGTTTGAGGGTTGCGGATCCGGTGGAAACGATGGAATGACCGATCCGCTGATCCGCCATCGCACGGGATTGAAAGGCGCGCAATGCTTCCGTGTCCGGAGCAAGATCTTTTTTAACCCGCGGTTTCCGGGATCCCAAAAACAAGGATGCATCCCCGATTTGGGCCATGAACCGGGCGTCGAGCGTGCCCTCTGCATTCACCCGAACCATTTTCTGTTCGTGGACTTTTTCAGCGAAATCCTTGAAATAATCGGGAGTGTAAGGGGTGCGGATCCACAGGAAACGGTCGTTTTCCCGGTCCTGGTCCACGGCCCATCCGCTGGTATGCCAGTCGATTTTTCCGATGGCCGTGGCGGTGCACAGCCGGGGGATGACACGATCCGACAAGTGGGCGCGCAAATAACCGGCGGCCTTGTGGCCCTTGGCAATGGGGGTCCAGTATACGCTGTTTCCATGAATGGGGCTGCACGGAATGTATATGTAGTGGAGTTCGGCGCCGGCGCCGCGCAACAGGTGGAACAGCCGGGTTAATTCAGGGCCTTCGTCGTTGCAATCCTTAAGAAAAGGAGTCTGGACGTAAACGCTGATGCCGCTTCGAACCAGCTGGGAGATGATTTCGAGGCTGTCCAAAGAGATCTCATCCGGATGGATGAAGTGGGTGGCAAGTTCCAGCCGTTTTCCGGTCTGCTGCAATTCGAGGTGCATCCTCTTGAGGTAATCGAGCCAAAAGGCGTCATGGTCGAAAAACAGATGCGGATAATAGGAAACGGAACGGGTGGCCAGGCGGAGCGTTTGGACATGGGGGACTTCCTTGAGGCCGGCGATTGCCGTCATCATATTTTTCTTGTTCAAAAAGGGATCTCCCCCGGTGATCACGATCTCCTTGATCGTGGGCGAAGCATGGATGTAAGCCACGGCCTTTTGGACGTCCGCCTCAGTGGGGTTGGCCTGATTCCTCAAATCCTTGTGTTTCCTGAAGCAGAATCGACAGTAGACCGGACAGGTCATGTTCAGCAGGAAAATGACGCGATTTTCATACATCCGTTCCAGGAGGCCGTCGTGAAACTGGCCGACCCAGGTATTGACCTGTCCCACCGGATCCAGCTCTTCGACAAAGGGGGCGTATTGGTAGGCCACATGCTTGGAAAGCCGCATCTGACGAAGGGTGTGCATGGAAAGCCGGACCGGATAGGTATCGAGGACCTGCTGCAAAGCGGCACGGTTTTCCTCGGGGACCACGATATTGGCCAGCTTTTCGTACTGGGAGACATCCTTGACGGGAATGAATCGATTCCCCGGCAGCAGGACTTTCATCATTGAAGTCAAGAGGAGATAGGGAAGGGCGATGCCGTGGAATTCGAAAGACACGCTTTCCTGGCTGTTTGCGCGGGCGAGCCTTTCCGCAAGGTCCGTTAGAAAGGCGCTGAGATTTTCTGTATATCCGCTGGCCTCCAGCAGGCGCTGGAGTTTGGCCTCTCCGTCCCCGTCGCCGATGATTTCGCAGAACTCAGGGCCCAACAGATACGGCTTGCCGTAATTTTCAAGAAAATCCAACAGGCTGCGCTTCATATGGGAAAGCGGGATGTCCCGGTGTTCATGGGAATGACTGAATTCCAGGGAATGGACTGCATCTTCGAGGTACATGAATCCTGCTCCTCCAGGCTGATGGTGCCGTTCAAAATAGTAAATGAATCATATCGCAGGGTCACGGGACCTGTCAAAGTATTTCACGTTTTCCGTCTTTTCGGTGGACCCCGATCCGCTTGTGCCAGACGGTCATGCTCTCAATTTGACCGGCGATATGGGTATTGTTCGTCAGCAGCCCGCCGTAAGTGTAGCCCAGCTTTCCAAAGATGATATTCATGCCGAAAGAGCGTGCCCGGGCGATGGAAAATGCCGTAATCATGCCTTGGGCGGCCATGTCCGATTCCATGGCCGAGAGAAGCCGGCCCCCCAGGCCCCGGCCTTCCCACCCGGGCAAGGTGGCGAAGTCCGTCATTTCCACGCTGAGGGTTTCTTTTTCTTTGTCAGAGGCTGCCAATGCCTTTATTCGTGCTCCGTGTCGGGCGGAAAAGTAATCCACATGACCGCGCATGTTTTTTTTCAAAAAACATGGATCGTGGATGGGAATGGGATAGCTTTCAAAAACCGTTTGGTAGATCCGGCTCATTTCCTCCGCATCTCCCGGTGTGCACCGCACGACCTCCAAAAGCCCGGATTTGGGAAAGGGGCGGGTCTGGCAGGCCTTTTGGCGCACGGCGGAGATCATGTTCCGATAGGTGTCTATACGGGGATCCTGCATTCGGCTTTTCGAGAAAAACTTGCTCATGAAGACCAGGGATGCCTTACCCATGAAGAATCCGGGGATGGACGCCTCCTGGACATAGCCGGCTTTTTCAAAGAGCGCTTTCGCGGAAAGCGGGACCTTGATCAAAATCTTTCCATAGTCTTTTTCATGGGCCAGGTCGTCCAGATCCTCTACAATCTCCGGCAGATCATCGGGGTTCAGTTTCATGACATAAATCCGGCGGTTGAGGGGGCCGTGCTGGATCGTGGAATGTCGAAGCGCGTCTATGTGGTCTTGCATGAGTTGAACGGTCAAAGTTGACGGGTGCCCGTATATGCGGCCATAAAAAACGGGTACATGCATGGGGTTCGTGGTTGTCGAAGGCCGCCGGACGGCAATTTTTCCGTGCGGATGCCGCCAAGAGTTTCAGTATCCGATGTCGGGCCGGGTGTCAATAGGCCCCCAAGGACGCCTGTTTATGGATCGGAATGCGGATGGAACGCGAACACGCGCTGTTTCGATACTCTCCTTTTGATGAAACAAACTCCCAAGGTTGCATAAAAAAAGAACAAAAAAAGTTTAATATTCTTGATTTTTTGCAAAATAAAACCTTATATGATATCAGGTGAGACATCACCATCATTGAAGGAATCGCGCCTGTTTCGCTCTGTTTTTTTACTTTCTTTTCAATATTGGGATTAACCTGCC
Source organism: uncultured Desulfobacteraceae bacterium (assembly GCA_964596535.1). Taxonomy (GTDB): domain Bacteria; phylum Desulfobacterota; class Desulfobacteria; order Desulfobacterales; family UBA2156. The sequence goes on from CAZQUR010000022.1 coordinate 26,034, forward strand.
AAACTCGCAAAGGGACGCCGGAGATGATCTCCGATAAGACCAGGGTGTGCGGCAAGTGTTTCTTGGTGATCTTATCAATCTTTTTGTTTCCGGGAATTCCCCCCGCAGTCGCCCAAAATCCCGTCGTGAAGGTGGGGGTTTATGAAAACGCCCCCAAGATATTCACCGCCGAATCCGGGCGCCCCGACGGAATTTTCATCGACATCATCGAACACATTGCCGAACGGGAAGGATGGAAGCTTGAATACGTGCATGGTACCTGGGGCGAGGGATTGGACCGCCTGGCCAAAGGAGAACTCGATCTCATGCCCGACGTGGCGTATTCGGCGGATCGGGAAGCGCTTTATGCATTTCACCGGGTGCCTGTTCTGTCTTCCTGGTTCCAGGTCTATGCCCGGAAAGGAAGCGGCATCCGTACCCTGTTGGACCTGAACGGAAAACGGGTCGCCGTCCTGGAACGATCCGTGCAGCAGGCGGCTTTCCAGCGTCTGGTCGGCGGCTTCAGACTCAAAGCCGCCGACCGGCTCAAATCCGCATTCCTGGCCACCATGTCCCACGAACTC
>CAZQUR010000022.1:26696-34096 GCA_964596535.1 uncultured Desulfobacteraceae bacterium
CAAAGCCGCCGACCGGCTCAAATCCGCATTCCTGGCCACCATGTCCCACGAACTCCGCACGCCGCTCAATTCCATCATCGGGTTTACCGGGATTCTGCTCCAGGAGTTGGCCGGGCCGCTGAACGAGGAACAGCGCAAGCAGTTGACCATGGTGCAAAACAGTGCCCGCCACCTTCTGGCACTGATCAACGACGTACTGGATATCTCCAAAATCGAAGCCGGACAATTGGAGCTTTCCTTTGCTCCCGTCGACGTGAAATCGTCCATCAACAGGGTCCTGGAACTCGTTTCCCCCATGGCGGAAAAAAAAGGGCTTGCCCTGACGCATGATATCGCCGATGATGTCTCCACAATGGCCACGGATCCGAGGCGCTTCGAACAGATCCTCCTCAATCTGCTTTCCAATGCCGTCAAATTCACCGAAAAAGGACATATCGGCATATCCTGCCGCATGGAAGACGGGGATTGCCGGGTGGCGGTTTCCGACACCGGCATCGGCATCCCGCCGGAAGAGACCGCATCCGTTTTTCAGCCATTTCACCAGGTGGACACCGGCCTTTCCCGCAGGCATGAGGGGACGGGGCTCGGGCTTTCCATCTGCAAAAAGCTGCTGGACCTGATGGGCGGGACCATCGCCGTGGAAAGTCAAAAGGGAAAAGGGAGCACCTTTACGGTGCGCATCCCGGACAAGGCGGTGCACGAATCATGAACGAAACACTCTTGATCATCGAAGACAATTTTCAAAACCTGTACATGATGCGCTTTTTGCTGGAGAAAAAAGGATTTCGGGTGATCGGAGCGGAAAACGGCCGGGAGGGGGTACGAATGGCGCTGGCACATCGGCCCCGGGTCATCCTCCTGGATATCCAGCTTCCGGAGATGGACGGCTACGCCGTCGCCGGGGAGTTGAAAAAACATCCCGAGCTGAAGGATGTGCCCATCGTCGCCGTGACCTCCTATGCCATGGTGGGGGACCGGGAGCGGATTCTGTCCGCCGGTGCCACGGGATACATCGAAAAACCCATCAACCCGGAAACGTTCGTGGATGAGATTTCCAGGTATTTAACGCCGGATCGAGGCGGTAAGGAGCAATCCCATGAAAATCCTCGTCGTGGATGACCATGAAGTGAACCGTTACATGTTGGAGACCCTGCTCAAGCGAAACGGTTACGATGTCACAACGACGGTAAACGGCGCCGACGCCTTTGAACAGCTCAAAGATACTTCATTCGATTTGATCGTCAGCGACATCCTCATGCCGGTCATGGACGGGTTCCAGTTGTGCCGTAAGGTCAAGGCGGATCCGGCGCTGGCGCACATTCCCTTCATCATTTATACCGCCACGTACACGGGCCCCCAGGATGAGGAATTCGCCCGTAAAATCGGCGCGGACGGTTTTATTCTGAAGCCCTGTGAACCGGAGGTCTTTTTAAAGGCGGTGCAAGAGGTCATCAAAGGCGTCGAGCGTACCGATCTTTCCCCCGAGCCCCCGGCGGAACTGGAGGAAGAAGTCCTCAAGCTTTACAATGAACGGCTCGTGCGGAAACTCGAGCAAAAGATGCTCCAGCTGGAAGAGGAAATCGAAAAGCGAAAGGAAGCCGAAGAGATCCTGCGGGCCGGCGAGGAAAAATACCGCATCCTGGTGGAAAACGCGGGGGAGGCCATTTTCGTGGCACAGGACGGGATGCTGAAGTTTGTTAACAAGAAAACCGAAGAACTGAGCGGATATACATCGGAAGAGCTCCTATCCGCGCCGTTTGAGACCTTCATCCATCCGGAGGATCGGGCGCTTGTTCTGGACCGCCATGTCGAACGATCGCAGGGTGTCGAGGTCCCGTCCGATTATGCATTCAGGATCCTCCGTAAATCGGGGGAAGTACGCTGGGTGGAGCTGAACGCCGTGGCCGTGGACTGGGAGGGAAAGCCCGCCACCTTGAATTTTTTACGCGATATCACCGGGCAGAAGTGCGCCGAGACGGAAAAGGAGAAACTTCAAATGCAGCTGGCCCAGGCCCAGAAACTGGAGTCGGTGGGGCGGCTGGCAGGGGGCGTGGCCCACGACTTCAACAACATGCTGGGGGTCATCATCGGCCATGCTGAACTGGCCATGGATGAGCTGGAACCGGCACACCCCGTGCTTGCCGATCTGACCGAAATCCACAAGGCCGCCCGGCGTTCGGCGGATTTGACCAATCAGCTTCTGGCCTTTGCCCGCAAGCAGATTGTTTCTCCCAAGGTGATCGATTTAAACGACAATATCACCGGGATGCTCAAAATGCTCCGGAGGCTCATCGGCGAAGACATCGACCTGGTCTGGAAACCCGGGGCGCGTCTCTGGCCGGTCAAAATCGATCCCGCCCAGATCCATCAAATCCTGGCGAACTTATGCGTCAACGCCCGGGACGCCATCGGGGGTGTGGGGAAACTGACCATCGAAACCGGAAACGGGATCATCGACGAAGATTATTGTGCCGCGCATGCGGAAGCGGTTCCCGGCGCCCATGTAATGCTCGCCGTCACTGACACCGGCCGCGGCATGGGCACGGAGTCCCTCGAGAATCTTTTCGAGCCGTTTTTCACCACCAAGGAAGTGGGGGAAGGAACCGGTCTGGGCCTGGCCACGGTGTACGGTATCGTAAAACAAAACAACGGGTTTATCAACGTCTACAGCGAGCCGGGACAGGGCGCCACCTTCAAGATTTATCTTCCCCGGACGCAAGAGAGTATGCCGCAGGAAAAAGCTTCGGAAACTTCAGCCGTCCCGCAGGGCAGCGAGACCGTACTCCTGGTGGAAGACGAGGCTTCCATCCTGAGTCTTGGAAAGGCCGTCCTGGAGCGCTGCGGCTACACGGTCCTTGCGGCCCGGACTCCCAAGGAAGCCCTGGCCCTGGCCGGACAACATGAAGGCCCGATCCATCTTCTGGTCACGGACGTGGTGATGCCGGAGATGAACGGGAAAGAGTTGACGGCGCGGGTGAAAGAATCGCTACCCGATATCCGGGTCCTTTACATGTCCGGTTACACGTCCAACGCCATCATCCACCGGGGCGTTTTCGAAGAGGATGTGCATTTCCTTCCAAAGCCGTTTTCGGTCAATTCTTTGGCCGCAAAAGTCCGCGAAGTCCTGGACCAGTGATTGCTGCACGGCCGTGTCGGAGATTCAGTTTTTTTTACGATTTCATCACAAGGCGCCATACCCTTTCGTCCGGTGCAACCGGGAAAGCAATGCAGGGAAAGCATTGAATCCGAATCCTGAGTACATCCGCGAATTGCTCAAAATCGTGAATGCCAGCCCCTTTCCGGTGCACATGAAAATGCGGCTGGCATCCATCGGGCTGGACACCGCGGTCATCGAGCTCCAATCGGATCGGTGTCACCTGCAGCCCTACGGCATCCTCCATGGCGGCGTGCTGGCCACCCTGGTGGATACGGCCACCTTCTGGTCCGTCTACATGCGCATATCGGAGAATGCCGGGCTGGTGAACATCGATTTGAAACTCAATTATCTGAAACCGGTGGAAAAAGGATTGCTGAGAGCCGAAGGCCGCGCCCTGAGATCCGGAAAATCCATCAGTTATGCCGAAGCCTCGGTGTTCAACGAGACGGGGGAGCGGGTGGCCCACGGCACGTCCACCCTCATGGTCCTTCCGGGGAAAGGGATACCCTTGGAAAATAAAAAGTTCATTCCGGGGGATCCGGACGTCCCCCCCGGCGATCCGAGGTGATTTTCGGGCAGCCCATGCAAGCGCCGATGCCGCAAACGGACCAGACGCGCTGTTACAATACCGCGGGCGAGGAAGTCTCCTGTACGGAAAGCGGCCAGGATGCGGAATCGCGCCGCGGGCGTTTTATACGAAAAGACCGGTTCGATAATTCTGCGCGCTGGCGGTCCGCCGGCCTGATTGAGACAAGGGGATGGAAAGGCTTGAAGGGCGCTCATAAAAGCTTTTTTACGATCTTGTGAAATATCGGGTTATCGAACGGAGAAAAAGTATGGAAAAATATGACGCGGTAATCATCGGATCCGGGACCGCCGGGCAGACCGCGGCCTATGACCTGAAGGCCGCCGGATGGACGGTGGCCCTGGTGGAAAAGAGCGAAAGCCCCGGCGGTACGTGCGCCCTTTACGGGTGCCAGCCGAAAAAGTGGTTTTACGAGGCCGCCGAAATCATCGCCAGGTCCCGGCACCTGCGGGGGAAGGGAATCACCACCGCCGCCGCCGGCGACTGGCAGGGGGTGTGGGCGGAAAAGCATCGCTTCACGGAAAACATCCCCGAAAACACCGTCAACGGGCTTTACGAAGCCGGCATCGATTTTCTGGAAGGGGCTGCAACGTTCGAGGATGAGCATATCCTGGAAGTGGATGGAAACAGCATCCGGGCCGATTTTTTCGTGGTAGCGGCCGGAGCAAAGCCCATGAAAATACCCGTCTCCGGCGCGGCGCATCTGACGACCAGCACCGAATTCCTGGAGCAAAAAAACCTCCCCGAAAGGATCGTGTTCGTGGGCGGCGGTTTCATCTCTTTTGAATTCGCCCATTTCGCCGCAAGGATCGGACCGGAAGAACGTCGTATCACCATCCTGGAAGTCGGAGACCGGCCCCTGGCGCCATTTGACGCCGATATGACGGCGTTGCTGGTGGAGGCGTCGTTTAAAGCAGGAATCGAGGTACACACCAACGTTTGGATCGACGCCATCGACCGGGAAGGCGACGGTTTCCGGTTGCGCACGGAATCGGGGCAGACCTTCGCAGCGGATATGGTGGTCCACGGCGCGGGCCGGGTGCCTGCCGTCGAAGACCTGCGCCTGGAGCAAATCGGCGTGGAGGCGACCCCGAAAGGGATCCGGGTGAACGACCGGATGCAGACCACGGTACCGCATATTTTTGCCGCCGGCGACTGTGCCGCCACGCCGGCGCTGGCCCGGGTGGCCGATTACGAGGCCCACACGGCGGCAAAGAACATTGTCGCCCTCCGGAAAGACACTGCATTGAGTCGCATCGACTACTCCGCCGTGCCCTTTGTGCTGTTTTCGTATCCCCAGTACGCCATGGTGGGAAAAACGGAAGAGGCGCTTCAAAAGGAGGGGGTTTCTTATCGGAAAAGCACGGCGGCAGGGCTGCGGTGGCCCACCTACCGGCGCATCGGCATGGCGCATGCCGGATATAAACTCCTGGCCGGCGAAAACGGCGAAATCCTGGGGGCCCATATCGTATCCGACTACGCCGCCGGCCTGATCAACACGTTCAAACAGGCCATCATCGACGGCACAGCCGTGGATAAGCTTTACCGGGACAACATCATGACCCCGTATCCCACCCGGGAAAGCGATATCATCTACATGCTCGGGCCGCTGTTGAAATAGCCGTCGCGGATCCGGAAAGACGCAAATGGCGAAATCGCCTTGAGCTTCTTTGCATTCCCATTATTTTTCACGCCTTCAGATTCCTATTTTTATCTTTTTTAATCATGGTATATTTTTTTTATGCAATTATCGAAAAAAATCGACCGAAACGCCTTTTCCGTCGTGTCGGGTTTTGATGAAACGGATAATGATGCCTATTGGCACGCACTTTCTCCTGCCGAACGATTGAATGCCTTGGAGTTCATGAGACAAATCCTTTATGGCTATGACCCTTCTGCCGGCCGACTTCAAAGATTTTTTGAAATTGCTGAACGACCATGAAGCGGACTATCTTCTGGTGGGAGGATACGCAGTCGGTTATCATGGATATCCCCGTGCCACGGTGGATTTGGATATCTGGATCAAGCGAAACCGGGCAAATGCAAAAAAACTTGTCACCATCGTGAAGCGTTTCGGGTTCGACATCCAAGAATTAAATGAAGCTCTTTTCCCCCGCATTCAGATCTTGCCCGCCATCTCTTGGACCGCCTGGCGGCGTGACAGGGCCAGGATGTCGGTGCCGGCGGGATACTGGAAAATTTTCAGGTCGAACTCACCGGCGATGGACAGGAGGTGATCGAAGATGTCGGACTGGACGCTTTCGTAGTTGACCCATGTCTTGTCCTTACAGAAGGCATATATCTCCAGGGGCAGCCCGTGTTCGGTGGGGGCCAGCTGGCGGACCATCAGGGTCAGATCCGTGTTGATCATGGGGTGGTTCCTCAGGTAGGCGACGGCATAAGCCCGGAACGTACCGATGTTGGTCAGGCGCCGGGTATTGACCACATCCTGGGAATCTTCGCCCAGTTCGGCGTTGTACCGGGCGATTTCCTGATTCTTTTTTTGGATGTATTCGGCGATATAACGGATTTTGACAAAGCGTTCGAGCATCTGGGAGTTACAGAATTTGATGGAGTTCATATCGATGTGGATGGCCCGTTTGATGCGCCTTCCCGGTGATTCCTGCATGCCGCGCCAATTCTTGAAAGAGTCGTTGATCAGGGCATAGGTGGGGATGGTGGTGATGGTTTTATCCCAGTTGCGCACTTTCACGGTGGTCAGGGTGATGTCGATCACATCCCCGTCGGCACCGTATTTGGGCATTTCGATCCAATCGCCGTTTTTCAGCATTTTATTGGAGATCAATTGGATGCCGGCGACAAATCCCAGGATGGGATCTTTGAAAATCAGCATGAGAACGGCGGTCAGGGCACCCAGGCCGCTGAGCAGGTAGATCGGAGAGCGATCGAGCACGACGGAAACGGCCATGATGAGACCGGTGCAGTACAAAACGATCTTGAGCACCTGGGCGAAGCCTTTCAGCGGTATTTCCTTCGAGACCCGAAATGTCTGGTAAATGTCGTACAGCGAGTTGACCAACGCATCCGCAACCAGAACACTGATGAGGATAAAATAGATATCGAAGGCGCCCTGAATCAGGGTAAATGTGCGGGGATAGCCGTTCAAGAGGGCGGGGAGAAACAGATGAATGATTAACGCCGGGATGTAAAGGGTCATCCGCATGAACAGCCTGTTTTGAAATAACCGGTCATCCCAGACGAAACGGGTGCGCCGGAACAGCCGGTGGACAGGCCCCTTTACGATTCGGCGGCTGATGTAAAACGCGATGAAGGCGATGAGCAGGGCGCCTGCCGCCAGAATGATCCGCGCCGGCGCGCTGCCGGATTCAGCTGCCGAATGGAAAACGGAGAGCCACGATTCAATCCCCGTGGAAAGGTCCATTGATATCCTTTATTGAGATGGCGCCGGGTTTGAGCCGTACCGGCCTTTGAACCGCGTTTTGTCCGCAGGATCCTTGTCAACGGTTCCATGCAACCCCGGGTTTTGTGGAACGCCCCCTGAAAGGCGGGGCGCCCCGGTAAGGAAAACATTTGTTTTAATCATGATGGCTTCGTAAAAAGTCCACCTGCGGCGTTGCGCGGCATTCTTCGCCTGCCTGTGCGTTGCACGCAGACAGGTCATTGCGGCGTATCTGT
>CAZQUR010000023.1:0-33086 GCA_964596535.1 uncultured Desulfobacteraceae bacterium
CGGGCGATTCGGTGCGCCTCTTCCACGACGCTTTTCGCCATTTCCGTCAACCGTTTTTCATCGGGGACCTCCAGGCCGGCCTTTTTATGGCGCCATGCCAAAAGCCGGGCGGCCATTTGTATTTCCTGATTGCGAAAAAACCCCATGGACTCCCCCCTTGCCACTACAGCGTTTTTACCTGGAGCATGTTCGTGGTCCCGGCCACCCACAGGGGAAATCCGGCGGTGAAGACCACGAGGTCCCCGGTGCTCAGTTCGCCGCTCTCCAGGGCCGTGCGCCCGGCGTTTTCGATCATTTCGTCCATATCCTCGGTACCTCCCGCCGTATAGCTGATGCATCCCCAAAAAAGGGCCAGCCGACGGGAGACTTCCGGATTGGGGGAAAGGGCGATGACCTTGGTGGCGGGCCGGAAGCGGGAAATCTGCATGGCCGTACTCCCGGACTGGGTGGAGGCCAGGACGGCGGCGGCATCCAGGTGTTTGGCCAGGATACAGGCCGCATGGGCCACGGACTGGGAGACCCCTTTTTTGGGTAAAAAATTGAGATACCGGTCATAGGGATAGCTCGATTCGGCAGTGGCGGCGATGCGGGCCATGATCCGGACGGCCTCGAGGGGATACCTGCCGGTGGCCGTCTCCTCGGAAAGCATCACCGCATCGGCGCCGTCCAGGACGGCGTTGGCCACATCCGCGGCTTCGGCCCGGGTGGGCCGCGGAGAATCCACCATGGACCGGAGCATCTGGGTGGCGATGATCACCGGCTTCCCCTGGGCGTTGGCTTTTCTCACCACGCGCTTTTGAATCAACGGCACCCTTTCCGGGGGAAGCTCCACCCCCAGGTCTCCCCGGGCCACCATGAGTCCGTCCGCCGCCTCGATGACGTCGTCAATGTGCACGATGGCTTCGTGTTTTTCGATCTTTGCGATGATGGGCGTCTCCTTGTTCTTTTCTTGGATGATCCGTTTCGCCCTCAGGATATCTTCGGCGGACCGGACAAAGGACAGCGCCACCCAATCCACGCCGCGCTCCAACCCGAAGTGCAGATCCCCGATATCTTTTTCCGTCAAGGCGGAAAGGGTCATGGAACCCGTCGGAACCGTGATCCCCTTGTGAGAGGTAAGGACCCCGCCGGTGATCACACGGCACAGGATCTCCCGGGCGTCTTTTTGGGTCACCTCCAGCTCCATCATGCCGTCGGCGAGAAGGATCCGATCCCCTTGTTTTACATCCCCCGGAAGATCGGGGTAGGACACGGAAACCCGCCGGGCGTCCCCGAGGACGGGTTCGGCGGTTAAGACAATGGTACGGCCCGCTTCCAGGCGGACGCCGGGTTCCCGGACGGCACCCACACGGATCTTGGGCCCGCAGAGATCCTGTAAAATCGCCACCGGCTTCCCGATTTCCGCCGATACCCGGCGGATCTCGTCGATGACCCGGCCATGCCCTTCATGGGATCCGTGGGAAAAGTTGAGCCGGGCGGCGTCCATCCCGCTTCGGATCAGTTCCCGCAGCATTTCCGGGGTCCCGCTGGCCGGTCCGATGGTGCAGATAATCTTGGTTTTGGGCATCATTATCTCCTTTCACCCGGCATCGACGCGGTCTTTTCCGGGCGGCATATGGACACAAGGGCTTTTTCCAGGAGCAAACGCGGGGAAACGGGTGTGGATTTGAGGCGCCGGTCAATCTCGCAAAGGAAAACCAGGGCCGAAATCAATGCTTCTTTTTGAAAGTGCGCGGAAGCGCCCAGCAGCTTGAACAGGGGATAGGCCCCGGCCCCCCCCCGGACCGCCAGCAAATCCGTAACGGGTTTTTCGGCGCCTTTTTTCTTTTTCTTTTCCGGCGGTCCGTTTTTCGGGGTTCTTTCATTCCATGCCGCAAGGGGTTTTTCGATGCGCTTCAGGTAGGCCTCGAGCCGGGGCAGGGTCTTTTCCTGAAACCGATTGAACGTAAATCCCGTGTCCCATGCCCCGGCCCCTTCGGTTTCCAGGAACTCTTTTACCGCGATGAGCTTGCGCACCTGGTTGGCCAGCGCGGAAAGCACGGCCATGGGGTGCATGTCGCTTTGCATGAGGGAATTTAAGAAAAAAAACGCCTTTTCAAGATCTTTTTTTATGACGGCGCCGGTCAATTCAAAAATCGGGTCCGTCTTGGTCCGGGAAAGGACCGCCTCCACATCCTTAATGGTGATTCGGGGCCGTGTACCGGTAAACGCGATCAGCTTTTCGAGGTTGCCCTTTAACACGCGGAGTTCGAATCCCGTCATGTCGCACAGAGCGGCATAGGCTTTAGGATCCAATGATTTGTTTTCGGGTTTCAGGATTTCCCGGATGCAGTCTTTTAAAACGGCATCCCGGGCTTTTCTTTCCGCAAGGCTGTTTCCGGCGGGCACCGTACAATCCACGGCCATGCCTTGGTCCGCCACGGCCTGATAGAGGCTCGTACGCCGGTCCACCCGGCCGGCGGTGATCACCAAGACGTTTTTCTCCGGAAACCCTTTCCGGACGGCGTCTTCCAGGATTCTGAGATCCCCTTTGGCATCCGGAAGCGACAGGTCGTTTTCCTTGCAATACCGCCCCAGGTGATCGATCCACGCCCGGTTGTCGTAAAGGGCCGAATCCCCCTTGACGGCCTTTTCTTCCAGCATTTCAAAGAAATTCTCAAAATCCATATTGGAAGCCGCCATCCAGGACAAAAAGTACCGGGCGGCAGCTTGGAGGTCTCCGATATCGTATTTTTCCTTGGATTTTTTCAAAATGCCGTCTGCATCGGTTTTCGCGGAGAACCCCTTGGCGTCCAGGAACGCAACGACCCGTTTTTCGGAAAACAGGGAAAACGTGGATAGCTTTTCGATGACTTCCCGTACATCCGCCACGGCACCGTCAAAGGGTTCATAACCGAACCCGTCCGTATCGGAAAGGAGTTCGCACAGAAGGGCATTCAGGGCGCGGTCGCATAAAAACGGCTCTCCGAAGATCAAATACACCGGATGGGATGCCCCGCCGCGGATCTTCTCCAGGTATGTTTTGAGATGCTGTTGCTGAATCAGGGGCAATGCCGCCTCCCCCCAAAGAAACTTTGAAAAAAGACTACTCCGGGATTTTTTTGAAAATCAGGTGAAAAAGGAAAATCACCGCGCCCGCGGTTACGGCGCTGTCCGCCACGTTAAAGGCCGGCCAGTGGAGATCGCCGATGTAAAAATCGAGAAAATCCACCACCCGTCCCTGTCGAAGACGGTCGATGAAATTTCCCGCCGCGCCGCCCAGGATCAGGGCGATGCCGGCGCGTAAAAACACGTATTCCCCCGGAACTTTTCGAAAAAAAAGCATCAGGACAACGGCGGCCACGAGGGTTCCGGCCAAAAAAAAGATGCGTTTGAAATCGGAATACCCTTCGGAAAGGAAGCCGAAGGCGCCCCCTGGATTCTGCACATGGACGATGTTGAAAAACCCCTCAACCACGGGAATCGCGCCGTTTTCCGGCAGCGAGACCGTAATCCACGCCTTGGATGCCTGGTCGAGGAGTACGACAAGAAAGACCAAAACCGCAAGAAGCATCCACTTGGATCGAAAAGACGCCATGTCTTTTCATTCCATCGCTTTTTCCGGGTCCGGTACATCCATGACGGGAGCGGAAAGGTCCGCGTCCATCGCGTTCAATGCGTCGATGCACCGCCGGCAGATCCCGGGGTGCCGGTGGTCGGTCCCCACGGAAGTCTCATGGACCCAGCACCGGGCGCACTTTTCTCCCGGGGCTTTTCCCACCTGCACGGCGAATCCTTCCACCGCCGTACTTTCGTAGGCGCCGTCTCCGGGGGCGCCCGGATCCAGGCGGGTTTCCGAAACGATCAGGATTTCTTTCAGTTCGGCCTCGAAACCCTTCAGGAAAGCGTAAAGCTCCCCTTTCGCATATAGGACCACCGACGCATCCAGGGGATGGCCGATGCGCTTTTCGGCCCGGGCCAACTCCAGTGCCTTCAAGGCCTCCCCCCGCACCTGGAGCAGGCGGTTCCATTTCCGGGCCAGTGCGGGATCCGTCCACTCCGGCGTCGGCTTGGGTAAAAGCGTCATGTGGATGCTTTCGGTCCGGTCCGATCCGGCCGGCATGTGCCGCCGGATTTCCTCTGCCGTGAATACCAGAATGGGGGCCATGAGCCGCGAGACGGCCTCCACCAGGTGATAAAGAACGGTCTGGGCGCTTCGGCGCAAAACCGATCCCGGCGGAGCCGTATAGAGCCGATCTTTCAAAATGTCGAGGTAAAAGGCGCTGAGATCCATGGCGCAAAAATTATGCAAGCCGTGGTAGATGACATGAAACTCGTAGTCGTCGTAAGCCTTGAGCGATTTTTCGATGAGCCCCTGGAGCCGGTGCAGGGCGAACCGATCGATTTCCGGCATCCGGTCATGGGAAACCGCGTCGGTTTGCGGATTGAAATCGAAAAGATTCCCCAACATGAACCGGCAGGTGTTTCGGATACGCCGGTAGGCGTCGGTGAGCTGTTTGAGGATGTTGTCCGAGATGCGGATGTCCTCCCGGTAGTCGGTGGCGCACACCCACAGCCGCAGGATCTCGGCCCCGTATTTTTCGATGACTTCCCTGGGCGCCACGATGTTCCCCAGGGACTTGGACATCTTCCGTCCTTCGGCGTCCACCACGAATCCGTGGGTCAGCACCGCATCGTACGGGGCCCGCCCCCGGGTCCCCGCCGCGGTTAAAAGGGCGCTGTGAAACCATCCCCGGTGCTGGTCGCTCCCTTCCAGGTAGAGGTCCGCCGGCCACCTCAACTCGGGACGTTTTTCAAGAACGGCCGCATGGCTGACCCCTGAATCGAACCAGACGTCCAGGATATCCGATTCCTTGACAAAATCCCCTCCCCCGCAATGGGAACACCGCGTGGTTTCCGGGAGAAAGTCCGAAACCGTCTTTTCGAACCAGATGTCGGCCCCGTGGGCTTCGAATTGGGCATAGACCCTTTCCATGACCGTATCGTCCAGAAGGAGTGTCCCGCACTCGGCGCAGTAAAACACGGCGATGGGGACCCCCCATGCCCGCTGCCGGGAAACACACCAATCCGGGCGGCTTTCGATCATCCCGTAGATCCGCTCCCGCCCCCAGTGCGGAATCCACTTGACCCGGTCGATGGCCTCCAGGGCGCGTTGCCGCAAACCGGTCTTGTCCATGGAGATGAACCACTGGGGCGTCGCCCGGAAGATCACCGGATGCTTGCACCGCCAGCAATGGGGATAGGAATGGGTAATGGATCCTTCATTCAACAGGGCCCCGGTTTCTTTCAGTTTCCGGTTGATGGCGGAATTGGCATCGAAAACAAACTGTCCGGCGAAAAACGCCACGTCTTCCGTGAACCGGCCGTCATCATCCACGGGGGAATAAATATCGATGCCGTATTCGAGCCCGACCTCGTAGTCTTCCCGGCCGTGTCCCGGTGCGGTATGCACGCATCCTGTTCCCGCGTCGAGGGTCACGTGGGTCCCCAACACGATCCGCGACGTCCGTCCGTAGAGGGGATGCCGGCAGGTTTTTCCTTCCAGCAACCGGGGATCCACCGTTGCAAGGATCCGGGCCGCGGGCCGCCCGAAAGCCGCCATGCAGGAGGCGACCAAATCCTTGGCCAGGATGTACACCTCTTCGTTTCCGGCATCCACGGCGGCATATTCGAAATCGGGGTGCAGGGCCACGGCCAGGTTGGCCGGAAGGGTCCAGGGCGTGGTGGTCCAGATGACCATGGACACGGTTTTGCCGGACAGCTCCGGGATTTCGGCGCTCAGATCGTCTTTCATCGGAAATTTGACATAGATGGACGGCGAGGCTTCGTCTTTGTATTCGATTTCCGCTTCGGCCAATGCCGTCTTGCAGGTATTACACCAGTAAATGGGTTTTTTGCTTCTAAAGAGACTTCCGTTTTTGGCGAACTTCCCGCATTCCCGGGCGATGGTGGCCTCATAGCCGTAGGTCATGGTCAGATACGGCGCTTCCCAGTCTCCCATCACCCCCAGGCGCTTGAACTCCTCCCGCTGGATATCAATGTACTTTTCGGCATACGTCCGGCACAGCCGGCGTACCTGGGACTGGGTGAGGGTCAGCTTCTTTTCTCCCAGTTCCTTATCCACGTTGTGTTCGATGGGAAGGCCGTGGCAGTCCCACCCCGGCACATACACGGCGTCGAATCCCGCCATCTGGCGGGACCGGACGATGATGTCCTTTAAGATCTTATTCAACGCGGTGCCGATGTGGATATGGCCGTTGGCATACGGCGGCCCGTCATGGAGGATGAACCGCTTCCGTCCCTTGGAAAACCGTCGGATTTGGTCGTGCAGGTGCATCTCTTCCCAGGCGGCAAGCTGCTCCGGCTCCCGCCGGGAAAGGTTCGCCTTCATGGGAAAGGCAGTTTTGGGCAGGTTCAGCGTTTCTTTATAGTCCATTGCCTTCTCCGAAGCTGGAATCGTTGAAAGCTGTAAATTTATGCGGAGTGTCTCTTGATGTCAAGGGAAACCATTTTACTTGTAAAACCGCCGCATATGTGACAATAAAGATGTAGAGTGGAATCGGCCGAACTTTCAGAAATCCATGCAAAAAAAGGACAAAAGGGTCATGGGCGGTCGCGACAATAGAAATTATGTTCGATTGAAAACAAGCCGACCGGTGGAATTCACCGTTTGGGGGCGGCGCTATCAAGGGATCATTGCCGATGAAAGCGTCGGGGGGGTCTTAATCGATGTTCGAGGACAATTCAAGGAAGGACAAGAAATCAAACTCGACTACCTCTCGCCCCAGGGCATCCAGATTCAAAAAACCGGTGAAATCGTGCGTGTGACAACAAACGGCATCGCCGTTCGGTTCCGCCATCCCGGATACGCCCGGTAACCCTTTTCCACGGATCGCCTCCGGGACGTTTGTGCTTACGGATCCATTCCAACCATTTTTTTGTTTTCCCGCGCAATCATCATTCCCATGATCCCCATCTGAAGGGCGGAAAGGCCTCCGAAATACCAGATCCAGGCCGGAAGCCCCGCAAGCAGCGGATAAATGCGGCCCCAGGACCAAAAATCGATCCCCAGTAAAAAGAGCAGTCCGAAAACAGGAACGTAGGGCGATTTGACCCAACGGGGAAGAAACAACCGCAACTGACGCTTTCTCCACGCCAATACCCCGTGGGTCAAAAGGTAAATCCCAAAAGCGGTCAGCATCACATGGACAACCGGTAAAAACCGGCCGGCGGGAAGCCAGCCCAGGAAACAGGCGACCAAGGCGGTCTCACCACCGAGGATGGATAAAATTCCGGGGAGCGCGTACCGGTGTTTGAAATACAATCCGAAAATGACCGTGGGAAAGAGCACCGCCAACCCGGTAAAGGTCTGGGTGGCGATCTGCAGCAGGGTGGCCGGCGGTCGAACCGCCAGGCCCAAACCGGCCAAGCTCAGAAAGACCACGAAGATCCTGCCGTTCGTCCCTTTTTCTCCGGCATCCGGTTTGATCAGGGCGAAGATGTCCCGGGAGAAAATCGAACTCAGCGTCAGCAACTGGGAGTCCATCGTGGACATGAGGGCGGCCAGGCCGGCGGCGATGACCAGTGAGGCCATGGCGTCCCCGGAAATGGACGTCATCAGCATGGGGAGGATGCGGTCGGCTTCTTTACCGGTTAATCCCGGAATCGAAAGACGTCCCATCACTCCGATGGCAATGGGCAGAATAAAAACCGCCGTGCAGATCAACGGATAAAACAGCATGGTGCAATGAATCGTTTTTCGGCTGCGGGCCGTAAAAAAGCGCTGAAAAAGCTGGGGGAACATGGGATCACAGAAAAACCAGAGCATCATGAAGCTCATCCAGATTCCCGGAGAATACTTCCCCATTCCCCCGGGCCGGGAAAAAAGCGCCGGTGCCAGGGAAAGGACTTTCTGGTTGGCCGCCACGAACCCTCCGTGATGTCGAACCACGATGATCAATGAAATCAAGAGCAGGATCCACATCATGGTCCCCTGAAAAAGATCGGTCCAGGCCACCGCCCGCATACCGCCCCGCAGCGTGTAGACCACGATCACCGCGGTCACGAGGGTGCAGCCCGCCAAGTAGGGCAGTCCCAGAAGCTCCTCCAGGGCATATCCGGCCGCCATGGGCTGCAACGCGAGATAAGGGATGGTAAAAATGATCATCACCAGGGCGAATAAAAAGGAAAGGGACCGGCTCTGATACAGGTGCCGGATCAATTCCGGCGGCGTCACCACGCCGGCATTGCGGCCCGCTTCCCAGATACGGCGGCCCAAAATCCAGAAGGTGAGCGCCATGAAACCGGTACCGAATCCCATGATGGGGAAAAAGGCGTAGCCGTCGCGGTAGCCCGCCCCGGAAGTCCCGAATACGGTAAAGGCGGAGAAATTGGTGGCCGCCATGGTCCCTAAAAGAACCACTGTTCCCAGCTTCCGGTCCGCCAGAAAATAGCTTTCAGGGGTGCTTTGAAGCCGTCTTCGAACGATGACGCCGATTCCCAGGACAACCAGAAAATATCCGGCAAGCAAAACGATTTTGATTCCCATCGTCCTCCTCCAAAAAAAAATGCCATCCCGGGTCGGGATGGCATCGCCTGGCATAACCCTTGACCTGAACCGCTGATTTTTGTGAAGCCCCCGCCCTGAAGGGCGGGGTTCCCCGGTAAGGTAACTACTTCTTTTGAGACAGCTTCCCTCGCCCCCGCCTTAAAAGGCGGGGCCTGCCGGAAGCGTTCCGAGCATATCCTTTAACAAAAACCGGGAATCAAAATCAAGAGGTTTTCTTTAAAAAATAGAAAGTCGAAACGTGGGGTAAACGCGGGGTAAACGCCGATTATCGGCGATTTGGTAAAACTCAAAGCAGGAGCAATCATTTTTCCAAGTTATTTCAAGTGCCTGGGGCGGGAATCGAACCCGCACGGAGACTTCGCTCCAAGGGATTTTAAGTCCTGCTTTCCCTATTTTCACGATTTTTCACTTAACGAGAGACACTTACCCGTGAAAAAAGCCTCTACAAAAAGTGGCTAAAACCCGTTTTAAGCACCCTGCCCTTGCGCTCCATTGCACCCCATTCATCTTGAGAAAATCAAGGCCAAAATGCGAAATGCGGGGCTTTCGCCGCGGTCTCAAGAGTACGCCTTGGCTTTGGTCCGGCAAGTTTTTTCACACGCGAAAAGGAACGGACTTTTTCGGGGAGACAACCCGGTTTCCAGAGTGAAAATTCCACGAAGCGATAACGCACGTCTTCGGTTCTTGACCCCAAACGAGGCCGGCGCCCTGCTGGAAAAACCCCGGGAAACGGACCAGACGGCCTATGAAATGGCACTTTTGAGCCTCCATATGGGGCTGAGGGCCTCCGAAATTTTTAAACTCCGATGGGCGGACATCAACGTTGACTTGGGAACCATCACGATCAAGGACTCCAAGAGCGGTTCAACAGGCTTTGCTTACACGACGGAAACGGTCAAAAGTATGCTCCTGGAAAAGATGCCTGTTCACTTTTTCATCACGGAATACCCGGCGCGGGTGAAGGCGCGCCTCCATGACTTTGGGATTGACCCGAATCATCCAAACCTATCCTGTTACCGCATCGAGCGATCCGACTACATTCCGGATAAAATCGAACCCGGCACCGGGGTTCTCAACGTGATCGATCATTTTCCGAATCTCGATTCCTTTTATTTGGTTGGCAAGTATCAAGACGAAATCCACCGCGGACTCGACGGCGCTTTGTGCCTTATTACACACCAAAAGAAAAACCCGGATGACAAGGACGCGATCGGTGGTTCATTCTGGACCATCACTCCGACCCTGGCAGTGACCATGTTCCAGGACGGGAACGCGCATCGTTTTGAAATCCGGAAAGGCAAGGAACCGGGACCGGATATCTTCAATCCGAACGGCATAAGACTCCGCTACAGGCTGCTCAAGGGCCGGGAATTTATCTTCGCAGCGGCTATGATTAACAACTTGATGTGCTGGCCGAGTCGCTCCGGTCAAATGAACACGTCCCTCCCGGGATCAGAAAGGACGTTTGGAGTGACCTCCCTGTGGTTCAGGTTGACGGCAACATGAAAAAGGCGCTCCGGTTGTTAAGGTGCCGCATGGGAGCCGCAAGGGTTTTTGTGACGCTGAAGGAGCGGATAAAACATCCAAGCAAAAGCGACCGGCAACGGCTCAAACGGCGAAAAGCCGTGGCCAGGAAAGGAAAGAGACGATGAGTGTGACAACGGGAAAAGCATCGTGGGACACCGATTCCCAAGACGCGGGCGGGGACCAAGCGGACGCGGAAGCACGGGAGCATGGCAAGAATATCCTGCACGAGTTGAGCAAGCTGGCTGGCTACTATGCTGGACGCGGGAACCGGGAGGCGATTGACGAATTGATACACTACACAGGTATGATATTCCACACCGCCGAAAAGATGCTTGACGAGCTGCGCAGTGACGGCCAGGCTTCCGTCCATTGAATGCAGGGACATCCCCCTGGGGTTCTTTTGCCACCAGGGGGCATTGTATCCCTGACGCGCTCGCGCCGCGACCGATTGATGCAGTGTTCCGCGAATGAAACTAAGTAAACGCTTTCAGAAAATTGGAAGTCTAAAATGGTCAGGGTGCCATCCCACCTGAGCGCGGAAGCCAAGCGCTGGTGGAAAAAAATTCAGAAGGAGTACGATATCACCGATGAGGCCGGTCTTCTGCTTTTGCAGACGGCAATGGAAAGTTTCGACCGGATGAGGTCCTACCAGAGAAGGATTGAACCGGTGCTGGCCGGCCGCTGGGGATCCCAACAGCGGAAGCGTGGTACAAGGTGGACAAGGAAGAAGGCCAAGCCGCGTCAACGGTGGTCTGGGGTAACATCAAAAAGATGTGGACCCGGCATATCCAGGTGAACCCTGGGCGGTGCGCCTGGCTTATCAATAAGAACATCATTCCTGAATTGTTGGAGTTGACCATCGCCGTCGGAACAGGTGGTGCGCCGATTTATCTTCCGGCAAATTCAGCCGCTGGGAGGCCGCATAATAGCCTTCTGGGGCTTCCGGTGACCGGGAGCCGAGCGTTCAACCTGGGGGAAATGGCGGGGCGGTCACTCCTGCAAGCGGGGAAAAGGGGTTTGTATCAAAAAAGAATATCGTGAAAAATATCCAATCTTAAGCTTGGATGTTCTCTGTTTTTATAAGTCTGGTTTTCTTCAAATCCCAATTTTTTATAAAAACCAATTGATTCTGGTAATGCATCAACAATTATAAACCTGCATCCTATATGAACATTCAAATGAATTACCAAACCAACAATGTATCTTATTACGTCCTTGCCTAATCCCCCTCCTTGGTATTGCGTCTGAACAGCGAATCTAGCCAACTTAAGCGCCGGAAAGACTTTTAAATCACTAATAGACCTTTCGGTTTCCTTTAATTTAATCTCTGAAGCCGCAAGCGTATAAAAACCGATAACTTCATCCTCAAAAAAGATAAGCTTCGTGGTTCCGGTACAATGTTCTTGATATTTTAAGGCATCGTTCAGAATAAAACCAGAAAGGTCCTTTTGTCCCTTTGTGGTCCCACACTCAAAGGAAGCAGGAGAATTAGAAGCCGTTATAGACCGAAGTTTGCAATTCGTAAGTCGCAATGGTGATTTTATTTAGATGATTTTTCCTCAACCTCGCGGTAAAATTGGACGCACCTATCCATTTTCTCTTTATAGGCTTCTGATATCCTAACATCTTCAGCCTTTTTAAGAACCCTTTTAGCCTCATCACCGATCAAAACGACATGGTTTGTGTTGATGGGTTTGGCCATTTTTGACCTCCTTTCAATGTTAAAATAAAAGCAAGCAACCCATCTTTTTGCATACAATAATATCAATATTAAAAATCCATTGTCAACGACATAAAAAAATTTCGCCCCGGGCCGCAAGGTGCCGGGTTTTTTATTGCCTTTCGGAGTTATGGAAAGCCGGTCCTTCGGGGCCGGTTTTTTTATCTCTTATAGACTTTCTCAAGTGGGGGTACAGTGGGGGTAAAATTTTCTTATCATAAACAAAACTTATGAATTGAGCCTTTCCGAAACACCGTTTTTTCCTTTTATTTCAAGTGCCTGGGGCGGGAATCGAACCCGCACGGAGACTTCGCTCCAAGGGATTTTAAGTCCCTTGCGTCTACCTATTCCGCCACCCAGGCAGGATCCACACGTGAATTTCCTTCTATCTTCAAGCCGAAGGGATGTCAATCATCGTCGATTCCGCCGTCGAATTTCCCCCGTGACAAAAAAGAAACGATCGTGTAAATATAAGAGTTTACGGATCCCGGCGGAAAAAGGAGCAAAAAAAGCGCCCCGGGATATCGGAAACACAACGGAACCGGGTTTTTTATGGGCCAAGGATATCAAGGAGGCACGAAGATGTACAACCAGACGGTGATGGATCATTTCAGAAACCCCAGAAACGTGGGCGTCATTGAAGACGCCAACGGCATCGGTGAGGTGGGAAACCCCCTTTGCGGGGACATGATGACGATTTATATCAAGGTCACAGACGACCGGATCGAAGACATCAAATTCCAGACGTTCGGATGCGGGAGCGCCATTGCGGTGTCGAGCATGCTGACCGAAATCGCCAAGGGGAAACGCCTGGAAGACGCCAAAAGGATCACCAACAAAGACGTGGCCGACGCCCTGGAAGGGCTTCCCAAAAACAAGCTCCATTGCAGCAACCTGGGCGCGGACGCCCTCCAAATGGCCATCAAGGACTACGAAAACCGAAGGGCCGGAAAACCGGCGGCGGCGCTGAAAAGAAAAGACGAGCACGAGCATTCCCACGGGGATAAGTGCTTTTGCCCCTATTGCGATGTGGAACTCGAAGAAGGCGCCCAATTCTGCGACGCCTGCCAGCACGACCTGAAAGAAGCGCATTGAAACCGAAAAGGACGAATCGCGCATGAAACGGATAAACCTGGATCACATCAGCGCCCAGCCCCTGTTGTCTGAAGTGAAAGCGGCCATGATACAGGCCATTGAACAAGACCTTCATAATCCGTCGAGCCAACACCGGGACGGAGAAAAAGCGGCGGAGGCGCTGGAAAGGGCCCGGGAGCAGGTTGCCGGCCTCATTCATGCCGCCGCTCCCCGGGAAGTGATCTTTACATCGGGAGGTACGGAGTCCGTGAATCACGCCGTCAAAGGCGCCGCATGGGCCAATATGGAACGGGGGAAACACATCGTCACCACCAACATCGAACACAACGCCGTGATCCGGAGCATCCGGCGCCTCAAATCCCAGGGGTTCACCGTCACCTCCCTTTCCGTGGATTCCACCGGCCGCGTCAATCCCCGGGACGTAACCGAGGCCATCACCGATGAGACCATTTTGGTCTCGGTCATGCACAGCAACAACGAGACCGGCACGTTGCAGCCCGTTGCCGAGATTGCAAAAATCGCCCGGGAAAAAAAGGTCCTGTTTCACACCGATGCCGTGGATTCCGTGGGCGTGATCCCCGTCGATGTGCAGGCACTGGACGTGGACCTGCTCAGTTTTGCGTCAAACCCCTTTAACGGGCCCACAGGCGCCGGCGGGCTTTACATCAAACGGGGAACCCGCATCTGGCCCCTTCTCGACGGGGGCGTCCAGGAAGGGAACAAGCGTGCGGGAACCGAAAACCTCATCGGAATCATCGGAATGGGAAAAGCCGCCGAACTGGCCGCAAAAGACATGGAACGTCGTCTCGGCCACCTCAAGAAACTGAAAGAAACGCTGTTAAACGCCCTTCCCCGCTACATCGATGAATATATCCTCAACACGCATCCGGAACACAGCCTTCCCAACATGCTCTCCTTGTCCGTCAAGTATATTGAAGGGGAAAGCGTCATGCTGATGCTCGATGACGACGGCATCGCCGTGTCCACCCGAAGCGCCTGTGCCACGGGATCCCTGCGTGCCTCCCACGTCCTCATGTCCCTGGGTTTGAGCCATGCCGACGCCCAGGGGACCCTTTTGGTTTCCTGGGGACCGGACAACACGGAAGCCGACATCATGACCTTTTTGGCGTCTTTGCAAAAAACCGTAAAGACGCTGCGGGACATCTCACCGTTATACCGTAAAAATCAGGCAACAGCCTGACTGCCGGACGATACACCATTTTTCTGCAGACCCGAAAACGCGTATTTTGTAAACCAAAACAGCGCCCGAAACGTCTATTGGTAAAAAACCGGCAACAAAAACCCAAAACGCTTCTTTGAACCCTTGCCCCGGGACCCTTCCCGGATTCCATACACGAGACGGCGGATGGCCCATGGCCATAAATACGGATCACCCGGGTCCCGGCGAATCATCCTTCGATGTTCATGTTCGGGATGCCGCCAGAGGGGTTCAGGGGGCCTTTGACACGATTGTCGAGACGTTTTATGCGGATATCTTCAAGATGGTCTATTACCGGACCCAATCCCGGCCGGACGCCGAGGACATTGCCCAGGAGGTCTTTTTATCGGTCTTTGAAAATCTTTCAACGCTCAAGTTTCCGGAACGCTTCCGGGGATGGCTTTTCCAAATCGCGGTCAATAAGGTCAAGGATTACTATCGCAAGAAACGATGGCGCAAAATATTTCAAAAAATGCCGGAACGGGTGGATCCCGATGCGTCTGAATCCGAGCTGTTTCAAGAGCCCGATGCGGAAAAGCGTCTCCAGGAAGCCGACTTTTGGAAGATTTTCAACCGGATCGTCAAGACGCTTTCCGCCACGGAAAAAGAGGTTTTCATGCTGAGATTTTTAGACCATCTCAGCATCCGGGAGATCGCCCAAGCCCTCGACAGGAGTGAAAGTACGGTTAAAACCTGCCTGTATCGGGCCATTAAAAAATTCCGGAAGGAACCCGCCCTCCTCCGGCTTTTCGAAGAGGCGTGGACGTGAAAACAGACAACCGTATCCATCTAAACGACGAGGAAATCCTTTCCGCCGTCATTGATGAAAGCGACCTGGACCCCGGAAAACGGGCGCATCTGTCGGCATGCCGGGCATGCCAGGAGCGAAAAGACGCCGTGGAAGCCCCCTTTGTTCGGATGGGGGGTTTGGCCTCACGATATACCCCCCGGCCCGCCGGATCCCCTTCAATTGTTCAACGGCAACCCGGGCGGAACATATTCGGCATGGGATTCCGCCTGCGGCCGATGCTGGCCGCGGCGATCGGCATCCTCTTGATGGTGACCTGGATCGGGTGGCAGTCCGGAGACCGGCGCCGCGGTGCCGGTAGTCTCGATTCGGCGCAGTTGCAAAAAATCGACGACGCGGCGTTGATGGCCGAAGTCGAGGCCCTCATCGACGGCGCGCTCCCCGAAGCCTACCGGTATATCGCCGGGGATCCCGAACCCCGGTTTACCGAGGATTTCATGCGGTTCGTGGCGCCGCTGTCCGAAGATGATTCACTGTCCTTTGATTCCAAGCAACGAGGTAAAGGGTTATGGCAAACGTCGGTTTAGTCACGCTGATCATCGGATTCCTGTTCCTCATGCCGGCGGCGGCGGTCAGCCAGGATCTCCCCGCCGGAAGGTGGTGGCGGGACCCCAGGGTTATCCAGCAACTCGGCCTGACAAATCCGGAAATCGACCGGCTGGAACAGGCCTATACGGAAAGCCGGCGCCGCTTGATCCAAAGCAAGGGGGCCCTGGAAGCGGAACGCTTCGAATTGGAAACGATGTTTGAAAAAAACAAATTCAACGAGACCGCGGCAAGGCATCAATTCGAACGGCTGGAACAAAAACGGGCCGCCCTTGCCGAATCCCGTTTCCAGTTCGTGGTAAAGGTCCGGAAAATTTTGGGAACCGAACGATTTCAAAAACTGCTTGATTTTTATAAGCAGGGTCTGCCCCGGCCGAATCCTCCCGGAAGAAAAGCAGGACCCATCCGTTGAGATTCCCGGCCGGCGGCGCCCGGATGCATCGAGGCGTTTCGGCCCGGTTTTCAAGGCTGCAGGGTCCGCTTCAATCCCTTGTCATCGGCCGTTGTCTTTGGTAAGAAACGCCCATGGCAAGTTATGTGCAACATGCACCCATTATCCTGGCCTCCCGCTCTCCCCGGCGAAAAGCGCTGTTGCAGCAGGCCGGTCTGACCTTTTCCGTGGTTTTTTCTTCAGGCGAAGAAAACGCCGATCCCCGTTCGGATCCGGCGGCCTATGCGCGGTTTTTGGCCGAAAAAAAAGCGGAAGAGATCGCCAATCGACACCCGGAAAGCTGGGTCATCGGTGCGGACACCATCGTGGTCAACGACGGCGAAATCCTTGAAAAGCCCGTTTCAAAGGATGCGGCCGAAACCATGCTGCGGGCCCTGAGCGGGAAAACCCACAGCGTATTCACAGGATACGCCATTTATCACGCCGCGTCCAGGCGATCCGTTTCCAACGCCGTCCGGACCGGCGTCACTTTCAAGCCCCTCACCGATGCGGAGATCGCCTGGTATGCCTCAACACCGGAACCCTATGACAAGGCAGGCGCATACGCCATCCAGGGGCTTGGGATGTTTCTGGTCCGGCGGATCAACGGCTCCTACACCTGTGTGGTCGGCCTTCCCGTATGCGAGGTCATGGATTTTCTCATTAAAGAAAAAATCATCGAAATGGCGGCAGATCCCCCATGGACCCCTCCAACGCCACAATCATCGACCAATTAAAGGCAAACCTGGATCAGGTGAAAGAACGAATCCGCGCTGCGGCCGCCCGGAGCGGCCGGGATCCCAAAGAAATACGCCTGGTCACCGTGAGTAAAACCGTTCCCGTCCCCCGCATCGAACACGCCATCGAAGCGGGAGTGGCCATATTCGGCGAAAACTATATCCAGGAGGCCCGGGACAAAATCGAAACATTGAAAAACCGGCCCGTGTCCTGGCATTTCATCGGCCATCTCCAGTCCAACAAGGCCAAATACGCCGTCCGGATTTTTGATCTGGTGCATTCGGTGGACAGCATCAAGCTGGCCCGGGAGCTGGACCGGCAAGCCGGAAAGCACGGAAAGGTTCAGGAGGTTTTAATCCAGGTCAACATCTCTGAAGAAGCCTCCAAATCCGGTGTTTCCGAAAAAGAGACCCTTATGCTGGCCGGCACCGTTTGCGGCATGGCGCATCTTCGACTCAGAGGATTCATGACCATGCCGCCCTTTTTTGATGAGCCGGAACGGGCCAGGCCCTATTTTGCGTCGTTAAGACAGCTGCGGGATCGCCTCCGGACGGAACTTACGATCCAAGATTGTGCGGAGCTTTCCATGGGGATGACCGGAGATTTCGAGGTAGCCGTCGAAGAAGGCGCCACCCTGGTTCGGATCGGCACCGCCATTTTCGGAGAACGGGCATGAAGATTCTATTACACGCCTGCTGCGGCCCCTGCGCCATTTTCCCCGTAAAAACACTTCGGGAAGAAAATTTTTGCGTCACCGGGTTTTTTTATCCGGACAACATCCATCCCTACACCGAATCTTTGAAACGCCGGGAGACGCTGGTGGATTATGCGCGCCGGATCGAACTCCCCCTCATGTTCAAAGAGGGCTATGACCTGGAAGGGTTTTTGAGGAAAGTGGTCTTCAACGAATCCGATCGATGCGCCGTCTGCTATCGCGAAAGACTGGAAGCCACGGCGGAAACCGCTCGGAGAAGCGGTTTCGATGCGTTTTCCACGACGCTGCTGTACAGCAAGTTTCAAAGGCATGAGGCGATCCGGGACCTGGGTGAAAAAATGAGCCGGGAAAAGGGAATCCGTTTCGTCTACCGTGACTTCCGCATCGGTTGGAAGGAAGGGATCCAGACCTCGAAACGTCTCGGCATGTATCGCCAGCAGTATTGCGGATGCATTTACAGCGAAAAGGAACGCTACTTTTCTTCCCGCCCGCGCCGCGATCCCGGGAACCCCGCCATGTGACCTTCCCATGCTCCCGGATTCCGCGGACGCCTTCAGAAAGCGACACGCCGTCCATGATCCCGGAAAAGATCCGTTTGAGATCCGAAGGACCATCGCGAGCGCATTTTGCACTGCCTGTTGGAGCGAAGCGGAAATCCCGCCTTGCGGGGCAGCGGGGGAACCTCAATAAATACACGGACAGATCATGTTTGCCAATTTCATCTACTTCATTATCGCTCTGTTGATCTACATCACCTATCCGCCCTCCGCGGAAATGCAGTTCGATCCAACGGAAGCCTTTTCTCTTTTTCTGATCAAGGCATTTCTGTTTGCCTTATTTACAAGGCTCCAGTTCGGGCGTATCGTCGTCAAATCCGTATCGGCCTCTGCTTCCGAGCTGGACCATCGATTCCAGTCCGCGCTGTCCCGGACTTCGGCGGCGGCCCTTGCCGTATATGCCCTGGATATTTACGGGTTGAATCTGCCCTCCTTTTTCTTCCATATGCCCCTCTTCTCCACGGCGCCCACCCTTTTGGCCCTGGGGTTTATTCTGCTGTTCATCGGGTATCTGTCCATCGTGTGGGCCTTCGCGGGCCAGGTACACCATCGGATATTCGATGCCGACACGGATGCGTCCTCCTATGTCCTGTCCCATATCCTTTTTTCCGTGCCCGTCCTTCTGCCCTGGCTTGTCCTGTCCGGTGTCTCCGATATTATTTTTGCATTGCCCTTCGATCTCCCGAAACGTTTGCTTTCCACCACCCAGGGCGAGATTGCCTACTTTGTCTTTTTTCTGTTCTTGATCGCCCTCATCGGCCCGGCCATGATTCAAAAGTTCTGGAGGTGCCAATCCCTTTCTCCCGGATATTTTCGGACCCGGATCGAAGCACTTTGCAAAAGAACGGGGCTCGGTTATGCCGACATTTTGTACTGGCCCATTTTCGGGGGAAGAATGATTACGGCCGGCGTCATGGGACTGATCCGCCGATTCCGGTATATCCTGGTCACACCGGGGCTGCTGCACTACCTGTCCCCCGAAGAAGTGGACGCCGTCATCGCCCACGAAATCGGACATGTCAAAAAGAAGCACCTCCTGTTTTATCTGGTCTTTTTCATCGGATACCTGCTCATTTCCTATGCCACCTTCGATCTCATCGTGTACCTGATGGTCTTCGCCGAACCCGTCCATCGTCTTCTGGGAAGAACCGGCATCAATCAAGCCACGGTGACGTCCCTCTTGTTCAGTTTTTTCATGATTGCCGTCTTTCTTGTCTACTTCCGGTATGTTTTCGGCTTTTTCATGCGGAACTTCGAACGCCAGGCCGATGTCTATGTCTATTCGGTCATGGAGAATGCAAAGCCCTTGATCACCACAATGATCAAAATCGCCCAAACCTCGGGGCAGCCCCTGGATAAACCCAATTGGCACCATTTCAGCCTGAAGGATCGGATCGCCTATCTCGAAAAATGCGAGACCGATCGGCGGTGGGTGTTCCGACAGGACCGGAAGATTCAAAAAAGCATGGCCGTCTATCTCATTTGCTTTCTTGCCGTGGGATATGCCGGGTACCACCTCAATTTCGGCCAGACCGGAAAGCGGCTTTCGGCACGTTTTCTTGAAAAGATCCTGGAACAAGAAATGGAAAAGTCCCCGGCGAATCCGAAAGTATATGCCATCCTCGGGGATCTGTATTACGCCGCGGATCGTTTCGGGGACGCTGTAGAGGTTTACGAAAAAGCCATTTCCCTTTTTCCGGATAATCCTCGGGTGTTGAATAATCTGGCATGGCTTTACGCCACGTGTCCGGATGCATCCTTCAAAAACCCTGAACGGGCGGTTTTTTTGTCACGGCAGGCGGTGGCCCTCGAACCGTCGCCCCACGTTTGGGACACCCTGGCCGAAAGCCTTTTTGCCGCAGGCGACGTGGAAGGGGCGGTGGCGGCGGGAAAACAGGCCCTGGCCACGGCAAAAGAGAACCGAAAATACTACGAAGAACAACTCAAACGATTCATGTCCGAAAAACGTTCAGGATGATTTGCTTTTTTCCGTCAGCAGCCGGTAGATCTGGCGGTCGGCAAAATTGAGGCGGTTGGCCATCACCTCGAAGAGGTGTTTGGCCACGTGGGGATAGTTTTCGATGATCTCCGGGAGCTTGTCTCCCGGAAAGCGTTTGACGGTGGAACGCTTGTTGGAGATGATGGTGGCGGACCGGGGGTCTCCGGTGACCGCACTCATCTCTCCGAAATATTCTCCGGGTTGCACAATCTGGGAGATGACCTTTCCGCCTTTGACCACGTAAAGGGCGCCCTTGACCAGCATGAAGAAGTCCTTGTCCGTGTTCCCTTCCCGGATGATCACTTCCCGGTCTTCGTATTCTTCCAGGTCGGGATTCACCAGATAGTCAGGGAGCGCTTCTTTCGTGATGGTGGTCTTTTTGGCCACTTCCTCCATGGAGGTGACGCCCTGCCGGATTTTTTCAAGACCCGCATCCCGGAGGGTGGTCATCCCCTCCCGTATGGAGATCTTCCGGAGTTGATCCTCAGCGATATTGGCGTTAATGGCCTTTTCCACCTCGTCGGTGACTTCCATGAGTTCATAAAGCCCAACGCGTCCCTTATATCCCGTGCTGTTGCATGCCGGACATCCCCTGGGTCGATAAATGGTCAGCTCCGGGATTTCATTTGCACTGAACCCGAGGGCCTCGAGTTCTTCCTTGTCTTTTTTGTTGGCTTCCACTTTGCAATTGTTGCACAGCCGCCGGACCAAGCGCTGGGATAAAACCATGGTCACGGACCCGGCCAGCATGTATGCCGGAACTCCGATATCCACCATGCGGCTGATGGTGGAAGGGGAATCGTTGGTATGGACCGTGGCAAAGACGAGATGCCCGGTCATGGCGGCCTTGATGGCGATTTCCGCGGTCTCATGATCCCGGATTTCGCCGATCATGATGACATCCGGGTCCTGCCGCAAAAAGGATCTCAACGCCCTTGCAAAGGTCAAGCCGATTTTTTCCCGGACGTGCACCTGGTTGATCCCCCTGAAATTGAACTCCACAGGATCTTCCACGGTAAGGATCTTGGTATCCTCGGTGTTGAGGGTATTGAGGATGGAGTAAAGGGTGGTGGTTTTGCCGCTTCCGGTGGGTCCCGTGACCAACAGCAGCCCGTAAGGTCTGGAAATGCACCTCTGGACGGTGCGGAACGTCTCCGGATCAAAACCCAACCGGGTCAGGTCCACGTTGAGCTGCCCCCGGTCCAGGATCCGCATGACAATGCTTTCCCCGGAGAGGGTGGGAAGGGTCGATACCCGGATATCCACGTTCTTTTTCTTCCCCACGCTCATCTTGATCCGGCCGTCCTGGGGGAGGCGCCGCTCCGCAATGTCCAGTCCGGAAAGGATCTTGACCCTGGAGGTGATGGCGTTTTTGATGGTGATGGGAAGATTCATGGACCGGAAAAGGGCGCCGTCCAATCGATATCGGACCTGGAGGGAGTTCTCGAAAGGCTCGATGTGAATATCGCTGATTCCGTCCGTAATGGCTTTGACGAGGATCCCGTTGACCAGCT
This sequence comes from uncultured Desulfobacteraceae bacterium, assembly GCA_964596535.1. Classification (GTDB taxonomy): domain Bacteria; phylum Desulfobacterota; class Desulfobacteria; order Desulfobacterales; family UBA2156. Next base: position 21,438 of record CAZQUR010000023.1, read on the forward strand.
TGATGATGGGGGCGTCGGAGGCCAGGTAGTCTTCTTTTTCCTCCATGTCCTCCCGGACGCTTTGCATCTCGATTTCCCCTTCCGCCTCGGAAACCAGGGAACCGAAATCCTCTACCACCTTGACGTCTTCATCGTCCTCTTCTTCTTTTAAAAAATCGAAATGTTTTCGATATTCTTCTTCACTGATCCGATAATGGATCCGAAACGCCTCCACAAGGTCTTTTTCCATGCAGATGTAAATGGTGAGGTTCTTTTTGACGGTGGCCTGGAGGCTTTCCACGAGGCTAGTGTCGGTGGGTTCCACCATGGCCACCCGGAGCGTGTCTTCCTTTAAAGACAGGGGAAACGCCATATGGGCCTTGGCCGTCTCATAAGGCATCAGCTGCAGAACGTCTCCTTCGGGTTTAAGCTGTCCCGAACGCACAGCGGGATAATTGTAAGAGCGGCTTAAAAGATTGAGGATGGTGTCTTCTTCGATATACCGAAAGCGGAGCAGGATGTGGCTCAGCAGCCCCCCATGTTTCTGCATGTACTCGACGGCATGTTTCAACTGGGTCCCGGTGATCTGTCCTTCCTTGGACAGGATCTCTCCGATTTTGGTCTTCCCCGCACCGGACTGATCCCGCACCGTGGCTTGAAACCGGGTGCTCTTGGCGGCATCGGAACGGGTGTGTGTGGGTTTTCTCTCGGGCCGATTCATCTTAACGTTTCTTACCCTTTTTATTCGATTTCAATGGGTCTTTCATCAGAAGTGCCGTCGGACCCCGGCTTGGGTTTCCCCGGAACAGCCAGGTGATGGTAGATTTTTTTCATGCCTCCGCCGACAAGGAGGATACCGATAAAATAAAAACAGAAACGGATATACCCGGCTGCGCCCGAAAACCCCTGGATCGTTTCGATTTTCGGCATAACCTGGGGAACGCGGAAAAAGACGCCGATGCCCGCCGCTGTCAACAAAATCCCCCACACCAATTGGAATGCGGATCGGTTTTCAGGCATACCGTCCCGGTTGAAAAAAGAAGCCTGTTTTGCAGTGAAAAATTTCCTGTATGTAAAAGTCAGAGATTTTCATTATATTCCAGTTCCAGCGCAAATGCAAGACTTTTTTGATATTTTTTATTACCGGGGCCCTTTACGCATGATAGCCGCCGTTAAACACGGCTTTCCGCTTCTCCAAAAAGGCCGACGTTCCTTCCCTGGCATCCGGACTCGCCATACACAGGGCAAAGGCGTCTATTTCGATCCGGCAACCGTTGTAAAGATCCATGTCCAACCCGGCATTTACGGTCTCCTTGATCGCCCGGAGGGCGACGCGTCCCTTGGAGGCGATCACCGATGCGGTCTTCATGACTTCTTCCATCAGCGTTTCCGGAGGAAACATTTTATTGACGAGTCCGATTTCCGCAGCCTCGGAAGCCTTGATCATCTTTCCGGTGAAGATCAATTCCTTGGCCCGGGCGATGTTGATGCGCCGGGGAAGCCGCTGGGTCCCTCCGAAGCCGGGAATCAAACCCAAATTGATCTCCGGCTGGCCGAACGCCGCGTTTTCGGAGGCATAGATGAAATCACATGCCATGGCGATCTCCGTGCCGCCCCCCAGTGCGAACCCGTTCACCGCGGCGATCACCGGGATGGGTAAGGCCTGGAGCCGATGGAGGAGTTCGTGCCCCCTTTTGGCAAATTGCTTGGCCGAAAGGGGCGTCAAGGTGGCCAGTTCGGCGATATCCGCCCCGGCCACGAACGCCTTTTCCCCGGCCCCGGTGAGGACCAGGACCCGGATCGATTCCTGCTTTTCGATTTTCCCCAGGGCATGGGACAGCTCTTCCAGCAGGGCGCTGTTGAGCGCATTGAGCACTTTGGGCCGATTGAACGTGATCAGGGCCACCGATTCTTTTTCTTCTAAAATAATGTGGGTGTATTCCATGGCGTTTCCTTTCTTCAGTCATCCCCGGCTTGTCGGTGATTGATTAAATCATCGCGATCGCGATCGAAAACAATCCCACCCCGAGGGGTCGATCCCGATCCCGGTGTCGCCCTTGAAAAAAGCCGTTTCAAGAAGAATCGGCCCTTTCTGCCGTTGTTTCGCCCCTCCGGGCCACCGGGTGGGTCTCCCGGATGTATTGCTCGATGCCGTCGATGATGGCGTCACACAAGCGCTCCTGATACACCGGATCCATCAGCCGCCGGCATTCCCGCGGATTGCTGATGAAGGAGGTTTCAATCAAAACGGCGGGCATCTGGGCCCCCAGAAGCACATAAAAGGGCGCCTGCTTCACGCCTTTGTCACGGATTCGGGTATATTTTTTCTTCATTTCCCCCACGAGGGCGTTTTGCACCAAACCGGCCAACCGCCGGGACTCATTGACTTTGGCGTTGTGCATCAAGTCGAACAGGATCTTTTGCAAGTCACTGATGTTTTTCGTTGATGTTGCGTTTTCCCGGGCCGCTACCAGGATCGCTTCGTCATCCGTGGCCAGATTCAAAAAATAGGTTTCGAGCCCATAGGCCCGGTGGTCCCTTGACGCGTTGGTGTGGATGGAAATGAACAAATCGGCATTCCGGGTGTTGGCGATGGCGGTCCGTTCTTCCAGCGTCAGATACCGGTCCGTATGGCGCGTAAGGATCACTTCCAGTTTGTGTTTTTTCCGGATTTTCGCCGCAAGTCTTTTGGCAATATCCAGGACGATGTTTTTTTCGTGGACGCCCTTGATGTATCCGGGCGCACCGAAGTCCTTTCCCCCGTGTCCCGGATCGATGACGATCCGGCTCACCCCCAGTGCCAATTGTCGTGCCAGGGATCCTTTGGGAATCTTGGGATCCGATCCGGAAGACCCCGGCCCTTTTTGTTTCGCCGTTGACGCAGCCTCCCCCCAGACATCAATGACGATACGGAAAGGGTTTTTCAAAGAAAAAATCTTATAGCGTTCGAAAGACTTGATATCCAGAACCACCCGGACCGAATCCGGCTGATACTGCCCGGCACGGACCTCACTGAGGAGATCGTCATTGATGGGAATAGTCGTGACGATATCCTTTTCCAGCCGGGAACGGCTCAGATCCACATAGAGCCGGGGGGGCTTTTTCAGGTCCGGGTCCATCTTCAACAGATGAAAGTTGTAATCCACCTCGTCGACCACGTCCACCACCACGCGGGTGTAGGTGGGGTTGGACCAATGGCGGATGCCGCTGACCGTCGCCAGGCGTGAGCCGTTTGTCGTGTTGCGGCTCGGCCTCTTGTCGCCCCCGCCGGAATCCGGGCCGTCCGGGGATGCGGCCGGGGATGGTGCGGGTTTCTTCCCGGTCAGGGACGCGATGGCGGCGGCGGCCCGTTTCGAATAGGCGCTTTCCGGGAACCGGTTCATAATGCGTCGATACATATCCACGGCTTCCCGTCGATCTTTCACCCTTCCGGAGCGTTGAGCCAGGCCTTCGTAAAGTCGGGCCGCTTGAAACAGCCCGGCCGCCGCCCATATCCCTTCCGGATCATACTGGTAGACGGCGTAAAACTGTTTGATACAGGTCTCCCAGTTTTGCCGGAACCGCTGTTTCCGGGGGTCTTCCATCAAACGCCGTTTGCAGGCTTCCGCCAGATGGAAGCGTTCCTTGGCGTCCAGCGCCGCCGCCGGCACCGGCATTGCCGTCATCATCAGGAATAAACCGATCCACCCGAAAATCCGGCGGCGTTTTTCCGCCGGAAGGATGCAACGCCATGAAAAGCATAAACTGAAAATCGTATTCAAAATCATTGTCGGCTCGTGCCTTCGCCGGTTTTCGAACCGCCGTATTCTTCGCCCTCGACCATTTCTTTCAATTCACTTAAACAATTCAATGCCTCAACGGGTGTCATATGCAACACGTCGATTTTTTTCAACCGTTCGAGCACCGGAGAAGACGTATCGGAAAAAAGGGAAAGCTGGGACGGTCTCCGCCTTTGAGGGGAATGCGCCTCAAGGAACGCCCCGGGACGGTTTTCAATTTTTAAAAGGATTTCTTTCGCCTTTTCGATCACCTCCCCCGGAATTCCCGCCAGCCGGGCCACCTGGATGCCGTAACTTCGGTTCGTCCCGCCTTCCACCAATTTGCGCAAAAAAATGATTTCTTCATTCCATTCCTTGACCGCGACGTTGAGATTCCGGATGCGGGATTTCGTCTCCGACAAGGCCGTTAATTCATGGTAATGGGTGGCAAAAAGGGTTTTGACGCCCTTTTCCTTCAGGTCGTGCAGGTATTCGGCCACGGCCCACGCGATACTCAAGCCGTCATAGGTACTGGTACCGCGGCCGATTTCATCCAGGATCACGAGACTTTGATCCGTGGCGTGATGCAAAATATTGGCCGTCTCCTGCATCTCCACCATAAACGTGCTCTGTCCCTGGGACAGGTTGTCCAATGCGCCCACCCGCGTGAAGATACGATCCGTCAAGGGGATTAGAGCCGATTGGGCCGGGACGAAGGACCCCATGTGGGCCATGAGCACCAAAAGGGCGGCCTGCCGCAGCAGGGTGGACTTCCCCGCCATATTGGGCCCGGTGATGATGAGGACTTGCTGTTGGTCGTTATCCATTTGGACCGTGTTGGGAACGAATCGCTGGCCCGCAATCATCTTTTCCACCACCGGATGCCGCCCCTCTTCAATAAAGAGCCGGCCGTCGCGGTTCAGGGCCGGACGGACATAGTGACTCCGATCGGCGGTTTCGGCCAGCGCCAACAAGACATCCAGGCGGGCCAGGAAATTTGCCACCGCCTGAATCTGCGGATTTTGGGCGGCGGCTTGAACGCAGACGGCCTCGAAGAGTTCGTATTCCAATGCCGCCCGCTTTTCCTGGGCGGTGAACACTTTCAGCTCAAAGGCCTTCAGTTCATCGGTAATGTACCGTTCGGCATTCACCAGGGTCTGCTTGCGCACGTAATGGGCTGGGGCCGCCGGGGCGTGGGTTTTGGGAATCTCGATGTAATAACCGAACACCTTGTTGTACCGCACCTTCAAGGAAGAAATCCCGGTGGCCTCCTTTTCACGGGCTTCGAGCCGCGCCAGATAGGCACGACCTTCCCGGGTGATTTGGATGAGTTCGTCGAGATCCGGATGGTACCCTTTTTTGATGATCCCGCCTTCATGAAGGGTGGGGGGCGGATCTTCCACGATGGCCGATTCAATCCCTTCCGCCAGGGCTTGCAGGGTCGACGTATCCCCCTGGAAATGAAAAAGGGCGGATTGAAATACCGCCAGTAAATTCAATATTTCAGGGAGTAACCGGAGGGCGTGCTTTAAGGCGATCAAGTCCCTGGCGTTGGCGTGACGCAAAACCACCCTGCTTCCAAGCCGCTCCATATCGGCCACCTGCGCCAAATACTCCCGGACGCGCCGGGCGGCCTGAATCTCTTTTTTGGCTTCTTCCACCGCATCCAAACGGTGCGCGATCTCGTCAAAATCGATGGAAGGGTAGCGCAGCCAGCGCTTGAGACACCGGCCGCCCATGGCGGTGACGGTGTGATCCAGGATATGCAGCAGGGTGCCGTTTCGGGATCCGTCCCACAGGTTCCTTGTGAGTTCGAGATTTCTGCAACTCAGGTCGTCGATGACCAGGGAGTCCGAATAGGCATACGGTTCCAGGCGGGTGATGTGGCCGACGGGTTGTTTCTGGGTTTCCCGGACGTAGTGCAACAGGGCGCCGGCCGCCCCGAGGCCGGCGCGCAGATGTCCGGCCCCGAACCCTTCCAGGGTAAGTGTCTTGAACTGGTCGGTGAGCCGCTCTTTCCCCCGGACCGGATCAAAGAGGCGGTCTTCCAGATACGTCACCGAACGGTTTTCCAGCACCCTTTGAAAAGGCCGGAAATCCGGGGGATCGGATTCGTTCTGGGCGGCATTCGGCAGAAGAACCTCTGTGGGCGCGATCCGGAGGATCTCGTCTTTCGCGGGTTCCGCCCCTTTGATTTCGGTCACCCGGAAACGCCCCGTGGAAAGATCCAGGGACGCCATCCCGTAAAGACCGTCCGTCTCCCCCAGGGCCAGAAGATAATTTTCGGTCTTTTCGTCCAGGTACTCGCTTTCGATGATCATTCCCGGTGTGATGACACGCACCACATCCCGTTTCACCAGCCCTTTCGCCGACGCGGGATCCTCCAGTTGATCACATACGGCCACTTTTTTCCCATGTCCCAGGAGTTTTCCGATGTAGACCGGCGCGGCTTTCACCGGAACCCCGCACATGGGGACGGCCCCGGCGTCGTTCTTGTTCCGGGAAGTCAGGGTGATCTCCAGGATTTTGGACGCCTCCTTGGCGTCCTCGAAAAACATCTCGTAGAAATCCCCCATGCGGAAAAAGAGGATGGCATCGGGATGCGCCTCCTTGATCAGGAGGTACTGCTGCATCATGGGGGTCAGTTTCTGCGGCTTCATGGACCGTGAAATCGGATACGGGGCCGGCGGCGTCCCCTGTTGTCCCTCCGGGGCGCTTTGATCGCCGACCCCCGCGGATTTAAACGCAAGGCGCCGCGGATGGAAGAGTCAAACCACCTGCTCAAGACGCCGCATCAACGGGCGGCACGTCGTCGGAAGCGGCCTCCGGCTTCTTCAAGGCGTTCAGTTCCGTTTCCAGCCGCACGACTTTCTGCAGGTTGGCGTCTGCGGTTGCGTTGAGTTCTTTTATGGTCTTGTTCGCTTTGAAGCGTTGGGCCAGGGTGGCAAAATAGGAAACGAGCATGCCGACAAGAAAAAACGCCAGGTAGTAAACAGCATTGGGAATTTCAGGAATCCGGTACGCGGTAAAATACAGGTTAATGGAAAGTCCCTTTTTACCGAGGAACAAATCCTGGTTCTGATATATCAACAGGCCGAAAAAGCCGATCAAAAGCACCCAAAAGGCAATCTTTAATTTTTTCATGAGTCCTGTCTCCCATCCGTTTCAATTCATTAAATCGATTTTGTCGAAATACGGCTTGAGCCTGTCATAGGTGGCTTTGAAATGCTCCGGGATCACCCGGACATCGGCGAAGACGGTCAGCGCGTTGGTGTCCCCGAACCATCGGGGGACCACATGGAAATGAAGATGTTCTTCGAAGCCGGCACCGGCCACTTTTCCAAGATTCAACCCCACGTTGAACCCATCGGGTTTCATGGCTTTTTTGAGGATTTCCACGGATTGCTCCACGGTTTTTAAGAGCAGCCCCATATCGTCCAGTGTCAGATCATGCAGCGCGGCCACGTGCCGCCGGGGCGCCGCCAGGAGATGCCCGTTGATGTAAGGGTACTTGTTCATCACCACCAGAGTGGTCTTCCCTTTAAACAAGGTCAAGGCATCGTCTTCCTCCAGCGCCTTGCAGAAAATACACCCGTCCTTGTCTGAATCCAGGATGTATTCCATCCGCCATGGCGCCCACATGGTCTTCATCGCCGCATCCCCGCCGTCGTTCTTGTTTTCAACTGCCAAGATGGGTTTCCAGTACTCCATTTGCCTGTAAAACTCAAGGCATTTTTCTTACAGCCGCACCAATTCCACATCCCCCCAAACCCCCATTTCCCCTCCCACCACGGCCACAATGCCCGTCACCCCTTGAATTTTTTGACCCCGGGCGAGGCCTTTGGAGATATCCCGGCCGGAACGAATGGCGTTTCCCACCGCGGTGGCCGCCGCATCCGCCAGGGGGCAGGAGGGTGAAAGGACACACACCGCGTCGGCTTTTCCCAGACTCAGGGAATGCCCCACGGTTCCCGAAGACGTGCAAATCCCCATGGGCCCTTGTCGGGAATGGATGCGCAGGCCGATCTTGAAGGAAAGGGGGGATTTCCCGGCATAGAGGGCAACCGTGACGGGGGCGCCGGTTTTGACAAAGACATCCCCTCCGTTTTCCACGATGACCTCCGGGGAACCTTCCGGCAGGGACACCAGGTCCATGCCCACGCACTGGGCGATGGCACCGGCCACCGCGGCCATGGGGCCCACACGGGCCTTGCGGGCGGCGGCGGCCATCTCTTGAATGATCCGGGGAACCGGTTCGTGGATCGCCACGGGAGAAAGGGACGCGGCAAACTCGGGATGCGTATCGATATGGACTTCAATGTGACGGCGGTATTTCAGAATCCGTTCCCGGGTCAGCGCGGAAAGATCCTTTTCGGCATAAACCATCAGATCGGTTTCCTTCACGCGAACATGAAACGGAACCAGCCGTCGGGTCCGGACCCGATGCCGGTATTCCGGACCACCGGTTTTTTCCGCCGGTTTCGTTTCAGGCATAGGTGATCCGGGGAGGGCGCAGGTGTTCCGGGCATTGCATCAAGAAATAGCGGTCGGTCATTCCGGCGATGAAATCCCGGACGATTTCTTCGGTTCGATGGGTATGGACATACGCATCGGACATGCCCGACAGGAAGCTCGAAAATATCACCGAACCCCGATTCCCGGCCTTAATATCCCGGACATAGGTTTCAAAGAGCAATTCAAAAAGGGCTTCGATGGCGTCGGTATGGGTCTTAATGGCCGGGTTCATGTAGATATGCGCGTAATTGAATCCTTTCAGGGTTTTCAATGCATTCGATACCGATTCGCTCAAGGCCACGTGTCCGGTTTGCATACTCTGGGCGATGACGTCGGTGACAAGGGCATAGACGATCTCGCCGTTGGTTTTTCCCAGTCGATCCGCGCAGGATTTCGGAATATCGGAACGCCGGATCATCCCCAGCCGGATGGCGTCTTCGATGTCACGGCCCACATAGCTGATGGTGTCGGCCATGCGGACCACGCAACCCTCGAGGCTCATGGGGGCCAGGGGCGTTTCCGGATCTTCCTTTTTCCGGCGGATGTTTTGCGCCAGGACATCAAAACCGGCGTTTTTGGCAGGCGCCAGTCTTTGTTCATGGACTTCTCCGTCGTGGCACAGGATGCCGTCCAGGGTCTGGAGGGTCAGGTTCCAGCCCGTTCCTTTGCGTTCGACATGTTCCAGGAACTGAACACTCTGGACATTGTGCTGGAAATGCCCGATGCCGGCGTCCCGGCACAGCCGGGAAAGGAAGCGCTCTCCGTCATGCCCGAAGGGGGTATGTCCGATGTCATGCCCCAGGGCGATGGCTTCGATGAGATCTTCATTAAGCCCCAAAAACCGGCCGATGGTCCGGGCGATTTTGGATACCAACTGCACATGCAACACCCGGTGGGTGATATGGTCGTTTTCAATGAGATAAAAAACCTGGGTTTTGTCAATATAGCGCGTGTACGCATGGGAATGGAGAATGCGGTCCACATCCACGGAGAAGGCCTGGCGGTAGCCCTTTTTCAGGCGGGCTTCTTCCCGGCGGCGAAGGGCGTCTCGGCTGCGGGTGGCGTGGGGCGAGAGGCGCTGGGCCTCTGCCTGATCCAGCGCTTTCCGGATGCGTTCCAGGTTCACCAACGGTATAATTCCTTTCCTATATCTGCCCTTCTTCGATCATTGTTTCCATCAGCCGATCGAAATCGATGCCGGCCATGCGGAATCCCTCCCGGCCGTATTTCATGTTCGCCTCCAAAACATACCCCCGGTTTTCATGCACGCAGATATCGATGCCAACGTCATCCCACCGGCACCGGCGGGCGGTGTCCAGGGCCAGGTGTAAAATCGTTTGCGGGACCGGATCGAATCGGATGGACGCCCCTACGGCCACATTGGTCCGGAACTCGTTTTCGGGCGCCACGCGCCAGTAGGCGTGGACCACCCGGTCCCCCACCACCACCACGCGAACATCCCGGTCGATGGGCAGATATTCCTGGATATAGGCCGGATCCTTCCGGGCGCAGTAGCGCTCGAGCTCGGTTTCGTTTTGAATCAGAAAAACCCCCCGGCCCATGGCGGATTTTCGGGGAACTTTCGCAATGAAGGGAAAATCGAAATAATCGAGGATGGATGCCTTCTGGGTCTTGCCGTAAAAAACGCGTGTCCGGGGGTGCGGGATGCCCAAAAGCGCCAACAAGGCGGTCTGCTTGATTTTATCCTGAACGCATTTGTAGGTGTGGTAGCTCGGAAAGGTTTTTTTCCCCATAACGTCGAAGAGTTCGGCATAAAACAGGGTGGGATAATAGATCACCGGCGCGTCCAGAATCAGGGTTCTTTCTCTTTCGGTGTAGTCCGACCAGTTGGGCCGCACCCCGAGGGTCAGGACGTTTCTGCATCCTCTCAGTCGACCTTCAAGGGCCACGGCGCTTTTGGAATTTTCACCCCTCACGGCCCGTCCGCTTTGGTTTCGTCCTCTGCGGGAGACACATCCGCGAAAAGGGCATCGATGATCCGGCCGGCGCGCCGGGTATGGGTGCCCGGCCAGTATATCCGGCCGCAGGTCCTGCAGGCCGAAAAAGTCTCATGGGTTTCCCAGACATGATCCGGAACACGGGAGGCCGCCTCGAATTTATCCACCCTGTGGATTTCACTGTTGCACCGGATACAGCGGCTGAAGGGCCGGAGGTCTTTCCGCCGAATCTTGGTTTCCCAAACCACCTGCCGGAGTTGATCTTGGACATGATCCGAACGGATGTATAAAACCGGTTGCACCGATGCAAAAACAAGGGAATTTTTTGTCCGTGTCAAACGGATTCTTTCCGCCGACGCGATGTTCCGGATCCTTTTGGGGATATGCGGTTCATAAAGGGTGTCGAATCCGATGAGGCGCAGCCATTTCACCAATTTCCCCAGGGGGCCTTCGGCCACGAAACGAAACGTCTCAACGCGCTGCACGGTATAATCAAAAGAACATGGCGGTTCATCCTGTCCGGGGAGCAATGACAAAGGCCCCCGGATCGGTGGGCACATTGATCCAGCAACGCTGAACCGTAAGCTCGAAAAAGGATCCGGCATCGTCTGCGGCATGAATGAAAAAAGGGATCTCAAAACCGGATACGGCCTGGAAACGATCCCGAAAAACCCGGAAAGAAAGATCCCCGCGACCATTGTACCACTCTATTTTGTATACCTTTTTCTTTTGCGGATCCAAAAAAAGCTTTTGCACCACCCCGTGCCAGCGTTTCTTTAAAATCAGCACATATCCCGTGGAATCGGGATCTTTTTCAAGGTTCACGGCGTCGTGTTTCACCGTGGAAATTTTGCCGCCCAAAAGGGCCAGGAGTTGGCCGGGATCCATGGGTATGGACAAAAACCGCTCAAACCCTTCACCGTAAGGCTTTTTGTAATATCGGCCATCGGTATGGGAAAGAAAATAGACCCACCGGCCGTCTCCGGAAAGGCTGGCCATGGGTTGCCCGGAAAGGGCCAGCGCCTCCACGCGCAGCTTTTCCGGAGATTCTCCCATCCAGGCCGCCCGCAGCCTTTGGAATTCCCCGTCCCGCTTCAGTCGCAGGGAGCCAAGACCTTTTAACGTTTTCAGGTCCGTATTTTTTTGTTTCAGGGCATCCATCAGCGACAGGGCTTCCATCGCCCCGGGGGAAAGGGGGCGAGTCCCGGCGGGGGGCACCATCGCGCATCCGGAACACAGCAGGAACAACGCCCACACCCCCGCCACCCGAATGCCCGGACGCCCTTTCTTTATCGCCGCCATGCGATCCCCTCGAACCCTGTTCTTTCGACTTCGAACTGCAAGCGTACCTTTTGTCCCTTTACCGGCGGGATATAAAATCCCGCCCTACACGGGTTCTCGATTGCGATACCGATTTCGATTTCGATTTCGATTTCGAT
>CAZQUR010000024.1:0-32685 GCA_964596535.1 uncultured Desulfobacteraceae bacterium
TCAGGATTTGCGCGCCTTGCATCTGGCGCTTTTTACTTTGCCATCCCAAATTAGGTTGTTTACGATTCCGTCTTATTTGTTTGATGGCTTCGATCCTTTCGGCCCTTTAAAAATCCGGGGTCAGCACGATCCGCCGCTCCGGCGAAGCGGTGTGGGCTTCTTCAAAAACGCCGGCGATGGTGCTCATGGGGCGGGTCTGGACAAAGGGTTCGATTTGGACCCTTTTATTCAAGACCATGTCCAAAACCACGGGGTAATGCTCGGGGAGGCATCCCCAGGTCCCGATGATTTCCGCATCAAAGGCCATCAGCCGGCTGAGCATGTATTCCACCTTGGCCATGGTGAAACCCACGATCATCAGCTTTCCCACGAAACTCAAAAGGGACAAAGCGGTCTCCTGCCCCCCCTTGGCGCCGGTAACCTCAAAAATCTTCCAGCCGAACCCCGGCAGTCCGTTTTTCTTACAGATTCCCTTGAACTCATCGGAAACGGCCTTGGCATCCTTTCCGGCGGAGTTGATGACAACGTCGGCGCCGAACTGGAGTGCCCGGTCCAGACGCTCTTGGACCAGGTCGATGCCGATGACGCAATGGGCGCCGATGGCCTTGGCGATTTGTCCCATGTACTGCCCCACGCCCCCGGCGATGCCGATCACCACCACGTTGTCCCCGGGCTGAAGGCCCGCCCGCTTGGCCGCCTGGTAGGGTGTTGTGGCGGCATCCGCCACCACCGCCAGATGCGCCAAGGGAATATCGCCCCGGTTTTTCACCTCGCAAAGATCGATGCTCGGCACCGGAATATGGCTCGAAAACCCCCCGTAGATTCCCAGACTGTTGCCGGGCATCTTCTGGGCCAGACAACGGTTTCCCCTTCCGGTTTTGCATAAAATGCATTTCCGGCAAGGCATCACCGCCGGGATGATGACCTCTTTTCCGATCCAGGCCTCGTCTCCGGCCACCACGGTTCCCGAAATTTCGTGGCCCAGGGTCAGCGGGGGTTTATTCACGGTGGGAACCCCGTCGTAGAAGTATCCCAAATCCGTGTGACAGACACCGCACCCGGCGATTTCCACCAACACCTCACCGGAGGAAAGCGCCGGAACGGGGATCTCCGCCTTTTCGAGCCGGCCGGGAACCGTTTCCTTGGTTTCCTTGTTGAACGTTGCGGGTTGGACCATCTGCCAGGTCTTGATTTTATCCGGTACGCTCGGCATGTTTCCCTCCTTTATCCCATGATTAAGGAATTCGTTGGAATAAATTCTAAGCGGGCATTTCCCCACTGGAAGTCATAATATAGCTATAATATAACTAACCCGATGTCAACAGGTTTTCGCGGATCAAGCGATTATCGATATCGGGCTTTAGGCACCCTTTGCCCCCCGTTTCCGGGATTTTCGCCGCCCGCGGTTTCCTGTTAAAGATCCGTTGGAATCCCTGATTCTTTATGATAAGGAAAAAACGGAATCGGTTTTTCGTATTTCAACGTCTCCGGCGGATCCCTGACGGCATGCCGCAGGCACATAAAATGGCACCGATGGAAAAAACAGCATCCCGATCCAAAGGCCGAGTTCCCGATCCCCTCGAAAAAAAGCCGGCTCCACGCCGGGTCCTGGAAGAACGCCTCCAGCGTCAAAACGCCTATCTTGAATTCATCGAGAGCGTCTATCCCCGGTTGATCCAGTACGATCAGCTCGATTCTTTATTCCGGGAAATCGTCGAAAGCGCTTGCCGCCTTTCCGGAACCCGCCACGGATTCCTTTATCTGCTGGAAGCCGGAACCGGGGAAATGGAAATGCGGGTGGGCATCGGAGGGTTCTTTGACGACCTCGTGGGCCTTCGAATCCGCCCGGGAGAAGGCTTGAGCGGCGCCGTATGGAAAAGAAAAAAACCCGCCGTGGTCAAAGATTACCAAGCCTATGCGAATCGGCTCTCCCTTTCCAATTTAACAGATGTGCGCGCCGTCGCCGCCATTCCCATCCTTTCGGAAAAACGGATTCTCGGCATCATCGGTCTGGCGCACATGGAGGCGAACAAGCGTTTCTCCGAAGAGGATATCCGGTATTTACAACATTTTGCCGGCCTGGGCGCGTTGGCCGTGGAAAACGCCCGCCTGCACGCCGGCACCCGGAACGCCCTTTCCGCGCTGGAAAAGATTCAGGCGTCTCTGCGTGAATCCGAAGAACGATTGCAGCGGATCCTGGCCTCCGTTCAGGTGGGAATCGTCATCATCGACGCGGACACCCATTTCATCGACTACGTGAATCCGTCGGCGGCCGCCATGATCGGCGGCGATGAAGCCGACATCATCGGTAACGTGTGCCATCGCTTCATCTGCCCCGCCGAGGCGGGACATTGTCCCATCACGGATCTCCACCAGGAAATCGACAACGCCGAAAGGGTGCTTCTCACGAAGGCCGGAAAAGAACTTCCTGTCCTCAAACGCGTCCTTCCCGTCACCCTTGAGGGCCGGAACTGCCTCGTGGAATCTTTCATGGACATTTCCGAACTCGTGCAGGCCAAGGAACAGGCCGAGGCGGCCAACCGGGCCAAAAGCGATTTTTTGGCCAACATGAGCCACGAAATCCGCACACCCATGAACGCTATTATCGGGATGACGGACCTCGCCCTGGACACGGAACTCACCCGAGAACAGCGGGAATACCTGGAAACCGTTGTGTCCGCGGGAAAGTCGCTTTTGACCCTCATCAACGATATCCTCGATCTGTCCAAGATCGAATCCCGCAAGCTGGTGCTGGATGCCGTCCCATTCGATCTTCAAAGCGCCCTCGAGGACATCCTGAAAACACTGGCGGTCCAGGCCCACGAAAAAGGACTCGAGCTCACCGGCGCCATCGAGCCCCACGTGCCCGTTCATCTCATCGGGGATCCGGGACGCCTCCGGCAAATTTTGGTGAATCTTCTGGGGAACGCCGTCAAGTTCACCCATGAAGGGGAGGTGGGGGTCACCATTGCCGTCATGGAGGAAACCGCCCGCCGGGTCAAGCTGCATTTCGCGGTAAGGGATACCGGTGTAGGTATTCCACCGAAAAAGCAGGCCGTAATCTTTGATCCCTTCTCCCAGGCCGACGGCTCCACCGCTCGAAAGTACGGGGGAACCGGCCTGGGCTTGACCATTTCCAAGCATCTCGTGGATTTGATGGAAGGACGCATCTGGATCGAAAGCGATCCTGGAAAAGGGACCACGTTTCATTTTACCGCCGTATTCCAAAAAGCGGCCCTTCCCAAGCCGGAACCCCGGCGCATTCAGGTTTCCATCAAAGGGTTGCCGGTCCTCATCGTGGACGACAATGCCACAAACCGAAAAATCCTGTCGGAGATGGTGGCCCAGTGGGGGATGCGCCCCGAAACGGCATCGGACGCAAAGACGGCCATGAATCTTCTGGAAGAAAGCCAGAGAAAAAACCGGTCCTTTTCCCTGGTCATCACCGACATGATCATGCCCGGGCTGGACGGATTCCAGTTCGTTGAGAAAATCCGGGAAAAAAAATGGGAAAACGAACCGGTCATCATGCTGTTGACCTCCGTAGGCCGCCGGGGGGATGCCGCACGGTGCCGGGAACTGGGCATCGCCTGTTATTTGACCAAACCGGTGCGCCAGTCGGAACTCCTGGACGCCGTCAAATCGGCTTTGGGTGTACCCCAAAAATCGAGAAGTCCCCACACGCTGCTCACACGCCACTCCCTGCGGGAAGATCGCAATCGTCGCCCGGCCACGACTCGACCCGGAAAAAAGCTGCATATCCTCATCGCCGAAGACAACCCGGTGAACCAGACGCTCATGATCCGGGTTCTGGAAAAGATGGGGTTTTTCACAACCGTGGTGGAAAACGGGACCCGGGCCGTGGAAGCCGCGGAAAAAACGTCCTTCGACCTGATCCTTATGGATGTCCAAATGCCCGAAATGGACGGTTTCGAGGCCACAAAGGCCATCCGCCGGGAAGAAAGACACACCGGGAAGCATATCCCCATCATCGCCCTCACCGCCCATGCCCTCAAGGGAGACCGGGAACGGTGCCTGGAATCCGGCATGGACGACTACCTTACCAAACCCATTCGGAAAGACGCACTGGAGACCGCCATTCAACGGCATACCTCCCGGATCTCGTCTTCATCATAACCCCGATCCCATGGATCGCCGGTTTTTCTCATTTTTTTACGGCCGCTGCTGCTCCATTTCGGTCTTGACTGAACGTTTCAGTAGCTGTAATGTAGCTTACTTTAGGTCCGTGTGAACCATCACCATCCGATCATAAAAAGGGGGAGGAACATGCTGCTGAAGGATAAGAACGCCATTGTGACGGGCGGGTCCCAGGGCATCGGGACCGCCATTTCCCTGGAGTTGGCAAAAGAAGGCGCCAACATCTGCCTGACCTACCGCAAACACGAAAAAGAGGCCCTGGAGGTAAAAGATCAAATCCTTGCCATGGGGCGAAACGCCTTAGCCGTCCAGTGCGACATCGCCTCTTTTTCGGAAGCGGAAAACGTCGTCAAGACGGCCTTGGAACGCTTCGGTAAAATCGACATCCTGGTCAACAACGCGGGGATGAACTGGGACGGTGTTTCCTGGAAGATGACCGAAGAACAGTGGGACCGGGTCATCGAGGTCAATCTCAAAGGGTATTTCAATTTTACCCGCCACACCGCCCCCCTTCTCAAGGACCAGAAGTACGGGAAAATCATCAACATCACCTCCATCAACGGTCTCAGGGGAAAGTTCGGCCAGAGCAATTACTCGGCCTCCAAGGCCGGAATCATCGGGTTCACCAAGGCCCTGGCCAAGGAACTGGGCGCCTTCAGCGTGAACGTCAACGCCGTGGCGCCCGGGCTCATCGAAACCCCCATGCTCACCCAGTCCGAGGCCCGGGACAAAATCGTGGATATGGCCATGGCCGAAATCGTCCTCAAGCGGGTGGGAACACCGGAAGACCTCGCCAACGTGGTGGTCTTTCTGGCTTCGGACAAAGCCCGGCACATCACGGGCGAAGTGATCAAAGTGGACGGCGGACAGTATATTTAGAGGGGTCGAGGGGTCAAGGGTTTGAAGGACAGGGGTGATCAAAATCCAAATCGGTATCGAAAATCAGCCGTAGGGCGGCATTTTATATGCCGCCGGAAAATGACGGTCGATCTTACGGCGGGCCTGTCCGCGCCTTGGCGGGAGTGTGAAACCCCGCCCTACAATTTTTTCGAAAATCCCGCCTTTGGAGGGAAACACGTTACAGTCACTCGGAAGATGACAGAAGAGCAGGTTTCGGGTATCGGAAATAAAGGGATCGAGGGGTCGAGGGGTCGAGGGGTTGAAGGACAACGGTTACCAAAATCGGTATCGAAATCGAAATCGAAATCGAAATCGGTAACATAAGAGCAGGTTTCGGGTATCGGAAATAAAAGAATACAGACGAACCGGAAAAGGGAGAACGTTTATGGGAAAAGTCGGAATCATCGGTGTGGGCCAAAGCGCCTTCGTGCGCCAATACCCCGGATCCATCCGAGAGCTTGCCTTCGAAGGCTTTAAAAACGCCATGAAAGATGCGCAGATCACGGTCAAGGACGTGAACGCCTCGGTCATCTGCTCGGCACCCGAATACGACAAGCAGCGGTCGCCCGCCGGCGTATTTGCCGAGTATCTGGGGCTCAACCCCCAGCCCACCTTCTACGTGGAAAGCCTCTGTTCATCTTCAAGCATGGGGCTGCGGCTGGCCTATTCTCTGGTGAAATCGGGCCTCCACGACGTTGTGGCGGTCATCGGATTTCAGAAAATGTCGGAGATCAGCTCCTCCGAATCCCAGGAACGGATGGGCCGCGGGGCCGACATCCAGTGGGAAAGCCCCTTCGGGACCATGATGCCCGCCTATTACGCCATGTATGCCCGGGCCCACATGGCCGCTTACGGCACCACGCCCGAGGACCTGGCCCGCATCCGGGTCAAGTCCGCCACCTACGGACAGCTCAATGAACTGGCCGTGTACCGGAAGCCCGTCACCTTCGAGATGTTCGCCGACCCCAACGACCGGATGACCGGACCCGTTGCAAGTCCTCTCCGGGTGGGGGATTGCTGCGCCAATGCCGACGGGAGCTCCTGCATCATCGTGGCCGGCGAGGAAAAAGCCAAGGCCTTCTCCCAGAAACCCGTATGGATTTTGGGATTGGGCGCCGCGTCCACCAGCGTGAACCTGGCCGGACGGGACATGTTCACCGGGCTCACCGTGGCCCGGGAAGCGGCAAAACAGGCCTATGCCATGGCCGGAATTGAACCAAAGGACATCGACGTGGCGGAAGTCCACGATTGTTTCACCATCGCCGAACTCATGGCTTATGAAAATTTGGGCTTTGCCGCCCCCGGGGAGGGAAAAGACCTGATCCGGAGCAAAGAAACGTACAAGGAAGGGCGCATTCCCGTGAACGTGGACGGCGGGCTCCTTTCCAAGGGGCATCCCATCGGCGCCACGGGCGGATCCCAGATCCGCACCATCGTCCTCCAGCTCAGGGAGGAAGCCGGCGCCATCCAGGTGAAAGATCCGAAGATCGGGCTGGTTCACAACATCGGCGGTGTGGGCCTTTACGGCAACGTGACCATACTGGGGAGGTAATCCATGGGCAAAAAGATAGAAATCGACGATCGCTTTAAAAAATTCGGGACAGTGAGTTTTACCGCCATCACCAAGACCAACGACTTCATCGATCATCTGGAACAGGGCAAGGTGATGGGGACCCGGTGCAAGGACTGCGGCATGCATTTCTTCCCTCCCCGGGCGGACTGCTTTCGCTGTCTGGAAAGCCACATGGAATGGTTCGAAGTGACCGGCAACGGGAAATTGGTCACCTACTCCAAACTCGAATACGGCCCCGTGGGGTTCGAAAAGGATCTGCCCTACCGGATCGCCCTGCTCGACTACGGGGATTACAAGGTCTTCGGGCGCATCGACGATGCGGTCCCGGACGACGCCCTTACCGTGGGCATGGAAATGAAAACGGCCGTAAATCGTTTGGCCGAAGGCCGCTTGAACTATGTCTTCCAGCCGGCATAATCCGGTGGAAAAACCATCGCCACCGATACGGAGCCGAATTCTGAAGGAGGATCCTCATGACGGAAGTAAAAAATATCCACATTGACACGGCCGGCGGGGTGGCCAAGGTCACCCTGGACCGGCCCAAACACAACGTCTTGAACCTTGCCATGATGGATGAATTGAGCGGGGCCATGGAACAGTTGGCCGCCGACGATGCGCTCAAGTGCGTGGTGATCTACGGGAACGGTCCCAGCTGGTGCGCCGGCGTGGAAGTCGCCGACCACAAGCCCGGGGTGGTCCACACCATGATCGCCGGTTTCAACCGCATCTTTTTCGCCATGGAAAAAATCGAAATCCCCATCATCGCCGCCGTCCACGGCTTCTGCCTCGGAGGCGGCATGGAAGTGGCCATCGCCTGCGACATCATCATGGCCTCGGAAAACGCCTTTTTCGGTCAGCCCGAAATCAAGCTGGGATTCTTTCCGCCCTATGCAGCGGTCCGGCTTCCCCAACTGGTGGGACCCGCCAAAGCCATTGAAATCTGCACCACGGGGAAACGCTACACCGCAAAGGCCTTTCGGGAGATGGGGCTCGTCACCGCCGTCGTGGATGAAGACAAGTTCCAATCGGAAGTGGACAGGCTCGTGGGGGAAATCACCGCCTGCAGCCCGCTCATCATCCGGCTCAACAAGCGGGCCGTGAAACAGCACCTGGGAATGGGTTTCGAAGACGCCATGGAACGGGTTTCGGAGTTGTTTCTCCACAAACTGATGAAAACCGAAGACACCCTTGAAGGCATCGCCAGCTTCGAAGAAAAACGGAAACCCGTCTGGAAAAACCGCTAACAGGAGGAACGTCCATGTCAGTCATCAACAAAATCGGTGTCATCGGTGCAGGAAACATGGGAAGCGGCATCGCCCAGAAGATCGCCCAGGAAGGGATTCCCGTGGTCATGGTGGACCTGAAAGAGGATTTCGTCCAGCGCGGGATGAACACCATTAAAAAACTCCTCGACGAAGGAGTGGAAAGAAAAATCTTCACCCCGGATCAGGTGAAAACCATCCTGGGGCGCATCACCGGCACCACGGACATGAACGCCGTGGCCGACGCCGATATCGTCATCGAAGCGGTCTTCGAAGACAAGGCCGTCAAGACCGATCTTTTTCAAAAACTGGATCCCATCTGCTCGAAAAAGACCATCCTGGCCACCAACACCTCCAGCTTTTACGTAAAAGAATTCGCCGAAAAGACGTCCCGGCCGGATCGATTCGTCGGGTTGCATTATTTTTACCACCCGGCAAAAAACCGGCTCCTCGAGGTCATCCCCCACGACGGTACGAGTCCGGAGACCCTTGAGAAATCCCTTCTGGCGGCCAAACTCCACGGAAAGACGGCCATCGTGGTGAAAGACGCCCCGGGGTTCGCCGTGAACCGGTTCTTCGTCCCTTTTCTCAACGAAGCCGCCCGGATGCTGGAAGAAGGCATCGGTGACATCCCCACCATCGAGGAAGCCGCCAAGCGCGCCTTCCGCATCGGCATGGGCCCCTTTGAATTGATGAACGTCACCGGAATCCCCATCGCCGTCCATGCGGCCACCACCCTGGGAAACGAACTGGGACCTTTCTACGCGCCCGCGGACATCCTGAAAAAACAGATGGAAAAAGGCGAACTCTGGAACCTGGAAGGCACCCCGGACGAATCCCGCTTCGAGCCCGTCATGAACCGGTTTTACGGGGTCTGCCTGGGTGTGGCCGCGGCCCTGGTGGATGAAGGGGTGACCTCCATCGAGGATACGGACCGGGGGGCCAAGATCGGTCTCCGCTGGGCACAGGGCCCCTTTGAAATCGCCAATCGGATCGGCATCGACAAGACCTATGCGGCCGTGGCATCCATCTGCGAGAAATATCCGGATTTCAAGATGCCGGGGCTTCTCGAAAAACAAAAACAGGCGGGAAAACCCTTTGCCTTCAACTTCGTGGACCTGACCGTCCGCTCCGGCGTTGCCCATATCACCATCAACCGGCCGGAGGCGATGAACGCCCTCAACGAGACCGTATTTGCGCAACTGGAAGGCCGTTTTACGAAAGCGGCAACGGATCCGGCGGTCAAAGGGATCGTCTTCCAGGGGGCGGGGAAGGCCTTTGTGGCCGGCGCCGACATCCGGTATTTCGTCCAAAAAATCAAGGCAGGCAAAATCGACGACATCGTGGCCTTCACCCGGAAAGGCCATGAACTTCTCATGAAAATCGAAAACAGCGAAAAGCCCACCATCGCGCTGTTGGACGGGTTGTCCCTGGGCGGCGGCAGCGAACTGGCCCTGGCCTGCCAGGCCATTGTCGCCACACCGGCCGGATCCATGGCCTTTCCGGAAACCGGCATCGGCATCTTTCCGGGCCTGGGCGGGATGCTCCGCTTCGCCCGTCAGGCGGGGCCTGAACTGGCCAAGTACTACACCTTCACCGGACAGACCCTTACCGCAAAGGACGCCCAGCAGCTCGGTCTCGTCACCCGGCTGGTGCCGCCGGCTGAAGTGGAATCGGCCATCCAGGATCTCATCGCGTCGGGAAAACCGGACAAGTCCCGCCCCCGCGAACTCCCGGAGCGCTTTAACGTGCCGGCGGAAGCATGCCGCCCGGAAAACGTGGAGCGGCTCCTGGACAGACAACCCCCCGCGGGGATTCCGGAGGATCTGGCCGCCAAGACCGCCAAGGTCGTGGGATACAAGGCGCCGTTGGCCATCCGGATGGCCAATGAAATCATCGACGCCCAGGCGGGGAAAAGCATCCCCGAGGCCGTGGAGATCGAGCTTTCCCGTTTGAAGGAAATCTTTTCCACCGAAGACGCCCTGGAAGGTCTGTCGTCCCTGGGCCGAAAGCGGCCCGAATACAAGGGAAAGTGAATGCTTCCCAAAAGATCCGTTTTTTACACAATATGAACTCGTAAAAAGGTCGATTTTGTTCGCGGGGCGTTTCACGGTAAAGGAAACGCCCCTTTTCTTTATCACCGCCGCCGCCTTTTCCCGGTCGACTCACCGGCAGATCATCAACATCTACCGGAAAAACCCCTTATATCCCCTCTTCCGCATCCTTTCGTCCGAAGAGCTTCTCGAAAGTATTTAGTTAATCAGAATCTTTTTTCCCTTGGCCATGAGCGCCTCGGCATCCCGGAATTGCTTGGCGGGTGTGTGGTGATCATCCGTTAAAATATCAACAGTTGTTTTTTTCCAATAGGAAAGTAAATCATTCGTGGGCCCAAGCGCCTTGACACCCGCCGCGTATTGGTTCATATTTTAAATTTTACGGAGGGATCCCGCAAGACGGCTTTCCCAGTCATAACAATCGTAAACACACCCTATTATTCCCGGCCGGACTAAAGGAAGGATCATGGTTAATCTACGCCGTTATTTGTATCTCATGCTCATCTATCTGGGCGTGGTGGGGGTGGTCTGCGCCCTTTTATTCGTCCCCTTGAAAAGCGCCTTTATGGCCAACTGGGGCTTTAATCTGTTAATCCTTGTCGCCCTTGCCGTCGGCATATGGATCAATATGCACCAGGTCCTGCGTCTGGAACCGGAAATTAAATGGATTTCCATTTACAGAACCGGCAATATCGGCTTATCGGTGGCCGAAAGCCCCCGGCTGATGAAACCGTTGGCCAAGCACCTCGCCGGACTGCATCGCGACGATTTCAGCCTCTCCGCCCTGTCCTTGAGAACGGTCCTCGAAGGCATCCGGGATCGACTGGAGGAATCCAGGGAAATTTCCCGGTACATGATCGGGCTTTTGATCTTTTTAGGCCTTCTGGGAACCTTCTGGGGGCTTCTGGGAACCGTCAACGCCGTGGGAAAGGTGATCGGCGGGTTGGAAGTCGGCAGCCGGGACTTTGCCACGGTCTTTGAATCCATGAAAGCCGGACTGCGGGATCCGCTCAAGGGCATGGGAACCGCCTTCAGTTCCTCCCTTTTCGGATTGGGGGGCGCCCTCGTGCTCGGTTTTCTCGATCTTCAGGCCGGACATGCCCAGAACCGCTTTTTCAACGAACTCGAAGAGTGGCTGTCCGGCGTGACGCAGCTCATCGACAGGCGCGGGGGAAAACGCGGGACGCCGGATTTCACCGGGGACCGGATCGACGATATTGAAGACCACCTGGAACGCCTTTCCCGACAAATGTCGGAAAACAATCGATCCATCCAAGACCTGCTTCAGGACCAGGAAGGCAAGCCGGCACCCGGTAAAGATACAGGAAGCAAAGATCCGGAAAAATAAGCAATGATCTCAAAATCCAGACGATCCAAAACGGCGATCAGCCCCTGGCCCGGTTATGTGGACGTCCTGTCCGCACTTCTGATGGTGGTCATTTTCGTCCTTCTCATCTTCACCTTCGCACACTTCATCCTTAATGAAATCATGACCGACCAGGAAAGCGAACTCGCCTCGCTTCACCGCCGGTTGGAAGAAATCACCGTACTGCTCGGCCTGGAGCAGGAGAAAAATCAAGCCTTGTCCGCGGAAATGGCGGATCTCACCGGATTGGTGCAGTCTTTGTCCGGCGAAAAGGCCGCTCTCGACGAAACGGTGGAAGCCCTGTCCCATCAATCCCGCATGGATCGCGCACAGATCGAAACACAGTTGTTGACCATGGCCAGCCTCCAGGAAGATATCAATGCCCTTCAACGGCTTCGACACGAACTCGAAGCACGAGTCGGCAAACTGTCGGCATCGCTTTCGGACAAAGACGCCCGGATCGGCGCCCTCCGGGACCGGGCCAAAGCCCTTGAAACCCGCCTGGCCGACCAGCAGGAACGCACCCTCCTGGCACAAAAAACCATAGAGGAAAAAAACATCCGCATCCAGGCGCTTGCTGCCCTGGTGGGCGATCAGAAGGAAGCCCTGAAAAGAGAAAAGCAGCTTTCCGCCAGCGCCAGAGCCGAAATGACGCTTTTGAACCGTCAAGTCGCGGCATTAAAATCCCGTCTGGAAGAAATCAGCCGGGCGCTCCGGTTGGCGGAAAATCAAAATAAAGACCAGGAGGCCGAAATCAAGGACCTGGGGAAGCGCTTGAACATTGCCCTGGCCCGGCGGGTGAACACGCTGGAAAAGTATCGCTCGGAATTCTTCGGCCGGCTTCGGGAAGTCCTCGGGGACAATCCGTTTATCCGTATTGAAGGCGACCGTTTCGTCTTTCAGGCGGAACTCCTGTTCGCCTCCGGGTCCGCCGACATCGGCGCGGAAGGCCACCGTCACCTTTCGAAACTGGCCCGTGTACTGGCCGAACTTTCTGAAAAAATGCCCGAAGACATCCGCTGGATCCTCAGGATCGACGGTCATACGGACCGTATCCCCATCCATAATGCACAGTTTGCTTCGAACTGGGAACTCTCCACGGCCCGGGCGTTGTCGGTGGTCCGGTTTTTGGCGGCACAGGGCATTCCGGAACAGCGGATGGCCGCGACCGGATTCAGTAAATATCACCCCCTGGATCCCGCCGACTCACCGGAAGCCTATCGAAAAAACCGGCGCATCGAAATCAAGTTGACGTCCCGTTAACCGGCGGCGGGTCGGATGCCCTCTTCCTTATTTCCCCTTCGCTCCAACCCGCGAAGCACTGCCGTCAGGCAGAACCGGCGGGGAATGCGCTCGCTGCTGCGGTTCACTTTCCGTGCGCTTCTTTCTTGACAGGGTATCCCGCGCGTGGATATGGAGTGCGATTCGGCACATCGGTTCGAATGGGTAATCCGGAGGGAAATTTGATCGAAAGGGTGTACCTGCAATGATCCCGATTTTTCTGTCCCTTGTCGCCGCCTACCTGATCTTGACCCTGATTTTTACCTATATCCTTCATGATTATCCGCGACGGCCGGTCCTTGATCCGCCCGACTGGGGGCGGGTTTTGGATACCCGAATCCCCACCGTCAACAATAAATCCCTGGAAATCTGGCGCATCGCGCCCGATGGTCCTTCCAAGGGGATCGTGGTGTTTGCCCACGGGTGGACCCGGAACCGGGACCGGATGATCTCCCGGGCCCGGATGTTCGGCCGATGGGGGTACACCACCGTGATTCACAGCGCCCGGGATCACGGCGGATCGAGTCCCCGGCACGGGATGAACGCACTGCGTTTTGCCGAAGACATCGAAGCGGTTTTGTCTTGGATCGGAGAGCCGGCCATCCTCTACGGCCATTCGGCAGGCTCGGGGGGTGCAATCATCGCCGCCTGGCGGAATCCGGATAAAGTCAAACTCCTTTTCATGGAAGGTGTGTACCCTTCCGTCGAGGAGATGCTCACCAGCCTTTTCAGGTGGTACAGCCGCCCGTTCAGTCTCTTTTTCGGCCGTATGATCCTGTTCTGGATGAAACTTTTTTACCGCAGCCGGCTCGAAGCCCTGAGTCCGGCCCGCTTGGCCCCCGAGTTGAAGATGCCCGTCATGATTATCCACGGGGAAAAGGACGGGCGTTTTCCCCTGTCCTTTGCCTTTGCCCTCAAAGAAAAGCTCCCCCCGGAATCTTCGGATATCTTCATCGGGAAAGGGGCCAACCACAGCGGATCAAGCAAGGCGCCGGGATATGAGGCGGCGGTGTTGCGATTCCTGGAAAAACATGCGGTTTAAAATGATAAACTTTTTTTACAACACCGCCGCCAGCGAAACCGGATCCCGCACCCCTTTCAGGGATACCGGGTCCAGGTCCCGGAGGGTATAGGATTCTGTCAGCCCCGCCCGAGTGGCGGCGGTGATGAGGATATCGGTGGAAAATGTTTTATTTTCGTTTTGCACACGGGAGGCCAGATTCACCGTGGCCCCCACCATGGCGTAGACCTTCCGGTCCGGACTCCCGATGTTGGCCGCCACCACTTCCCCGGTGTGGATCCCGACGCCGTGCCGCAGTGGCGGCGTGTCCGTCCGTTCCAGCCGGGTGTTCAAGGTGGCCAGGCGCTTGCGCATCTTCAGGGCGGCCCGGACGGCCCGGTCCGGATGATCCGGAAGGGCCAGGGGCGCGCCGAAAACGGCCTCCACTTCGTCGCCCACATACTGCAGCACCACGCCGTTTTCGGACAGGATGGCCTGGGTCATCTCCGTGAAGTAGGCGTTTAGAATGCTCACCATGGTCTTGGGCGACGTCGATTCCGTTAACGGCGTAAACCCCCTCAAATCCGAAAAAAGGAGGGTGACGGTGCGCACTTCGCCGTCCAGGGAGATGCGGCCGGAAAGGATCTCGTCGCGGACTTCCGGGGCCACGAACCGGCCGAAAAGCCGCCGCACGGAAAGCTCCTCGTCGCTGATCCGGTCCAGGGCCAGGTTCCCGCTGGTCAGCCGCTCGCACAGCATGCGGATGACCGCCATGGACAGATCCGGACACTCCCGGCAGATCCGGAAGAAGTTTTCTTCGGAAAAAAGGAGAAAACTGGAGGGCTGAACCAACTGGACAAAGGCGGTGCGGGGGCGCCGGGCAAGGACCGATATTTCCCCGAACCCCTGCCCCGGCCCGAATTCCGCCAGGGGGATCTCCAGGCCGGAACCGCTGATCCGAAAGGCCCGGGCCTTCCCCGAAACCAAAAGGTAAAACTCCTTTCCGACTTCGTCCTGCCGCATGAGCACGGTGCCTGCAGGGTATGTCTTCAAAGGGGTTTCGAGGATCACCTTCTGCAGGATCGCCCCGGAGAGCCCGCCGAAGATCTCCGACCGGCCCAGGACTTCCAGGCATTGCTGTTCCAGGGCACGGGTCAGGCCCTCCGGGGACAACGACCCCGACTCCACAAGGATCTGGCCGATGGGTCGATAGGCCCCTTTCCCGGAAAGATCCTTCTGGCGCAAAAGCCCCTTCTGGATGTCGTCATTCCGGCAATTTTGGTGGGAAAGGATGAATTGTCCGGTACGGGTGACTTCCATGGTCGGACCCTGACGGAGACGTCCCTGCTTAACTCTTTTTTGACGTGATGGTCTGAAACGCGGTGATCTCCCGCCGGACCTTCGTCCCCTTACACTTGGGGCATTGGAATGTCTTCTTCTTCTCGTACTCGGACAACTTGAAATTCAGCTCGAACGTCTTTTTACATTTTTCACAGTAAAACGGGTATGTCGGCATATCCGCCCTCCCGGAGAAAAGAATGATGATCTTTAATTTAGTCGATTTTCGTTAAAAAAACAAGGTTTTTTTCCTCCCTGAAAGGCCCCTGAATGGATATTGACGCCATGGCCGGGTTCTGATAGCTACTGGCTCCAACGACATTTCTGGCGGCGTATGCAAATTTACCGGGAAAATTATATCAATGCCCTGCGATCCGAACTGCAGGAAATCGTCCGGGATCTGCTGACCCCGGTGGCCCTGCGATACGGCTACAGTGAAACCCCCCTGGAGACCAGCATCAAGTGGCGGCCCCTGGTCCTGGTGATGGGAAACTATTCCTCGGGGAAATCGGCGCTGATCAACGATTTTTTAGGCGCCGACATCCAGGCCACCGGCCAGGCCCCCACCGACGATTCTTTCACCGTCATCACCCTGGATGAAAAGGAAGCCCTGGACGGATCCGTCCGGGTCACGGAAGAACGGGACGGGAAGTATCTCCTCAACGATCCGGAATTTCCCTTTGAATCCCTCAAAAGGCACGGGCAGCGCTTTTCCTCCCATTTCCGGTTGAAGCGGGTGGTCTCGCCGTTCCTCAAAACCCTGGCGGTCATCGACACCCCGGGGATGCTGGACAGCATCACGGAACGGGACCGCGGATACAATTACCAGGAAGTCATCGGCGACTTCGCCCAGATCGCGGATTTGATCCTGGTCCTTTTCGACCCCCACAAGGCCGGTACCGTCCGGGAGACCCACACCAGCCTCCGGGACACCCTTCCCTCCCGCACCTTCGAGGACCGGATCCTCTTTGTCCTCAACCGCATCGACGAGTGCGGCTCTTTGAATGATCTGCTGCGCGTCTACGGCACCCTGTGCTGGAACCTTTCCCAGATCACGGGGCGGAAAGACATCCCCATGATCCATCTGACATATTCGCCCCGGGTGGTGGCCGCACAGCCGCACCGGGAAGACCGGGAAATGGACTACCTCAAATATTTGGAGAACCAGCGGGAAGACCTCAAAAACGCCGTCCTCGAGGCGCCCCGGTATCGCCTGGACAACCTGGCCACTTTTGTGGAGACCCATAGCGAACGCCTGAGCCATTTTTTGGAAGCCCTTTTGCGCTACCGCCGGGAATCCCGGAAGGCGGCCTTCAAGCAGGTTTTGTCGGGTCTTTTCCTCAGCGCGGCCGGGGCCGGAGCCGGCGCCTTTTTTGCAGCGGGTTACACCGGACTGGGAGACCCTTACCTCATGCTCCTGATGGGCGCCGGCGGGGCCACGGCGCTGATGCTCGTGTGGCTGGCCGCGGTCATGAAGCTGCTGCGGGACCGGTTCCATCGGAAAGCCCTTAAAAAGATCGATACCCTCACCGTGAAGGAAAACCAGAGCCGCCGGGATACCTGGGCGGCGGTGCGGGAACCGGTCCTTTCCTACCTGAAAACGACCGCCGGCCGCTTCTCCACGGGGAACGTGAAGCGGGACATGGAAACCGTTCAGGCCGTTTACGCGCGCGGCTCCAAGGAAATCCGGGAAGCCCTCAACGAATTGGCCGCGCTGCGCCCCGATGTCCCGGTCACCGAACCCCCGGGGCCCTTCCTGGCCGCCATCACCGCGGAAAAAGAAAAGGAAGATTGACGACAATTTTCTTGACTTAACTGTATTGTAGCTGTAATATAGCTTCTGCTCGACAAAACCGGTTTCCCTCCGGTTTGAAACTGTTTTTGCGCGATTCATGCAAGGTGGCGCCCCCCGCTCTGAAGAGCGGGGCTCCCCGGTAAGGAGAATGTTTATTTTAAGATAGCTTCCCTCGACCCCGCCTTACAAGGCGGGGCTTGCGGGAAGCATTCCGGTCAACCCGCATAAGGTAAGGAAAGGACCATGCACAAGCTACTATCGGACCAGGTGGGCGAAAAACGGCTTCTTTTGGGCAACGAGGCCATCGCCCGGGGGGCCATCGAAGGCGGAGTGGCCTTCACCAGCACGTATCCGGGGACGCCCTCTTCGGAGATTTCCCTGAATTTTTTCCAGATGTCCCGGGAAAGCGACCTTTACTTCGAATACAGCACCAATGAAAAAGTCGCCCTCGAAACCGCCGCCGCGGCGGCCAATTGCGGCCTCCGCAGCATGGCGGTCATGAAGCACGTGGGCCTCAACGTGGCCGCCGACGCCCTCATGACCCTGGCCTACGTGGGGGTCAAGGGGGGAATGGTGGTCCTCACCGCGGACGACCCCTACATGTTTTCCAGCCAGAACGAGCAGGACAACCGGTATTACGGCAAACTCTCCGGACTCCCGGTACTGGAGCCGTCTTCGGTGGATGAGGCCAAGAATCTTGTCCCGTATGCCTTCGACATCTCCGAACAGCTCCAGGAACCGGTCATCATGCGGACCACCACCCGCATCAACCACTCCACCGCCGTCGTCACCCTGGGCCCCATGCGCCCCCGGACGGTCAAGGGGGGGTTCAAAAAGGACCCCCTCAACCTGGTCACCATCCCGGCGGTCTCCCGGAAACTCCACGTCAAACTCCTGGAACATATCCAACAGGCCCAGGGCCTTTCCGAAAAATCGCATTTGAACTTCACGGAAGGGGACGGCCCCTGGGGGATCATCTGCAACGGCGTGAGCTACGCCTACGTGAAAGACGCCGTGAAGGATCTCGACATCGCCGGGAAAGTAAAAATTCTGCGCATCGGCTTTTCCCACCCCATGCCGGCATCCCGGGTCAAGGGGTTCCTCAAGGACTGTGAAAAGATCCTGGTGGTGGAAGAAGGGGAACCCTACATGGAAGAAGCCGTGAAGGCCTTTGCCCAGGAGGACGGAAACACGATCGAGATCCGCGGAAAAGGGGAAGCGCTCTTCTCCCGGCTCTACGAGTTCGACCCGGGAATGGTCCGGGAACGCATCGCCGCGTATTTCGGGATCCCCTACTCCCGGCCCGCCGCCGTGGATGTCTCGGACGCCCCGGAAGTCCCGGCCCGGCCGCCGGTCCTTTGCGCCGGATGCTCCCATCGGGCCACCTACCACGCCGTCAAGAAGGCCGTGGAGGGGATGGAGACCGTTTACCCCACGGACATCGGCTGCTACACCCTGGGGGTCCTTCCGCCCCTTTCCATGGCCGATTTCCTCTTGTGCATGGGATCGTCCACGGGGACGGCCGGGGGCTTTTCCAAGGCCACGGACCGGAAAGTCATCTCCTTTATCGGCGATTCCACCTTTTTTCATTCGGGCATCCCGGGGCTTGTCAACGCCATCTTCAACAACCACGATCTGACCCTGGTGATCCTCGACAACGGGACCACGGCCATGACGGGCCACCAGCCCCATCCCGGCGTGGACATGGGGTTGCTCAACATGACCGGCTACGGCCGCCTTTCCATCGAAAACGTCGTCAAAGGCCTCGGCGTCCCCTTTGTCGTCAAGATCAAGCCCTACCGGGTGAATAAAAGCATCGAGGCCATCCGGGAAGCCGTCAATTTCAACGGCGTCTCCGTGGTCATTTCCGAGGAGATGTGCGTCCTTTACGCCAAGAGCCTGGGTCTGGCCAAAGGGAAACCCTTCCGCGTCACGGAGAAGTGCAGGAATCACCGGGATTGCCTGAGCATCGCCTGCCCGGCCTTTTTCGTCTGGGACGGGAAAGTGAACATCGACCCGGACCTGTGCACGGGGTGTGCGGTCTGCGCGCAGATCTGCCCGGAAAACGCCATCCTGCCGGTCAAGACGGAAAAGGCGTCGGCATGATCGTCCCGGGGGCCTTCGGGACGGGAACCCAACGGATGAACCCATTTCAACAAACAGGATTGGATCCAATGAAGACAACACGCGTCATCATCGTAGCGGTGGGGGGACAGGGAAACCTGCTGGCCTCCAAAATCCTGGGAGAAGCGGCCCTTTCGGCGGATATTCCCATCCGCATGAGCGAAATCCACGGCATGGCCCAGCGGGGCGGCGTGGTGGAGTCCGCCATCGTGTTCGGGGATGCCCAAAGCACCATCATCTCCGACGGCGAAGCCGATGTCCTGGTGGGATTCGAGCCGTCGGAAACCCTTCGCGCCCTGAATAAATGCAACGCCGGCACCCTGGTGATCACGAACCTTTCCCCGCTCATGCCCTACACCGTCAATATCGGGAAAGGGGTCTACCCGGACTTAAAACAACTCCAGGATCTCATCGGCGCCAAAACCCAAAGACTCATCGCCTTCAATGCGGCGGAGCTGGCGAAACAGGCCGGAAACGTCATGGCCGTGAACATGGTGCTCCTGGGGGCGCTGATCCGGACCCAGACCGTGCCGCTGGCCGCGGATCAGGTGAAGACCGTGATTCAGACCAAGACGAAAAAAGCCTTCACGGAAGTGAACTTGAACGCCTTTGAACTGGGATTTTCGGCCGCGGCGCAATAAGTGCCCGGATATCCGGAACCAACATCAGCCAAGGAGGAAGGAAATGCCCTGGGAGGATCAATTCGAATGCATGCCCGTGGAAAAACAACAAGCATTTCAGTTGAAAAAACTGAAGGAAACCCTGGAATGGGTGTATGAAAAGATTCCTTTCTACCGGAAAAAACTGGACGAAAACGGCGTCAAACCCGCCGACATTCAGCATATCCAGGATCTCGCCAAGCTCCCCGTGACGGTGAAAAACGACCTGCGGGACAACTATCCTTTCGGCCTGTGCGCAGTGCCCATGGAGCAGGTGGTGCGGATCCACGCCTCCTCGGGCACCACCGGGAAGCCCATCACCGGGCCCTACACGGCCGAAGACCTGGAGCAGTGGACCCAGTGCATGACACGGAACCTCTGGGCGGCGGGCATCCGGAATACGGATATCGTGCAAAACGCATACGGGTACGGGCTGTTCACCGGCGGGCTCGGATTCCACCAGGCCGCCACCCGGATCGGATGCGCCGTGGTCCCCACCAGTTCGGGCATGACCGAAAGACAGATCACCCTCATGAAGGACTTCGGTTCCACGGTCCTTTTCAGCACCCCCTCCTACGCCCTGACCATTGCGGAGAGGGCCGGGGAGATGGGCGTGGACATCCGGGATCTCCCCTTACGCGTAGGTGTGTTCGGGGCCGAGCCCTGGACCACGGCCATGCGGGATGAAATCCAGGAGCGCATGGGGATCAAGGCCATGGAAGCCTACGGTCTCACCGAACTATGCGGCCCCGGGGTGGCCTTTGACTGCGAAGCCCAGGACGGCCTCCACGTCAACGAAGATCATTTTCTGGCCGAAATCGTGGATCCCGTGACCCTGGAACCCCTCCCCCTGGGGGAACCCGGGGAACTCATCTTCACCGCCATCCAGCGCCGGGCCATGCCCATGATCCGCTACCGCACCAAAGACATCACCCGCCTGCGCCGGGAGCCTTGCGCCTGCGGCCGGACCTTCATCAAGATGGACAAGATCACCGGGCGTTCCGACGACATGCTCATCATCAGCGGGGTCAACGTTTTTCCGTCCCAGATCGAAGCCCTTTTGCTGGACGTGGAGGAAGTCCTGCCCCAGTACGTCCTGGTGGTCCGGAAAAAAGGACACCTGGATCAGCTCAGCGTCCGCGTGGAAGTCAAACCGGAAGTCTATGATCAAGGGGAAGAAAAACGCGGGCAGGTGGAAAAAAAGATCGGCACCCATATCCAGGGGATGATCGGTATCGGCGTGAAAGTGGAACTGCTGGCGCCCAAGACCATCACCCGGAGCGAAGGCAAGGCCCTGCGGGTCATCGACGAGCGGCCCAAAAGCTGAACATTCCCCCCTGCAACCAGCGGGGAGGTTCGATTTACGAGGTGATCGAAGGCGGATCACCGGTTGGAAACCGGTGGCCCGTCTTTTTTTCCGCCGGCCCGGTCAATCCGGGCAAACCGTGTTTATCCCGAACCGGACAGAAAGACAAATTCCGGCTTGCGGAAACCACCACAATTTGAGTATAAAAATTGATGAACTCGTAAAAAGTCGAAATCTCCCTCTCCCTTGAGGGAGAGGGTTGGGGTGAGGGTGAAAATAGATTGTATTTTCTATAAGTTGTTTCCCCCTCCCCTTAATCCCCTCCCCTGGGGGGAGGGGAAAAATGACTTTACGAAGGCATCAAAATTGATGGACCCGCAAAAAAGCAAACCATGACCGATCTGCATCGAAAAACCGCGCCGCGAGGGCGCAAACGCACGGGTGTACCGGCGGCGTCAACGCCGCCCGCCCGAGGCCCGGAAGACGCCAGGACCCACCGGGACCGCTACCGGGTCTTCATCGAAGACGTGGCGGATGCCTTCTATGAAACCGACCTCAAGGGGAACTTCACCTTTTTCAACAACGCCTTGTGTCGCATTTTCGGATACACCAAAAACGAGATCCAGGGACAAAACTTCAGAAGATTCATGAATGCGGAAAACGCCCAAAAGGCGTTCGAGAGCACCAACCGGGTGTACCGCACCGGCAAAGGGATCACCAACATCCTCTGGGAAATCATTCGTAAAGACGGTCAGACCCGGATCCTTGAAATCTCTTCCAAGCTCATCCTCGATGACAAGGGGGAACGGGTGGGCTTCCGGGGCATCGCCCGGGACATCACCACGGAAAAACGGGCGGCCCGGACCAACCAGGCCCTGTTTCACATGGCTACGGCCCTGGTCCGGTTCCGCTCCCTTGACGAGCGCCTTTCGGTGGTGGTCCAAGAGGTCCGCAAAATCCTCAACGTGGACGGCGCTTCGGTCATCATGGTGGACGAGGCGAAAAAAGAATTTTTCTTTCGTGTGGCCGACTATGAAAGTATGGAAACGATCCGCCGGATTAAAGAGGTCCGATTCCCCTTGAAAAAAGGGGTGGCCGGCCGGGTCTACCGGACCGGCAAGCCGGCGATTTGCGCCGACACCTCCAAAGATCCGGATTTTTACGGGATCGTGGACCAACTCTCCCGGTATAAAACCCGGAACCTGCTGGATGTCCCCATCTGGGTTCAGGACCGGATGATCGGCGTGCTGTGCGCCGTCAACAAAACGGACGGGACTTTCACCCGGGACGACGTGGATCTTCTGACCACCATCGCCGGCACCGTGGCCTTCCCCATCGAAAACGCCCGCATCAACGAGGCGTTGAACCGCTCCTACGAAGACGTCAAGAGCCTCAACAGCGCCAAGGACAACATCATCCACCACCTCTCCCACGAACTCAAGACCCCCATTTCCATCCTGAGCGCGTCGTTGAACCTTCTGGAAAAACACCTTGAGGCCGAAAGCCGGGATTCCCGGCTGAAACGCATCCTGGACCGGGCCCAGAGAAATTTAAACCGGCTTCTGGATATGCAATATGAACTTGATGATATCATTGAAGAAAAAGGATATACGGCCCACTTGATGCTCTCCACCCTGCTGGATGCCTGCGCCGATGAGCTGGAAGTGTTGGTGGAAGCCGAAAACCCGACGCCGGGCCCGGCCGCGGTTCCGGATGCCGGGGGCAAAAAGACCGACGAAAGCCTCATCGACCGTCTGAGAAGACGCATCGACGCCCTGTTCGGCCCCAAGGAAGCCTCGCCCGAAAGGATCCGGCTGGACACCTTCGTAAAAGGCCGCCTCAAGGCCACCCGCCCCCTTTTTTCTCATCGAACGTGCGTTATCCACGAACACTATGAAAAGACCCCGCCCGTTTGGATCCCCGGGGAAGTGCTCCAAAAGACCGTGGACGGCCTCGTCCGCAACGCCGTGGAAAATACGCCCGACAACAGCCGCATCGAAATCCGGGTCAAGAATCAAAGTCAAGGGCCCGTGTTCGTGATCTCCGACTGCGGCGTGGGGATGACCGAGGAAAAACAGCGCCTGGTATTTCAAAACCACTTCGTCACCTATGACACCGCCCGGTATGCCACCAAAAAACCTTACGATTTCAACGCCGGGGGAAAGGGCTTCGACCTGTTGCGCATGAAGATTTTTTCCGAACGCTACCGGTTCGAGATCGCCGTTCACTCCCGCCGGTGCCGTTTCATCCCCCTGGATTCGGACATCTGTCCGGGAGATGCGGCGGCGTGCCGGTTTTGTGAAAAAAATCAAGACTGCATCGAATCCGGAGGGACCACGGTCACCGTCCAGTTCGCTCCGGCGCCGAAAACAACGAAAAAACCCAAAACCGCCGTGAAATAAAATAGAGGAAACGCCTGAAATGACGAAAAACCAAACGGAAACAAACGCTTCCAGGCATTTTTTCCGTGAGATCGAGATTCAATTTCTCATCCATGAGATGAAGGACCCCGTTGCCATCGCGGAAACGGGGGTGCGCACCCTGTTGGAAAGGCAGGACAAGTTCGGGGCCCTTTCCGTTCAGCAGGAACGCACCCTGAAGCGGACCCTGCGAAACGTGGTGAAGGCGCGCGAGATGCTCAACGGGCTCCTGGAAGTGGGCCGGTCGGAAGCCGGAATCTGCTGTGCGGACCGGTTTGATCCGGCGCCGGTCATCCTCCAGGTGATCCTGGATGCCCTGGAGACCCACCTGACACCCGATGCGGATGCCGCCGCCTTCATGAACCGCCCCGATGAACTGCAGCAGGTCCTGGAAAAAAACGGCATCCATTTGGAGATGTCTCCGACCGTCCGTCGAACCCGCATGTGCCAGGACGAAACCCGGTTCCGCCAGATCGTGGGAAACCTTTTTAAAAACGCCCTTTATCACCGGAAACAGCGGATCGATGTCCGCGCGGACACGGACGGCGATTTCCTGGTGGTTTCGGTGACCGATGACGGCGCGGGCATCGATCCCAAGCACCACGAACTCGTCTTCCGGCAGTACGTCCAGGTCACCGACACCGCAAGGGACCTCCCCCGCAAAGGGCACGGGCTGGGCCTTGCCGGCGCCCTCATCATGGCCCGGTCCATAAACGGAACCCTTCATCTGAAAAGTGAAAAAGGGCAAGGCGCCACCTTTTCCCTGCGGCTTCCGATCACCCTCAATCCCGACAGCCCGGAGGACGCCGGATAAATTTGGATGGCTTCGTAAAAAGTCCACCTGCGGCGTTGCGCGGCATTCTTCGCCTGCCTGTGCGTTGCACGCAGACAGGTCATTGCGGCGTACCTGTAAGTACGCCTCATTTTTCAGAATTTGCGCGCCTTGCATCTGGAACTTTTTACTTTGCCATCCCAATTTCAACTTTTTATGAGTTCATCGATTTTGATGCCTTTCCGAAAGGAGGATACGGATGGCCGGTACCCGGATTCATGTGGAAATCGTGGCCAAACAAAAAGGCTGCATGCTGTGTGATCTGGCCATCGCCATCCTGGAAGAAATCGCACCTGAATTCGATGCCGACGCCCTGCAGTGGAGCGTGGTCGACGTGGGGTCCCGGGAGGGACTCCTCCGCCTCGACGCGCTGACCCGATGCTGCGGCCGGAAACCCGCGGTGCCCTCCATCGTCATCAATGAGACCATCGCCTTTGATCACATCCCGGACATGGACGCCCTTTCGGAAGCGGTGCGGCGTTGGATTTTTGACGGATTTTCCAAATGTTAAGGCTGGCAACACAAAAAGCGCCCGGTTTCCGCATGAAACACGCGTTTATCCAAAAAAATCTTTACACACCAGACGGATTTTGATAAATAAAAAAGATTCGAACCCGGTTTTTTTGGCTTAAATCACGTCCATTTTGAAAAGAGGGGTTTTTTATGGGGAAAAACAGCCTGGTCAAATCCACCACCAAGAAAAAAACCGCAACGAAAAAGAAAAGCGCAAGCCCAAAGACCAAGGATACGGCAAAAAGCGCCCCCGCCGCCAAAACCCGTCCCGCCAAGGGGACCGGAAAACCAAAGGCAGAAAGCGCCAAGGGCAAAAAACAACAAGCCCCTTCCCTGAAAACGCTGCTATTTAAAAAATTCGACACCTGGCAGCCCGAAAAACCGTTTGTCCCCAAAGAAACGAAACCATCCCGGGCGTTCACCACACCCCCGTTTTTCACCGGGAAAAGCGACGCCGAAAGCAAGAAGCTTAGGGCATTGCTGTTCAAGAAATTCGATCTTACGGAAGCACCCGCCGCCCCTGTCGAAAAAGCCCCGGCGGAAAAGCCGCCGCCGGCGCCGCCCGTGTCCCCCACACCACCGGCCGAACCCGCGAAACCGGTCGAAAAAGCAAAACCCGCCACCGAACCTGTTGCTGCGAAAGGCAAAGAAGAAACCGTGAAGACCGATGCCCCTCCGGCGCCCGGCGCGCCCGAACCCGAAAAGAGACCACCGGAACCGGAATTCACCGGTTGCCAACCGCCCCCGCCGCCCAGGGAAGCGGATCCCATGGAACGGGCCATGAAATTCGGCATCGCCGGGTTTGCCCTGCTGGTCCTGATTCTCATCGCCGTGAGCGCTTCCAACGCAAACCGGTATGCCGTCACGTCTTCCAACGGCGGTATCGAAATCTGGAAAGGCAGTTTTGCGCCCATCGGCCACAAGCGGATCCTGGTTCTCCCCGGCGTTCAGCCCCCGAAACCCTTGAAAAGCAGATACACCAAAGAAGAAGCCTTCACCCTGGCCTTCGACTACTACCTTGAAAAGGCCGACGGTCTTTTGGAGGTTTCCGGCATGCCCGATTTCGAAAGCATCCGCCGGTCCCTGACCACCGCCGCGTCTTACGCCGTGGCCGGGAATCAACGCGCCCGGGTAAACAACCGCCTGGCGCATCTCGACCTGATGCTGCTCCTTTACAAGGCCGACGTGGCCCTGGGGAAAGGGACCCTCGAGGGGGCGGAAACCGCCATGGGCCACCTCAAGGCGGCGGGGGCACTGCAGCTCGACAAGAATCAGATGGCCATGGTCAAGACCCGGATGGAAGCCGCCCAAAAAAAGGCATCGGAGTTAAACGCCAAGGCCCGGGAGAAACCACCGGCGCCGACCGGCACGCCTCCCCGGGCCGCCGGACAAAACGCCGAAAAATCTCCTCCGGAGACGCCGTAATCCATCGCTAATAGAGGTGGCACCATACATGGTGTTTGCCGGACACGGTTTCTTTGGGAACTTCCCTCCGGCAGACGGGCATGACCTCCGGGCACCGGGTATGAAAAACGCACCCCGGCGGCGGCGTCATGGGTGACGGGGTTTCCCCGGAGAGAACGATCCTTTTTTTTCGATGCACCCCCGGGGCCGGCACCGCCGAAAGGAGGGCCCGGGAATACGGGTGTTTCGGCGTTTCCACCACGTCCCCTGCAGGCCCCGTCTCCATGATCCGGCCCAGGTACATCACGGCGATCCGGTCCGCAATGTAGCCCACAACACTCAAGTCATGGGAAATGAAGAGATAGGACAGCCCGTGCCGTTCCCGAAGGGCCAGGAGGAGGTTGATGATCTGGGCCTGAACCGATACGTCCAACGCGCTCACGGGTTCGTCGCATACGATCAAATCGGGCCGCAAGGAGATGGCCCGGGCGATGCTGATCCGCTGGCGCTGCCCGCCGGAAAATTCATGGGGGTATCGATAGAGGACATCCCTGTCCAGCCCCACTTCGGATAAGAGGCGGGCGGCATGGGATTCCCGGTCGCCTTCCACCATACGATGCTGCACCAGCCCTTCCGTCACGATATCCAGCACACTCATGCGGGGATTCAGGGACGCGGCCGGATCCTGGAAGATGATCTGCAGCCGTTTCCGCAGGCCGGCGCGTTCATG
Organism: uncultured Desulfobacteraceae bacterium; assembly: GCA_964596535.1. GTDB lineage: Bacteria > Desulfobacterota > Desulfobacteria > Desulfobacterales > UBA2156. The sequence goes on from CAZQUR010000024.1 coordinate 26,716, forward strand.
CCGGCGGAAGCCGGAGAGATCTTTTCCGGAAAACAGGATGTGCCCGGAAACGGGTTTTTCCAGCATCAGGACCGTCCGGGCCAGGGTGGTCTTGCCGCAACCGGATTCCCCCACGAGCCCCAGGATCTCCCTTTTCTCCATGAACAGGGAGACGCCGTCCACGGCACGCACATAACCCACGGTCCGGGCAATGATGCCGCGTTTCACCGGAAAATACGTCTTTAAATCCCGGATGGTTAAAATATGGCGGTCGCCGGGCGCCACTACTCTCCTTTCACCAGAAAGCAGGCGGCCCGGTGGCCGCTGCCGAGGTTCCGCAATTCCGGGACTTCCCTTGCGCACCGGTCATGGGCAAAGGCGCACCGGTCCCGGAATCGACAGCCGGAAAGATAATGCAGCGGCGACGGGACCTGCCCGGGGATGACCTGCAGCCGGGATTTGTTCCGCACCGGCCTGGGGATGGACGCCAGCAGGGCACGGGTGTACGGATGGGCCGGATTCTCGAAAAGCGCGTCCTTTCCCGCCGCTTCCACCACCCGGGCCGCGTACATGACGAGCACCCGGTCACACGTTTCCCATATGATCCCCATGTCATGGGTGATCAGAAGCACGGCGGTGCGGATTTCCCGCATCTGCAGCAGTTGCTCGAAAATCTGGGCCTGGACCGTGACATCCAGCGCCGTGGTGGGTTCGTCGGCGATGACAAGATCCGGATCCAAAAGGAGGGCCATGGCGATCATGACCCGCTGCTGCATTCCCCCGGAAAGCGCATGGGGATAGGCGAACATCTTCTCCGCAACATCCGGAAGACTCACCTTTTTCAGTGCGGCTTCGGCCATGTCCCGGGCTTCTTTTTTTGAAACCGCGCGATGCAGTTGCACCGCCTCCACCACCTGAGGCCCGATCCGATGCAAAGGCGACAAGGCCGACGTGGGTTCCTGGAAAATCATGCTGATCTCGTTGCCGCGGATTTCCTGCATCCGCCGGACCCCGACCCGCAACAGGTCCTCATCCTTGAACAGAATCCGTCCGGATTCGATGCGCCCCGGGGGGGACGGGACGAGCCGGAGGAGGCTCAGGGCCGTCACCGACTTGCCGCACCCCGATTCCCCCACCAGGCCCACGATCTCCCCGGGGGAAACATGGAAGGAAACCCCCTCCACGGCCCGGAAGGTGCCGTCGTCGGTGGTAAAGGATACGGTCAGGTCTGTCACCTCGAGCAGGCGGTTCATGATCACCTCAACGTTGCAAAAGATAGAATGTTTTATTTTGTAAAAAAATCATCATATTAAACACTCTTCGTCATGTTTTTTATGCAACATTGAGGATCACTCCATGCGGGCGTATCGTTTGGGGTCATAGGCGTTGCGCACCCCTTCCCCGATGAATACCCCCAGGAGCATCACCGTGAAGAGCGCAGCGGAAGGATACAGGATCAGCCACCAGGCCCATCGATACTGCTGGGCTTGAAACAGCAGCTCCCCCCAGCTCGGTGTGGGCGGCGGGAGGCCGAACCCCAGGTAATCGAGGGCGGCCAGCGCGCCGATGGCCCCCACCAGGGAAAAGGGGAAAAAGGTGATGACCGGAACCAGGGCATTGGGAAGAATGTGCCGGAACAGGATCTTGGGGGTGGATATGCCCATGCACCGGGCCGCTTCCACAAAGGCCTGGCGCCGGAGCCGCAAAAATTCGCCCCGGACATAATAGGAGATGCCGATCCAGTTGAAAAGACCGTAGCAGAAAAGCAAAAGGGAAAAGCTTCTCCCGTAGACGGATCCCATGAGGATCATGATGTATAAAAAAGGCAGCGCGCTCCAGATTTCGATGAGCCGCTGGGCGGTGATATCCAGCACCCCGCCGTAATAGCCCTGGACGGCACCGGCGAAGATGCCCAGAGCCATGGACCCCGCCACCAGCAGGAGGCCGAAGGACAGGGAGGTCCGCAATCCATAGAGGACGCGGGCCAGAACATCCCTCCCCGCGGCATCGATTCCCATCCAGTGCCCCTGAACCGGCGGGTAGGGGAAGCGCACCTCTTCTTTGAAGAGTTCCACCCGGAATCGGCGCCCCTGGGCGGTGAGAAAAAAGGGTTCCACGGGGCCGAGAAGCCGGTTTCGGGCCTGTTCGAGAAGACGGGCGCGGTCCCGGCGGGAAAACGCCGGCATCCGGGCGGATCCGTCTTCAACCGGGTCGAGGGTGCCGTTTTTTTGCGTGAAGCGGATGTTCACCGGTTTTTCCCCGGAAGCAGACAACATCTCCCTGAAGATCAGGCGGACGCTTTCGGGCGGCGCCTTCCGCGGTTCAAAAGTGGAAAGAAAGACCTGGATCGTTCGGCCCTTTTCATCCCGGATCTTTTCCGATACCAACGGGGCCGGCGTATTTTCAAAGCGGGTTTGCACCGCCGCGATGATGCCCGGCGTCAAGGGCTGAATCTTTCGGAGATCCTTTTCCAAAACGGCGCCTTCCGGTTTTCCGTGAAAGGATTCAAACGCCCGGGACCGGACGACGGAAAAGGTACGGTCCACGTTTACGGATCCCACGGCCGGCATGGGCACAAGCCGTGCGGTGACATCCCTGGAGACCGGAATGGATGCGGGATCCACACTCTCGTAGGGGCCGTAGGGAATGGGCGCAAAGACCATGGAATTGGAAGGATCGTCTCTGAATATGGGCATCCCGGCAAGGGCCTTGTAATCGGGGCGCGTCTTTCTTCCGTCTTTTACAAAGGTGTCTTCCGGATAAAAGAAAAAAACCGGAAAATAACTGCGTCCCTGGAAACGGACCATCAGGGGTTTGTTGTTGCAGATGAGTTCCGCCCCCAGGCTGATCAGGTAAAGGCTGCACAGGATCAGGAAAGAAATCCAGGCGTACCGGACTTCTTTGAAGCGGGCCAGCCGCTTCCGGGTGACGGGATTTTTAATGCGATAAAACATCTTCCGGTCTTTTCCGGAGCTTTCCCGGGCGCGTCATGGCGGTTCTCAGTTCCTTTGGAAATGGATTCTCGGATCGATGAGGACGTACGCAAAATCCGAAAGAATGTTTCCGATCAAACCGAAAATGGAGGTCAATGAAAGGATCCCCATGAATACCGGATAGTCCCGGCCCACGATGGCTTCCAGGCTCAGCCGGCCCATCCCCGGAATTTCAAAGACCTGCTCGATGATGACCGATCCGGCGAACATGACCGTGAGGATGGAACCGAAGCCGGTGGCGATGGGAATCAGGGCATTGCGGAAGGCGTGCCCCCACACCGCCCGGGAAAAACTCCCCCCCTTGGCCAAAACGGTCCGGATATAGTCTTTGCCGATCTGTTCCAGGAGGGAATTTTTCATCAGCAGGGTGAGGACCGCGAAGTTTCCGATCACATAACAGAGCACGGGAAGTGCCATGTGCCAGGCGATGTCCACCGCCTTTCCCCAGAGGGTGAAATGTTCAAAGCCTTCCGAGTGGAACCCGGTCACCGGGAAGAAATCCCAGAAGCCCTCCACCGTACCGCAAAAAAGCATCTTCAGGACCATCCCGAAGGCAAAGGGCGGGATGGCGTATCCCGTGAAGACCACGATGCTGGAGACCACGTCGAAGACATTTTGATGCCGCAGGGCCTTGTGGATGCCCAAAGGGATGCAGACCAGATAAGAAAGGATGAAACCGGTGACACCGAAGACAAGGGAGACGCGAAACCGTTCCGCGATGAGCTGCCAGGTGGTCTTGTTGGGATACTTGTAGGATTCCATCCGCATCCCCAGGCGTTCCTTCACCAGCCATTTCCAGTAGCGTTCATGGAAGGGCCGGTCGAATCCGAAGTGGGCTTCCAGTGCCTTTCGCTGTTCTTCGGAAACAGAGGCCTGGAACCCGGTCCCCTGGGCGCCTTCTCCCGTGCCGATCCTCTTCATCTGCATGATGGCCTGCTCCACGGGACCCCCGGGAACAAATTGGATGAGGCCGAAGCACAGGACGGTGATCCCGATGAAGGTGGGCCCCACCAGGAGGATCCGCCGGATGAAATACGCCATCCGTTCCATGTTCCCTTATCCTTTCCCGATCGAAAACGATCCGGTTTCTTTTATATGAGAACCGGGGACATTTCAAGGAACCGCCGGCGGGAATTCCAAAATCCTTGACTCCGTTTCCAAAGCCTGTTCTATTTGCCCAAACGTTTCAATGGCAACATGCGGATATTTTCTTGATACGGGAGGGAAAAAGGCCCCTTGACTTCCGAATCCCTGAAAAACCCTGCTTTGGAAACGGATGACCGCATCGGCGCCCTTCAGGCGCATCTTTCATCCTCGGGCATCGACGGCGCCCTGATCGTTCAAAAGGCGGATCTGTTCTACTTTTCCCGGACCGTGCAAAACGGTCATCTTTTCGTGCCCGCCCGGGGGAATCCGATCCTCATGGTTCACAAGAACACGGCACGCGCCGTTTCCGAGGCCTGCATCGAGACCGTGGTCCCCTTGAACAATCCCAAAGAGATTCCCGGGATTTTAAAAACCGCCGGCGTTTCGATGCCCCGGGTCCTCGGGCTGGAGCTCGATGTCATCCCGGCAAACATGTACCTGAGCTATCAGGGTCTTTTTGAAAAGGCGGTGTTGACGGATATCTCCCCTGCCGTGCGGCGTTTGCGGGCGGTCAAGTCCGAAACCGAAATCGCCATGATCCGCCGGGCCGCCCAACTGGCCGACCAGGTGGCGCAAAGCGTTCCCCACATCCTGCGCGAAGGCATGACGGAAGTGGAACTGGCCGGAAAGATCGAAGCCGTGGCCCGGAAACTGGGCCACCAGGGGATCGTCCGCATGCGGCTTTGGGGGAGCGAACTCTTTTACGGGCACCTCATGTCGGGCCCTGCGGCCGCGGTCCCCAGTTATCTGTCTTCTCCCACCGGCGGCCGGGGGCTCAGCCCCGCCGTGGCCCAGGGGCCGGGGTTTCGGAAAATAAAGCGGCACGAACCGGTGCTCGTGGATTATGTCTTTGCCTATAACGGATATCTGGCCGATCACGCCCGGATCTTTTCCCTGGGCCGGCTGCCCGACCGGCTCCACGACCGGCATCGGTTGATGCTGGCCCTGTCCGGGGAGATCCGTCAGGCCGCCAAACCCGGGGTTCCCGCCGGAGACATCTGGGAAAAGGCCGTGGCCTTCGTGCGCCGGAACGGCGTGGAAGATCATTTCATGGGCGCCGACGACCGCCGGATCCGGTTTGTGGGGCACGGCGTCGGGCTGGAACTGGATGAATATCCGTTCCTGGCCGATGGCCAGGCCCAACGCCTTGCCGCCGGAATGACACTGGCCCTGGAACCCAAACTGGTCATGCCGGATGCCGGCGTGGTGGGGGTTGAAAACACCCTTCTGGTCACGCCCGACGGGCTCGAACCCCTCACCCGTTTCGAAGAAGACGTCATCGTCTTGTGATACCGGCGGATTCACCCGCCCGGAAAAACCGATAAAAAAAAGGGATCCGGTTTTCCGGATCCCTTTTGAAGAAACGCCCGAGCGGTTTAGCGCTTGGAGAACTGGAAGCGCGCGCGTGCCCCCCGCTGGCCGTATTTTTTCCGTTCCTTGATCCGGGGATCCCGCCGCACGAAACCCGCTTTTTTCAAGGGCCCGCGGAGTTCCGGCTGGGCCTGGATGAGGGCCCGCGTGATGCCGTGGCGGATGGCTTCCGCCTGCCCGGTGATCCCGCCGCCCTGGACCCGGACCTTCACATCAAAGGTTCCACGGCTATTGGTCAAAATCAAGGGTTTTGTCAAAATGACCCTGGCCGATCCGGTGGGGAAGTAATCTTCCAGGGCCCTGTCGTTCACGAGGATCTGTCCGTTTCCGGGGCGCATCCACGTCCGGGCCGTGGCGGTCTTTCGTTTTCCGGTGGCGTAAAATACCTTTTCCTGTTCCATGTATCGTCCTTTTTATCGTCCTTTGTCGTTCACTGTTGAATGGTAAGGGGCTCGGGTTGCTGTGCCGTATGGGGGTGTTC
>CAZQUR010000025.1:0-32412 GCA_964596535.1 uncultured Desulfobacteraceae bacterium
TTTTTGGTGCCGAAGGCCGGACTTGAACCGGCACGGGTCTCCCCACTACCCCCTCAAGATAGCGTGTCTACCAGGTTCCACCACTTCGGCACAAACGGCTTCATTTCTGCGGTGCCTCCGCAGGTGCGGCGGATTGCGGTGCTTCCGCCGGGGCGGTGCCGGTGGCTTCCGGTGACGTAGGTGCCGCCGGTACGCTCTGTTCCACGGGCGCCTGTTCCCGGGTCATGATGGATCCGTCGGTTTTTGGCGCGGAGGTGATATAGGCCAGCACCAGGGATGTCAGCATGAAAATAACGGCGGCAATGGTGGTGGCCTTGCTCAAAAATGTGGAGGCCCCGGTGCTTCCGAACAGGGTCTGGCTGCTTCCGCCGCCGAAAACGGCGCCCATGTCCGCGCCCTTGCCGGTTTGCAGCAGGACGATCAGGATCAGTGCCACGCACACGAAAACGTGCAAAATGATAATCAGTGTCGTCATTTAATTAGCTTTTTGTTTGGTATCGAATGATTTTTTCAAATGTTTCCGGCTCCAGGCTCGCGCCGCCCACAAGGGCGCCGTCCACGTCGGGCATGGCCATGAGCTCGGCGATGTTGCCGGGTTTCACGCTCCCGCCGTAAAGGATGCGGAGTCCCTCCGCCGTGGTTTGACCCACGGCCTTGGCCACCCACTCCCGGATAAAGGCATGCACTTCCTGCGCCTGGGCGCTGGTGGCGGTTTTCCCGGTTCCGATGGCCCAGACCGGCTCGTAGGCAACGACCCATTTTTCCGGATCGCTTAAAACCATACTTTTTAAACCATTGGAAAGCTGTTTGTCAAGTATGGAAAATGTTTCCCCGGCATCCCGCTGGGATTCGGTTTCACCGATGCATACCACCGGGATCAGGCCCGCTTCCAGGGCGGACCGGACGCGTTTGCGGACCGTTTCATCGATCTCTCCGAAATATTGACGCCTCTCGGAATGCCCGATGATGACGAACCGGCATCCGGCCGAGACCAGCATGGGCCCGGATATTTCTCCGGTGAACGCCCCTTCCTTTTCCCAGAACAGGTTCTGGGCGCCCAGCGCCACGGGGCTTTTTCCCAGAACGGGGGATAGGGCGGCCAGGGCGGTGAAAGGCGGCGCGATCATCACCTGGGCGCTTTCATCATAATCGGCGAGTCTTCGGACCAGGGCCCCGGCGGTTTCCACGGCCTCGGGGACCGTTTTATACATTTTCCAGTTTCCGGCGATAAGCGGCATTCGTGCCATCATGATTTCTCCGTTTCCGGGGTTTGAAAGCGGGTCGGCGGCTAAAACTCTTCGCCGGCCAGGGCGGCCACGTCCACCATGCGGGTCGCATATCCGTTTTCATTGTCATACCAGGACAGCACCTTGACCATGTTCTGGATCACGTAGGTGTTCTGGGCATCCACGATGGAGGACAGGGTGGATCCGTTGAAATCGGAAGAGACCAGGGGGAGGTCGCAATAGCCCAGGATGCCGGAAAGTTCGCCTTCCGAGGCGGTCTTCAGGGCCTCGTTGATCTCCGACGCCGTGACCCCCGGTTTTTCGAGAACCGCCACCAGGTCCACGATGGAGACATTGGGCGTGGGCACGCGAATGGCCAGGCCGTTGAGTTTACCGTTGAGTTCCGGAAGGACCAGTGCCACGGCCCGGGCCGCGCCGGTGGTGGTGGGCACCATGGACAGGGCCGCGGCCCGTGCCCGCCGGAGATCCTTGTGGGGGAAATCCAGGAGGCGCTGGTCTCCGGTGTACGCGTGCACGGTGGTCATGAGGCCGCACTGGATCCCGAAGTTTTCCAGAAGGACCTTGGCCACGGGCGCCAGGCAGTTGGTGGTGCACGAGGCGTTGGAGATGATATGGTGCTCCTTTGGATCATACCGGTTGGAATTGACCCCCATGACGATGGTGATGTCCGGATCCTTGGCCGGGGCCGAGATGATCACCTTTCGGGCGCCCGCCGCCAGATGTTTTCCGGCGTTTTCACGGTCCCTGAAGATCCCGGTGCATTCGGCGACGACGTCCACGCCGACTTCCTTCCATTTCAATTGTGCCGGGTCTTTGATCGAGGTGACGGGGATGGAGACGTCGTCCACGGTGATGGCGTTATCCTGAGCCGCAACGGCCTGTGCCATGGTGCCGTGAACCGAATCGTATTTGAGCAGATGCGCCATGGTCGCCGCATCGCTTAAATCATTGATTGCCGCCACTTCCACACCGGGGTGCTTCAAAGCCGCCCGGAGAACCAATCGCCCGATTCTTCCAAATCCGTTGATACCCAGTCGAATTCCCATAGTTCCTCCTTGTCCGTGTATTTTGTGGGGTACCGCGTTTGATTGAGCGACTGATGCGACGCAGTGGGTTTTGCGGATCAGCCGCGCTTGTTTCCTTTCAAGATGCCGCTGGCTAGAGAAATACTCTTTTTCCCGAATTCTTCGAGGTATTCTCCCAATTTGTCCAGGGGCATCTTCATGCGGGCATCCGCCGCTTTGATGACCAGGGGGAGGTTGACCCCCGATAATACCTCCACGTGGCCTTCTTCCAAAAACGAATAGCTCAGATTGGACGGTGAGCCGCCGAACATATCCGTCAAAATAAGAATGCCTTTCTTGTTGTCGACTTTTTTGATCCCGGCGGCGATTTTCGCTCTCAACGTATCCGCGGGTTCATTGATATTGATGGCGACCGCAATCATGGATTCCGGTTGGCCTCCAAGGATGAAGACGGCCGCTTCGATCAACGCTTCGCCCAGTTGGCCGTGCGTGACAATGGCGATTCCAATCATGGTGTTGTGCCTCGAGATGCGTTACGTCATTTTAAAAAAAGATTTTGCGTCCTTTTCCCGAATCATCGATCGATGTCCCGGTGCGCAACCTTTGCCATCCGTTTCGTTTGGGTAATATGCTCGCCGATGGCTTCGGCCAGTGTCACCGAGCGGTGGCGGCCGCCGGTACAACCCACGGCGATGGTTAAATTGGACCGTCCGTCTTTTTCATACAACGGGAGTAAATAGTCAAGCAAATCAAAGAATTTTTTTAAAAAGTCCCGGGTGACGGCAGAATCCAGGACGTATCGTTTTACCGGTTCGGATTCGCCCGATAGGGGTTTGAGTTCCGGTATGAAAAAAGGGTTCGGAATGAACCGCACGTCAATGACCAGGTCCGCCTGGGGCGGGAGACCGTATTTATAGCCGAAGGATTCCAAGTGAATCTGCACCGGCCGCAGGCTGTCCGCCTCTTCCAGAAGGGAAAACAAGACCGATTTTAGCTGATGCAAATTCAGATTGGACGTGTCGATAATCTGATCGGCTTCTTCTTTCAGCGGTTCCAGTTGGGCTTTTTCCAGCCGGATGCTTTCCAGCAGATTCTTGTCCCGGGCAAGGGGGTGTTGCCGCCGGGTCAGACTGTAGCGCTGCAGGAGCACATTTTCATCGGCTTCCAAAAACAGGATGTTGAATTTATACCCCTTGGACTTCAACGAACCGAGGATGGAGGCGTAGTTGGGCAGAAAACGCCGTTCCCGGATATCCATCCCGAAAGCCAGCCCGGCGATATCCGTTTCGCTTTCAATGGGCAGTTCCAAAAATTTGGGCAGGAGTACCACGGGAAGATTGTCCACGCAGAAAAAGCCCGCGTCCTCAAAGGCGTTCAAGGCGGTGCTTTTTCCGGAACCGGACAGGCCGGTGATAATGAAAATTTTCAATCGATTCATGTGGCACTCGTCGGTTGGCTGCCGAGGGAGCGTACAGGAAGGGCGCCGCCCGCGGCCGTTAGAATTCCTCGTCGTGGTCCTGGATGATGTCCAGCACTTCCTCCGGAGTGGAAGCGTGGAAAAGGCGTTCCTTGACGGTTTCGTCTTTGAGAAGCTTGGAAATCCGGGCGAGGAGTTTCAGATGGACACCCGTGGAGTTTTCCGGGGTCAGCAATAAGAAAAAGATGTGGGAGGGGCGGTTGTCCATGGACTCGAAATTCACCCCTTTTCGGCTCAATCCAAAACCCAAAATGAGTGTTTCCAGCCCCTTCATCTTTCCGTGGGGAATGGCGATGCCGCCGCCGATGCCGGTGCTCCCCAGCCGCTCCCGGTCCATCAGAATCTTTACAAGATCGTTGCGGTTCGTTTGGGTGATGCCGGTAAGGGGCGTCGAGAGTTCTTCCAGAACCCCTTTCTTGTCCACGGACTTCAAGTCTACGAGGACCGCCTCTTTGATCAATACATCCAGAATTTTCATGTCGGAAAAACCCCAATTCTTCATTCTAATGGCAAAGATCAGGCACTGGGCTGGATCAGCCCGAGGTGCCCGTCGTTTCGTCGATAAAGGACATTGATTTGTTCGGTCCGGGCATTGGTGAACACGAAAAAGTTGTTGTGGGTCAGTTCCATTTGCATGACCGCTTCTTCCACATCCATGGGCTTGTAATCGACGTACCGGACCTTGATCAGCCGCTCTCCCCCTTCGGCTTCCGTTGGGGGTTGGCCCCCGAACGCCTTCGGCTTGGATTTTAACTTCCCTTTTCTTTCACGGATTTTTTCTTTGCTTTTCTTGATTTGTTTTTCCAGCTTGTCCAACGTCAGGTCGATGGCGGCGTACATATCAATGGCTTCTTCCTTGCCGTTGATGTTGAGGCGGTCTCCGAATATGCTGATCTCGGCGATGTGCCGGTGTTTTTCCACGGAAAGGACCACGGCGGCTTCCGCCGGATTGTCCAGGTATTTATCGAGCCGTTCCAGTTTTTCCCCGGCATAATGTTTTAAATTTTCGGAAGGATCGATGTTTTTAAACGTGACGGCGGTTTGCATGATTTGTCCTCCTAGAGCTGCTTTCGCATGTTCGAAGGCAGTATTTTCATCGTTTCGCGATATTTTGCAACGGTTCTCCGGGCGATATTGATATTGCCGTCCTTGAGGATCTCGACGATCTTGCTGTCGGAAAGCGGCTTTTTCGGGCTTTCGTTTTCGATGATCTGCCGGATTTTTTCCTGAACGCTGGCGGATGCCATGGCGTCCCCGGTGAAGCGGTTGATGGAGCTGTTAAAGAAAAATTTCAGTTCAAAGACACCCTGCGGGGTATAGGCGTATTTATTGGTGGTCACCCGGCTGATGGTGGATTCGTGCATATTGATGTCCTGGGCCACGTCCCGGAGCACCATGGGTTTCAGGTGCGCGATCCCGTTTTCGAAAAATTCCTGCTGGAAGTTCAAGATGCTCTTCATGACCCGATAAATGGTTTTCTGGCGCTGGTGGATGCTTCGAATCAGCCAGGTGGCGGAACGGATTTTTTCCTGGATGTACTCCCGTTCGGTCTCTCCGATGGGTTCTCCCCGGGCGATGGCGTTGCGGTAATAGGAGTTGATTTTCAAGCGCGGCATCCCGTCGTCGTTGAGCAGGATCACGAATTCATCGTCCATCTTATGGACATAAATATCGGGAATGATGAATCGGGGCTCTTCTTCGCTGAACTGGCGTCCGGGCTTGGGCTCCAGGCCCTGAATGACTTTCACGGCGGAAAGGACCGCTTCCAGATCCATCTTCAAAGCCTTCATGATGGCTTTGTAGTTTTTGTTTTCCAGGTGATGCAGGTGATCCCGGATGAGGACGGGCACCATGGTTTCATCGAGACCCAGTTGGGACGCCTGGATGAGAAGGCATTCCTTGAGGTCCCGGGCGCAGATCCCGACGGGATCGAAGGCCTGCATGCGGGAAAGGATCCGGGAAACCGTTTCCGCGGGCGCCCCGCTCATCCGGGCCAGCTCCTCCACCGTGGCTTCCAGGTACCCGTCCCGGTTGAGGTTGCCGATGATGAGGCTGCCGACCTTTTCCTCTTCCGCGGAAAGGGAGGTCATCAGGAGTTGCCACAGGAGATGATCTTGCAGGGTGGTTTTTGGGGCGGTAAAGGATTCGAAGTTGATCTCTTCTTTTTTTTCCGATTCGAAAAACGTCTGGCCGGGGGTGTTGTACTCCCCGATATAATTGCTCCAGTCGATGTCTTCCCGGATCCGTTCTTCAATGGTGATCTCTTTGTCGAGTGGGGCTTCGTCGGGTTCGAAGCCGTCTTGTTCCAGGACGTTTTCCGGCTCCGCACTTTCAGGGGATTCTTCCAGGGCCGGGTTTTCCAGCATTTCCTGGTGAATGACGTCCATGATTTCAAGACGGGAGAGCTGCAGCAGCCGGATGGCCATCTGGAGCTGGGGGGTCATCACCAGTTGCTGGGTCAATTTCAGTTGTTGGCTGAGCTTGAGTGCCATTTCAGAGCCTGAATTCGTCTCCCAGGTACAGCCTCCGGGCGATCTCGCTGCAGGCGATTTTGTCCGGAGGCCCGGATTCGATCACCTGGCCGTCGTTGAGGATGAAGGCCCGGTCGCAGATGCAAAGGGTTTCCCGGACGTTGTGGTCCGTAATCAGAATCCCGATTCCCCGCGATTTCAGGTGCGAGATGATGTTCCTGATGTCGATGACCGCCAGCGGATCGATCCCTGAAAAGGGTTCATCCAGAAGAATGAAGATCGGATTGGAGGCCAGGGATCGGGTGATCTCCAGCCGCCGGCGTTCTCCTCCGGAAAGGGAGCCTGCTTTTTGCCGGGAAAGGTGCCGGATTCCCAACTCCTCCAGGAGCCGGTCCGCCCGCTCATCCTGCTGCGTCCGGGTCAGGGGCTGCGCCTCCAGGACCACCAGAACGTTTTCCTTGACGGTGAGCTTCCGGAAGGTGGACGCTTCCTGGGGAAGATAACCGACCCCTTTTCGGGCACGGACGTACATGGGATCATGGGTAATCTCTTCGTCGTCTAAAAACACGCGGCCTTGATCCGGCTTGATCATTCCCACGGTCATGTAAAAGGTGGTGGTTTTCCCCGCGCCGTTGGGGCCCAACAGCCCCACCACGCTCCCGCTTTCCACCGTGAGATCGACATCCTTGACCACATGGCGGCCGAAATAGCTTTTTCCTAAACCCGCTAACCCCAGGACAGACACAACGTCGTTTCCTTCATCGTAAATCACGTCGAAAAGGGTGGAATTTTTCTCAAAACCGATCCTATCGGGACGCTTTAATTCAGCACTTTTCCTTTTTGGTGAAAAACCGCTTCCACCCGGCCCTTTTCGCCGCTTTCCACTTCGATCCGGCCGTCTTCCCGGTAAAGGGTGATCTTCTCCCCGGTCACCACGTTTTTCCCGCTGGCAAGGCTCGAATCGGGGCCCGTCAGGATCAGGATCCGGGAATCGGTAATGTATATGGCCTTTTGGGCCTTTGCAACCCTGTTGTCGAACTCAATGACCACGTTCCCCGTGGATTCCAGCTTCTGAATCGATTCCTCCCCGGGGCCCTGGGATTCCACGCTTTGAAGATCGCTTTTGTAGTACACCTTCAGCCGATCCCCCGTAATGACGGTGGTCCCCTGGACGGCCCTAACGTTTCCGATGAATTCGGCGTACCGGGCGTTGTTGTCCGAAAAAAGCCGGTCCGAAGTGACATGGATCACGTCTTCGGGATTTTTTGTATCCGCGGCAGGAGGGTCTTCGGCTGTTGCCGGGGCGAACAAAAGGAGAAGCATTCCCAAAAAAAGCACCGCCGGAACGGCGCGTTTCGGACGTTTTCGATTACAAGACGAATCGTTCATGAATCCTGCTTTCAATGTTTCCCTTGAAGGTGGAGGTTTTCGTGTCCAGATCATATACCATCCGGTCGGCTGCCAGGAAAATCCGGTCTCCTTCGATGGTCACCGGGACTTTGGAATAGATGCGGCGTTTTTGATGATCGTAATACATTCGCTGGGTTTTCAGGACATAGATCTCGTAATTAACCGTGACATCGCCGATGGCTTCCAGGTCGTTGGTGCGGGGTTCCAGGATTCCCTGTTTCGCGGTGAGGTAGACCTTTTTTCCGTCTTCCATGTAAAAGACCACGGAAGGGCTGTCGATGATCGTCCGGTTATGATCCTCCATGACCCGGGCGGATTTCGCGGTGAGGGTCCACTCATCCCGGCCGTTGCGGGTGGCGGTGTGGCGGATTTTTTTGAGGGCGATCTCGGCGCCGGTCCGCGTCAGCATTTCAGCGGCATCTTCCGGGTTCACCACCACGCGCCGGTATCCCACGAAAACGGCGATTAAAGCCACGAGGGTGGCGAGGATCACGCCGGCCAAAAGCCAGCCAAGGGCCTTCGGCTTTCTCGAACGGCTTTTTTTAACGGGGGTCTTCATCGGCTATCCAAGGGTTTTTTTCCCATAATCCCTTGGCCTTTAAAATGGCGTCGCAAACCTCCCGAATTGCCCCTTTTCCGCCCGGTGCACGGGTCACCCAGTCCGCCCTTTCCCGGAGGACGTCGTGGGCGTCGGCCACCGCGATAAAAAACCCCACCGATCCTTTCAGTGCCAAATCCGGGAGGTCATCTCCCACAAAGGCGATGGCCTCCGGCGGGAAGCCGGTGTCGCGGCACACCTTGTTCAAAATGCTTTTCTTGTCCGATATGCCGTCATAAACAAATGATATACCAAGATTTTTACACCGATGGTGCAGCGCCTTGGAGCTTCTTCCGGTGATCAGGCAAACCGGAATATGCGATTCCAGGAGGAGGCGTATTCCCAGGCCGTCCTTGACGCTGAAGGCCTTGATCTCTTCTCCGGCGTCGGAATAGATGATGGCGCCGTCCGTGAGGACGCCGTCCACGTCCATGGTCAACACCTGTATCGCGGCGAGGCGGTCCGCCAGGTCTTTTTCCCGGGGCGGCGGGGAAAAGGGTTTATCGACAGGAGAGGATGCGATCATGTTGCTGAAGCACTGAGAACGTTCCGGATACCCACGAGCGTGGCGAGAAGCGATTCCAAATCGTCCAGGGGCAGGGAGTTGGGCCCGTCGCACAGGGCCTGGTCGGGTGTGGGATGGACTTCCATAAAGATGCCGTCCGCGCCGGCGGCCACCGCCGCTTTGGCCAACACGGGTGCGAACTGCCGCTCTCCCCCGGAACGCGTGGTTTCTCCGCCGGGAAGTTGGACGCTGTGCGTGGCGTCGAAGATCACGGGGCATCCGGTTTTCTGCATAATGGGGATTCCCCTGAAATCCACCACAAGGTTGTTGTATCCGAAACAGCTTCCCCGTTCGGTAATGAAAATCCGCGTATTCCCGGTGGAAGCCGCCTTATGGATTACGTTGGCCATGTCTCTGGGTGCAAGGAACTGTCCTTTTTTAATGTTGACGGGTTTTCCGGTGGCCGCTGCTGCGGTCACCAGGTCCGTTTGCCGGCATAAAAACGCAGGAATCTGGAGGACGTCCAGGACCCCGGCGCAGGCATCGATTTGGGAGATGCGATGGACATCGGAAAGGATGCAAACGTCCAGTTCCGTCCTGATCCGCTTGAGGATCTCCAGGCCTTCCATCACCCCCGGGCCCCGGAAAGAATCGATGGCGCTTCGGTTCGCCTTGTCGAAGGAGGCCTTGAAAATAAACGGGATTTCCAGACGCCGGGTCAGGCTTTTAAGGGTAGCGGCGATCCGGTAAGGGGTTTTGGCATCTTCAATCACGCACGGCCCGGCGATGAGGGCCAAGGGGGCGCTGCCGCCCACAACGATCCCTTTACGAATCTCGACACCTCGGGAATCCATTGAATAAACGCGTCCTTTCCGATTTTTTTACTGCCGTAAACACGTCCATCTTTTATCGCCGGTGCCGATAAAAGTCAACAAACGAAAAGAAGCCTTGATCGGCGTGCATTTAATTGGTATGGTCCTTTTTTATTTCCTTGGAGAGGTATCAAGTAATTGAAATCAAAAGAAAAAAAGACAAAATGGCGATGGTTGGCGCCCTTTTTTGCCGTACTGGTGATCGTCGCGGGGGCGTTGCTGTGGGTGAAAATGGAAGGCACACCCCCCCGCATCGAGGTGGCGCCCGAAACCTTTTCCCTGGGAATACACGCGGAGGTCAAGGTTTCCGTTTCGGACGCCAAGAGCGGTCTATCGCGGGTGAAGGTGGAAATTTTAAAGGAAAACAAGGCGATCCCGCTCCTGGAGGAAGATTTTAAGTCCCCGGGTGTTTTTTCCAAATCCGGGATCCGGGAAAAGACCTATACCGTCACCGTGGAACCGAACAAGCTGGGCCTTGCCGACGGGAAGGCAATGTTTCGGGTCATGGCCCGGGATCATTCCTGGCGGCACTGGTTTCACGGAAATCCGGGGTATTTGGAAAAAGAAACGGTGATCGACACACGGCCGCCCCAGATCGTGGTGTTGAGCAAATTCCATTACCTGAACCAGGGGGGGACGGGGCTTGTCGTATACCGGCTCACCGAATCATGCCCCAAAACCGGGGTCCGGGTTGGAGAGCATTTTTTCCCCGGGTACGGCGGGCACGCGGATGACCCGCAACGATACGTCGCGTTTTTCGCCCTGAAACATACCCAGGGACCCGGAACCCCCATTGCCGTCGAAGCCGTGGATGGGGCCGGAAACACCGCACGCACCGGATTTTCTTATCATATCAAGGCCCGGCGGTTCAAAAAGGACGTCATCGGTCTTTCCGAGGGTTTTTTTGGCCGGATATTGCCGAGATTCGAATCCCAAATCGACGGTGCCGGCACCGGATCCCTCATCGACCGGTTTTTGGTCGTCAATCGGGCGCTTAGGCAAAAAAATTATCAGCAGATGGTTCAGTTGACGGCCGAATCCGAACAGATCCGATTATGGGACGGCCCTTTCCTCCGGCTTCCCAATTCCGAACGGCAGGCGGGATTCGCCGATCACCGGGATTATGTGTATCAGGGGAAAAAGGTGGATGAGCAGGTGCACCTGGGCATTGATCTGGCCGCCACGGCGCATGCCCCGGTTCCTGCGGCCAATGACGGAAAAGTGGCCTTTGCCGGAGAATTGGGGATTTACGGCCAGACGATCCTCATCGATCACGGACTCGGCGTTTTCAGCATGTATTCCCATCTGAGTGATTATGCGGTTCAGAAAGGACAGGAGGTGACGCAAGGGGATATCATCGGCCATACCGGGGACACGGGTTTGGCCGGAGGGGATCACCTTCACTTCAGCATGGTGATCCACGATACCTTCGTGCAACCGGTGGAATGGTGGGATCCCCTGTGGATCGAAAAGCGCATCAACGCCAAGCTTGACGGTACCGAGAGCGGGTAGAAAGAAGAAGATAGAAGATAAAGGAGGCGTGTGAAAAAATACCGCATCCAGAAAACCATTGATGAAATCAACGCCAGGATCCGTTCCGGCAAGGCCGTGGTGGTCACGGCCGAGGAGATCGTTCCCATCGTCAAGTCGGAAGGACCCGTGGAGGCGGCGCGGCGCGTGGACGTGGTGACCACCGGAACGTTTGCCCCCATGTGCTCTTCGGGGGCCTTCATCAACTTCGGTCAGTTTCTGCCCACCATCAAGGCGAGCCGGGTGTGGCTGAATAAAGTGCCGGCCTATGCCGGGCTGGCGGCCGTGGATTGTTACATCGGCGCCACCGAGCCCTGCGAGGACGATCCCTTGAACAAGGTGTATCCCGGGGAGTTCCGTTACGGGGGCGGGCATGTCATCGAGGACCTGGTGGCAAAAAAGAAAGTGTACCTCAAGGCCGCGGCTTACGGCACGGATTGTTATCCGAACCGGGGCATCGAAAAGGAGGTGACCCTGGCCGGGCTTCCCCAGGCCACCCTGTGCAATCCCAGAAACGGATATCAAAACTACAATTGCGCCGTCAACGGGACCAACAGGACCATCTACACCTATATGGGAACCCTTAAACCGCGTATGGGCAATGCCAATTACTGCTCCGCCGGACAGCTCAGCCCATTGCTGAACGATCCCTATTATATGACCATTGGACTGGGGACCCGCATCTTTCTCGGGGGTGGCGTGGGGTACGTCACCTGGCACGGCACCCAGCACAAACCCTCCGTGAAACGGTCCCGGAAAGGGGCGCCTCTGACGCCGGCCGGGACGCTGTGGGTCATGGGAGACCTGAAACAGATGAGCCCGAAATGGCTCATGGGGGCCAGCATGCAAGGCTACGGGACGTCCCTTTCCGTGGGACTGGGGGTGCCGATTCCGCTATTGAACGAAAAGATCGCCCAGTATACGGGGCTGTCCGATGAGGACCTGTTTACCCAGGTGGTGGACTACGGCCACGATTATCCCAACGGCATCTCCAAAAGCTTGGCCCAGGTCAGTTACGCGGAATTGAAAAGCGGCGCCGTCAATGTCAACGGGAAGACCATTCCAACGGTGCCGCTGTCGAGTGTGTCCCGGGCACGGGAGATCGCCGATATTTTGAAAAAATGGATTCAGGAAAAAAAGTTTCTTCTCGGGACGCCCCAGTTCACGCTGCCGTCCAAATGAGAAGAAACACCCGATTCCAGGGATCAGCGTGGAGCGTTTCCAAGACAAACAACCATGACCCGGCCGGAAGAAACCCTTCGCGCCTTTGTCGCTTTTGAATTGCCCGATCCTGTCTTAAAGGCCCTGGGCGATGTTCAGGAACGGATGCGGCGCCGGGGTTTGCGTGCAAGATGGGTCTTGCCGGAAAATATACACGTGACCCTCAAATTTTTGGGCGACATACCGGTTCGGGATGTCGAAAGGATTTCAAGCTGCCTGAATACGGCGGCTTTGAGCAGAGGTCCCGTCTGTCTTGCGGCAAAGGGGGTGGGGGTTTTTCCGGGCGTCCGCAAACCCCGGGTCATATGGGTGGGGTTGAAGGATACGGGAAACAGGCTTATTGAATTTCATAAGACCCTGGAGGCGTGCCTGGAAGGCCTGGGTTTTCCATCCGAGGGGCGCCCCTTCAAGGGGCATCTGACGGTGGGCCGGTTCAAGAAAAACCCGTCGCTTCCTGCCCTCATGGATGTACTGGAGATGGGCCGGGGGTTTGAAACCGAACCATTCATCCTTGATGCGGTGGTTCTTTTTCGCAGCGACCTGAAGCCCTCGGGTCCCGTCTATTCGAAACTGGCCGTTGCCGCATTGGGAAAGGATGAATAGGATCGTAACAGGATCAAAGAAAAAGGAGGGGGTCATGGCGGCATCATCGGAGAAAGGCAAGGCGGTGGAAAGCGCCATCAGTCAAATCGAACGCCAGTTCGGAAAAGGCGCCATCATGAAACTGGGGGGGGATACCATCATCGATGTCCCGGTCATCCCCAGCGGTTCCCTGGCGCTGGATCATGCGCTGGGCATCGGCGGTTTGCCCCGAGGGCGCGTCAGCGAAATATTCGGTCCCGAATCTTCCGGAAAGACGACCCTTGCCCTCCACGCGGTGGCCGAAGCCCAGAGAAAGGGGGGAATCGCCGCGTTCATCGACGCGGAGCACGCACTGGACATCCATTATGCCAAAAAGCTGGGGGTCAACAGCGACGAGCTGCTGGTTTCCCAGCCCGATACGGGCGAGCAGGCCCTTGAGATCGCCGAAATGCTGGTTAGAAGCGGCGCCATCGATATTGTCGTGGTCGATTCCGTGGCGGCCCTGGTCCCCCGGGCCGAGATCGAAGGTGAAATGGGGGATTCCCACATGGGGCTCCAGGCCCGTCTCATGTCCCAGGCGTTGCGCAAACTCACGGGCACCATCGGGAAAACCATGACGTCGGTGATTTTCATCAACCAGATCCGCATGAAAATCGGTGTTTTTTTCGGAAACCCGGAGACCACCACGGGCGGAAACGCCCTTAAATTTTATTCTTCCCTGCGCCTTGACATCCGGCGGATCAATGCCATCAAGGACGGGCAGAACATCATCGGAAACCGGACCAAGGTCCGGGTGGTGAAAAACAAAATGGCGCCCCCGTTCAAGGAAGTGGAGTTCGATATTCTCTACGGGGAGGGCATCTCCCGGGCCGGGGACCTTCTCGACACGGCCGTCTCCTGCAACGTGATCGAAAAAAGCGGGACCTGGTACGCCTACAACGGGGAACGGATCGGCCAGGGCCGGGAGAATGCCAAGCGCTTTTTGATGGAAAACAACGATATTTTCGAAAACGTCCTTGCAAAAACCCAGGAAGCCCTGGGGATTTCAAAGAAAAAAGCCGATCAAAAGCAGACGGAGTAATCCATGACAGGAGAAGCGGTCCGCAGGCAATTCCTCGAATACTTCAAGAAACACGGCCATCGTATCGTGCGGAGTTCATCCCTGGTCCCGTCGGATGATCCCACCCTCTTGTTTACCAATGCGGGGATGGTCCAGTTCAAACGCGTCTTTTTGGGAGAGGAAAATAGAGGGTATCTCAGGGCCGTGACGTCCCAGAAATGCGTCCGGGCCGGAGGAAAGCACAACGACCTGGAAAACGTGGGATACACCGCCCGGCACCACACCTTTTTCGAGATGCTGGGCAATTTTTCCTTCGGGGACTACTTCAAGGAAGGGGCCATCGAGTACGGGTGGGACCTGCTCACCAACGGCTACGGATTCGACCCGGACCGGCTGTGGGCCACCATCTATCTCGACGACGATGAGGCGGCGGTGTTGTGGCGGAAGGTGACCGGAATCCCCGAAGATCGGATCGTCCGGTTCGGAGAGGCGGACAATTTCTGGGCCATGGGCGATACCGGACCGTGCGGCCCCTGCAGCGAGGTCATCTACGACCGGGGTGAATCTTACGGGTGTCAAAAGCCCGATTGCAAAGTCGGATGCGAATGTGACCGGTACCTGGAAATATGGAACCTGGTCTTCATGCAGTTCAACCGGGACGCTTCCGGAGAGATGACGCCGCTGCCCAAACCCAGCATCGACACCGGCATGGGGCTGGAACGCCTGGTGTCCCTGATCCAGGACGTCCCCACCAACTTCGATACGGACCTCATCCGCCCCATCATCGGGCAGGTGGAAGAACTCTCCAATAAGCCCTTCGGTGCTTCCCGGGCGGATGATGTGGCCATGAAAGTCATCGCGGACCACTCCCGGGCGGCGGCCTTTCTCATCGGCGACGGCGTGCTTCCCTCCAACGAAGGGCGCGGATATGTCCTGCGGCGGATCATGCGGCGGGCGGTTCGATACGGCCGGAACATCGGATTGAAGCGGCCGTTTCTGCATCGTACCGCGGAAGTCGTGTATGACATCATGAAGGATGCCTACCCCGAATTGGCCCAGGCATCCGCCTTCATCGGAAACGTCATCCAAAACGAAGAACTCCGGTTCATGGAGACCCTGGACCACGGCCTGAAACTATTGAACGACACCCTGGAAGAGATGAAAGCGAAAGGGATGACCACGGTTCCCGGGGACGTGGTCTTCAAGCTTTACGATACCTACGGATTCCCGGTGGATATTGTCCGGGACGTGGTCCGGGACGAGAACCTGACACTGGATCTCGAAGGATTCGATCGGGCCATGGACGTCCAGCGGGAAAAATCCCGATCCACCGTGGTTTTTACGGGGATCGCCGAGGCGTACAAATCCCTTTCGGCCACCGGGTTCCAGCCAGAGTTCGTTGGATATGACCGTCTGACGGCCGAGGCAACGGTGGTGCTTCTGGTGAAAGACGGACAGGAGGAGGAAACCGCCGATGCCGGGGAAACGGTGGAAATCGTTACGGACATCACCCCCTTTTATGCGGAAGCCGGCGGACAGGTGGGGGATGCGGGGACATTCTCCGGGCCGGAGGGCACCGGGGAGATCTACGACACTGTCAAAGACCCCACCGGTATCATCATCCACAAGGGTAAAATCCGCGAGGGACGCGTGGCCAAGGGGGATACGCTGACCCTGGACGTGGACCCGGAAAAACGACAGGCCACGGAATTGAACCATACGGCCACCCATATCCTCCACGCGGTGCTCCGGCAGGTTCTGGGGGAGCATGTCAAGCAGGCGGGTTCCCTGGTGGCGCCGGATCGGCTGCGCTTCGATTTTACCCATTTTTCCCCCATTCCTCAAAAGGAACTGGATCGCATCGAAGCCGGTGTCAACGAGAAAATCCGGGAAGCCCTCCCCGTGGAAGGCCGGGAGATGGAGGCCGAGGAGGCGTTCAAATCCGGTGCGACGGCCCTTTTCGAAGAAAAGTACGGGGACCGCGTCCGGGTGATTTCCCTTTCCGCCTTCAGCAAAGAGCTGTGCGGCGGCACCCACACGGACAACACGGGGCGGATCGGCCTGTTCAAGGTCATCGCCGAATCCTCGGTGGCTTCCGGGATTCGGCGCATCGACGCCCTTACCGGCGAAAAGGCCGTGGCGCACGTTCAAAACACCTTTGCCATCCTGAGGGAGACTGCGGAAAAACTCCGGGACAAACCCGACGCCGTTCCTTTGCGGGTGGAAGCCCTCCTTACCCGGCTGAAGACCCTGGAAAAGGAAGTGGAACATCTCAAGATCGGTCTTGCCGCCCGGTCCACGGAAAATATTGAAACCGAAATCCGCACGGTCAACGGTGTGCGGGTGCTGGCCAAAAAAGTGGCGGCGGAAACCCCTGCGGCCTTGAGAGATCTTGCCGACCGGTTCAAGGACCGCATCGGCTCCGGCATCGTCGTCCTGGGCGCCGTCGCCGATCAGCGGGTGCTGCTTGTTACGATGGTCACAAAGGACCTGGCGGAGCGTTTCCATGCCGGAAACATCATCAAGGAAATTTCCGGTCTCGTGGGTGGCAGCGGCGGCGGGCGCCCCGATATGGCCCAGGCCGGCGGAAACCGCATCGACAAACTGGATGACGCCCTGGCGCTTGCCTACACGATCCCCGCATGAGCCTTCGGCTATTTGTCTTGATCCGGGAAACGCTTCAGGGTATAATTTGAACCGCCGGTGACGGCGCAGCCCTTGTTGGGCAACGGCAAACCCTAAAAAAGGAGGGACCCCCCATGCCGGTGAAATTCAACCAATACTGGACCGTCGATCACGAAAAGGTCAAAGACTACGAGAAATTCGTCACCCATCAATTCATCCCCGAAATCAATCGACTGGGCATTCACACCGTGGCCGGGTGGACCGTCCTTGTGGGGGCGTATGCCGAAATCATTTTCGAGGGCATCACCAACGATCTGGACCTTCTGGAAAGGGCGCTCACGGACAAGCGCTACCGGTCCCTCATCGACGAACTCCATAACTACATCAAGAAGTACAAGACCAAAGTCCTGGTATCCACGGGAAAGAAGGAAGCCTATTCCACGGACATCAAGGAGAATACGGTCAAGTTCAACCAGATGTGGGACGTGGTGAGCCAGAGAAAGGACGCGGCCGAAAAGTACGTCCTGGAATCCTTTTACCCTCGTCTTGAAAAGCTGGGAATCACCGTCGCCGGGGAATGGGAGGTCCTCATCGGGGACGGCCCGCATATCATCTGCGAGGGCCGGGCCCAGGAGATCGACAAGCTTGTGGCCCATCTCCAGAGCCGGACGTTCCGGGAGGCCCGGCGGGAATTAAAGCAGTACGTGGAAAACTACGAAAGTCGTATCCTGGTGTTTCACATCCAGAAGGTCCTGGGGTACAAATCCATCACCTACCACATCGTCCGGGGAAGCAAGTAGGCCGGGGCACACCTTAAATCTCCTTGAGTTTCCGGTTTTGGGGAGAATTGCGGACCGCCTCTGAAAATCCGGCCAACGCCTCCCGAAATCGCCGGACTTCCGGCGTTTCGGAAAGGGGCACCCGCCCGGATCCCTGCCGGTCCACGGCCTCCAGAACGAATCCGATGGTCAACAGATCCGTGTCGCATCCGGGCTGATAGCCGGGCTCGTGCGCGTCCTCGTCGGATCGGACTTGGGACAGGATACCGGTGGAAACCAGGGTCTCGATGACCGGTTTTAACACCACCGGCGGGCATCCGAGACGCTCCGATAGCCGAGGGGCCGAAAGGGGCGCTTCCCTGTCTTGAAACGCCCGGATCACGGTGTGCACCACCTGGAGGGCCGTCAGCTTGATGCTGAATGGACTCAAACCCTTTTTTCCCATAAGATCCGCCGGATAGGCCGGATACTGATGAATACTGAAAGACAACTCCGCGCCGAACAAGACAATGATCCAGCTGAGTTGGAGCCACACCAAAAACAAGGGGAGGGCGGCGAAACTCCCGTAAATGGCATGATACTTGGCCACACCCACCTGCAGCGCGATGTATCCCCACTGCACCACCTGGTACAGGGTCCCCGCCAGGATGCCGGCCAGAACCCCCGATCGAAACGGCACCTTCCGGTTGGGCATAAAGATATAGATGAAGGCGAAAAACGTCCAGAGGATGACGTAGGGCAGCAGCCGTAAAAAAAAGAGAAGCAAGGACCCCACCATATCCAGGATGGCCGTTTTTTCGGAAAGGACGGCGGCCTGGGAGGCAAGGTAAACCGTAATGCTGGAGGAAAGGAACATGGCGATGGGGTAAACGAGCATCAAGGAAAGATAATCGCTGAATTTGCGCCCGAGGCTTCGCGCCTTTTCAACGTTCCAGATCCGGTTCAAGGCGTCTTCAATCTGTCCGAAAATATTGATCACCGACCAGAGAAGGACCACCACGCCCACACCGGCCACCACGCCGCCCCGAGCCGTTTCCAGGAGATTTTGGGCAAAGACGATGATCTGTTTGAGAACGGCTTCCTGCTCGGGAATCTGTTGGAGAATCTGGGCCTGGAAGTGTTTTTCGAACCCGAAGCCTTTGGCGATTCCGAATGCCAGAGCCAGGACCGGCACCACTGAAAGGAGCGTATACAGGGTCAGGGCCGTGGCCCTCAAGGCGCATTGATCCCGGTAAAAATTGTTCAGGGTCAGCAAAAATACCCGTAAAACGGAAATCAGTACCCGCCGGGTCCGGGGCAGCTCCGCCGGGGAGAGATCCCACACATCTGTTTTGAAAAACCGAAAAAGCTTTGAAATCACCCCATCCCCTTTCGATGCGCGGTCAGGGCGGCGTCTTTAAAAAAGCGTCTTCAAAGCGGATCACGGGTTCCCGGTGGGGAAGCGGTAATCCCAGCTCCATGGCGTCTTTCAGACCCGCCGCCGAATCCGGGTCCAGCCACCAATACCAGTATGCGCTGCTTTCGTCGCCATACTTGGTCAGCACGGTGGGGGGGGTGCCGAACGTGTTCCAGTACAGCAAGCGCGTGTAGTTGATGTTCCACAGCAGAACATAGGGGAAGGCCTTGTAAAGGATTTCATCAATTTCACGACAAATCGCGTTTCGTTTTTGGATGTCGAAGATGGATTTCTGGGCTTCAATGAGGGCGTCCACCCGAAAATCCTGAAACCCCGTGATGTTGCTGCTGCCTTGCCGGTGGGCCTCTTTCGAGGACCACATCCCTTCCGGGTCTTTGAAGACGCCGGAACCCCAGGCGGCCCAGGTCATTTGGAAGTTGAATCCATCCATGTCTTTGGCCCAGGCCGCCCAGTCCTTTTTGTCGATGATCAGTTCGATGCCCACGTCCTTAAGGTCTTCGGCGTAGATGGATAAAAACTTTTCCGAAGAAGCGGCCCGGGTCAGGAATTTGAAGGAAAACCGTTTTTTGTCTTTGAGCAGGAACCCCGTTTCCGGGTCCGGTTTCCATCCCGCCTCGTTCAACAGTCTCCGGGCTTCGTTTTTATCGAACCGGACCAGGGGGTTGGGACAGGGATGGGCGGCATCATAGAGGTCTTCGAAATAGGAGCGGTGCAGGAAGTACTGGTTATACATCAAGGTGGCGTTCATTTTTTCCCGGTCAAGAAGGTGCGCCATGGCTTTTCGCACCTTAAGATCATCAAAGGGGGGTTTGCGCATGTTCATGGCAAACCCCTGAAAACCGACGGGGTTTGAATTGTACACTTTTTGCTTGACGATCCAGTTGTCAATGAATTTTTCTCCCGTGGTTTCGTTAACCCACAACCGGGACGTGTACACCGGAAAGAGATCGATCTGTCCCTTTTTAAAGGCTTCGAAGGCGTTTTCCCGTTCCGCGAAGAATTTGAACCGGATGCGGTCGAAGTTCCCGACCCCTTTAAAACGGGCATCCGGGCGGTTCCACCAATCCGCCCGGCGATTGAGTGTCACCGAAAGGCCTTCCCGGAGGTCTCCAAGGGCGTATGGACCGGAAACCACCGGGAATTCGAAATTGATTTTGTTGAAGTCCTTTTCCGCATAGGCGCCCCGGCTGAGGATGAAGAATCCGCCGGCGGCGCCCAGGTTCTTCCAGTGAACATCTTTTGCCGTAAAGACGATGGTGTGGTCATCGACGACTTCGGGCGGGAAGAAGCGTTCCATGTCGATCTTATGGGGCCCGGTTAGATTTTTGGGATCCATGATCGCGTCATAGGTCCACCGGACGTCGTGGGCCGTCACCGGGCGGCCGTCGCTCCATTCGGCATCCGGATCCATGAAAAAGGTAAATGTCTTCTTATCCGCGGAAAGGACCCAGCCCTTTGCCAGTGCGGGTTCATATTCAAGGGTGACCGGATTCATGGAAAGAAGGGTTTCGAACAGGGCCCCGAAAATCTGGGCACTCTGGGTGCTGGCATCCAGGTAGTAATTGAGGCTTTTGGGGTACTGGCCCAGAAAGACCGATATTTCTCCTCCGGGCCGGGCGTAGGGACTTGCGATGGGATTTGCTTCCGAACGCCATCCGGGTTTCGGATACGTCTCCTGGCCGAAGGCGAACCCGGAAAAGAAAAAAAGGACGATGGCCAACGGGATTGCGTTTTTCATCGGCGTGGGTCAGGCCCCCTTCAATACATCGATCATGGAATAGACCTTTCCTTTTTCGCCGGCCAGGATTTTCCGGGAAAGGAAGGCGACGGCGTCCAGGGTGCCCAAGGCATAGATCTTTCTGCCGTTGACATTATGGGTGAACTGGAAGTGCACCGTCTCGTCGGCGGAGGTCAGGGAATAGGTGTGCCATCCGTGTCCCGCAAGGCAGGTCTCGGGTATCTTCCATTCTTCCCGCTGCACCACCGGATCCCGCTCCTTTTGAATCTGTTCTTCTGAAAAAGGGATTCCCAATTGATTAAAATAGCTCACCATGGCCTTGGCGGTGCCGGAAGTGTCCGCTTTTCCCTTCTGGTGGCTTTCCCGGATCGTGAGGGTATATCCGTTGAAAAGACCGGGGAAGTGGTCTGCGGCGTACGCCATCATGGCCTGGAAAGCGACGATCTGCTTGGCCATGTTGGGGGCGATAACGGCGCAGACGTCCGAATGTAAAACGGTTTCCGTCAGCTTCTTCCGGTCTCCGCCTGTGGTCCCCATGACAAAGGAAAGGCCCTTTCGGCAGTACCAGTCGGCATTGGCGTTCACCGCCGTGGGATGGGTGTAGTCAACGGTGACATCGGGGCGCTGGGTTTCTTCGAGGATTGCATCCCGGTTTTCCGGGCCAAACAGCGTGATGCGGTGTCCGTTAACCGTGCAGGTTTTTTCCGTGATTTCCGGTCCCGTGAGGGCGTACGGCAACAGGGTGAATCGATTTTCCTTGAGGATATGCGCCGCCGTTTCGGCGGCCATGTTGCCCGGGAGCCCGTTGACCATGACGCGGATCTTTTCCATCGTCCGTCTCCTGTGTTGCATCTCTTTTTTCGAAAAGGCGCGAACGCTCACAAAAACGAGGGTTCACCTTATCAAAAACCGACGGCGGCTGCAATCATTGACTTCAGTTCATGCAACCGGGGAAAATCGCTCCGGGGCAAAGCGTCGACAAGGCGGGACAGGCTTTTGACGGCAGGGGGGATGTACGTCTCGAAAACGGTTTTTCCCTTCACCCGGCTCAGGTGGGCAAAGGCGCCCAGGGCCTGGAGATTCCGGCAGAGGGCGCAACACCCGTATCCGTCCAGGAATCGGCGGGGGGTGAAGGATCGCTTTATGGCCAGTCGTTTCATTGCGAACGCCAGAAGCCGTTCCTGCAGGAAAACCGGCAGATCCACGTAAGGATCGATGAGCAAAGACGCCAGGTCATACTGAACGGGTCCCACCCGGGCGCCCTGGAAATCGATGAAAAAGATCCCTTTGCCCGTCACCATGATGTTCCGGGACTGAAAGTCACGATGCATCAGGCCGAATTCCGCGTTCTCCAGGGTCCGGCGGGCAAGGTGTTTCCATTCCTTTTCAAGACGTTCAGCGGGGAAGGCGATCCCCAGATATCCATGGACAAACGACTCCAGGAAGTAACCGCATTCGTCCTTGAGGATAAGATTTTCGTTATAAATGGGGCCCTGATAGGCCCAGGTCAGGTCGAATCCCCGGATGCCCCGGGTCGAAAAGTCGATCATCCGGTCGATGACGTGTTGATAGATTGCGGCACGGTCTTCCGGCGACGGCGTGTTGCGGATATGTTCCTGGAGGGAGAGATTCCCCAAATCTTCCATGACCGCCCATCCGGAAAAATGGTCAACACCATGGATCTTCGGGACCGGTATCCCCTTGGCGTTCAAGAATCCGCCGATTCGGATCCAGGAATCCATTTCGCCGGGCCCCGGATCGATCCGGATTCCGTGATGGACGGCCACCAGCGTCTTTTTCTTTCGGAAAAGGCGGAACCACGTCCGATCCGAGCCGTCTCCCGCCAGGGCGGTTTTTCGGATCGGTTCCAGGGTGGCCTGCGGAACAGCCCCTGTTTGGAAAAAGGCTTCGGCCGCCAGGACGTCGAGGGCGGCGTCCCGGTATCGTTCGGGAGTGCCGATATCCTTCCAATAGGCCTTTTGCGGCACCCATGCCCAAAGGGGTTTGCCGCCGGCGAGCATCCGGCGGTACGCGTCGATGCTGCTTGAAAACCCGGTATTCGGGATATAATCCAAAATGGTGTTATCCAGCACCTGGATTCCCGTGAAGGTCAGTTTTACGGCATCCTTTGGAATCGATACGGCATCTTCTTCATCAAAGGCGCAAACGGTCCCCTTCGGGTCCACGAAGACCGTGTTGAATGCCGGATCACTGACGAAAACCAGCGTCGCGGAACCGCCCTGTGCAAGATGCCGGGCATAGACAGCCCGAAAATCGATGTCGGTCAGAATATCGCCGTTGATGACGAAAAATGGCGTGTCTCCCAGTGCATGGGCGTTATTTGCAATGGCGCCTCCGGTACCCCGGATTGCGGGTTCGTAGGAAAGATGCACCGGGATGGGATACCGCGATTTTCGGACATGGGCTTCGATCTGATCCGCCAGGTGGTGGGTATTGAGGATGACGGCCTCGACCCCGGCGGTGTAGAGATCATGGATGAGACGATCCAGGATCGGCGCGCCGGAAATGAAAAACAAGGGTTTTGGGCGGATCCGTGTATAGGGGCGGAGCCGATCGCCGATACCGGCGCAAAGAATCAGGGCTTTCATGATCGGCGTTTACATATATGCCTGGTAGCGTCTGATCATGTCCGAAAAGAAAACGATTTTTTCTTCGTCCTCCCGGCTCTTGATCCCCTGGGAGAGGAAAAAATCCACGGCGTTTTGGTAGTAAATCTTGGAAAGGGATTCCTTGCGTTCGATCTGTTTGAGTTTGTACATGCGGTTTCCCCGGGCCTGGATTTTTCGCAGACGATCCTTGGGGCTGAAGCCGTTCTTGGGCGCCTTTTCAAAAAAGTCCAGAACCACGGCGTAGGCTTCGAAAAATGTTTTCAGAAAAGCCGAAAAGGACTTGAGTTTTCTAAACCCCGAAGAGGTGAGGTTGTAGGTGTCCGGAAGCGTGGGGTGCGGCATGAGAATGGCGTCGTCGATGAATGCTTTGAGGGTTTTGCGGATCAGGTATTCGGGTGTGCGGTCCACACTGAACGCAAACTCGAACCTGAAGAACTCCTGTAAGGCGGAATAACCCGCGTGGAGATGGGATGCACTGAACTGGAAGGCGTCCGTCTCCAAAATCGCCAGGGCGGTAAAGGCGGCCGGGATGAAGAATGCGATGGTGTTGTTCTTGTAATATTCCAGGTTGGGACGCTGATTTTCCTTGATCTGATAAAGCGTCTGGGCATCTGTTTCCCCTTTTTTGGGGGACACCGTTTCAATAAATTTCCGCTGGAGATAATCTCCCAGTGCATTATCGATGGCCGTCCGGGTATCGAGGACAAGGGAATCGGCCAGGGTGGCATTCTGGAAGTTGAGGTGGATCAGGTAGGTTTCGATATCTTTCCAGAGGTGCTGCCGGGTGAAGACGGGTTTTTGGGTGTTGAGTATGGCGCTGGCCGCCAGGGCATGGGGCGTAACGACGGCAACACTGTCGATGGCATGGGCCAGGCGATACCCGAGGGTGCGGACCATTGTGTTGAAGACTTTTTGCGGAATGTCATCACCGGGATTCGCCGCCTCGCTGAAAAGGGACCGCGCCGAGGCCGCCTCTCCCATCTTAATATAGATTCTTCCGTAGCGCCGTTTTAGGAATTTCCGGGCTTTGATGATCTGGATCAGGCTTTCCGACTCCTTTTGTCCGCCTTCCACCTCATTCAGATAGGCGCTTTCCTCCAGGACGCGGTCGTAGCCGATAAAGATGGGAATGAAGGTGAGTTCTTCGCATGCCCCGTTTTTAAAGGCACTGAGCAGCAGGGACAAAAATCCGAGTTTCGGCACAAGGAGTTTCCCGGTACGGCTTCTTCCCCCTTCCATGAAGACTTTGATGTTGAACCCTTCTTCCAGGAGTTTGTACACGTATTCGGAAAAGACCCTTGCGTACAACACCGCTCCCCGGAAGGACCGCCGGATGAAAAACGCCCCCCCCATCCGGAAGAGGGGCCCTATGGGCCAAAAGGAAAGATTGTTTCCGGCCACGATATGCGGCGCCGGCATGTTGTGTGTATAGAGCAAATAGGGGAGAACAAGGTAGTCCACGTGGCTCTTGTGACAGGGGACGAAGATGACGGGCCCTTTCCTGGAGAATTGCCGAACCCGGTTGACGGCGTTGGATTCAATGGAAACGCCTTCGAACATGGATTCAAGGATCCATTTGACGATGACCGATGCGAACCGCACGAAAGAAGGGTTGTAGTTGGCGGCGATTTCATCGAGGTAGTCATCGGCTTCCTTCCGTACTTTGGGAAGCGGGATTTCCCGGCTTCCGGCGTGATGGACCAGAAATTCATTGAGCCGGTCACTCGTCAGAATGTCCTGTTTGATTTCTTCCCGGGTTTTGATGGTGGGACCTGTGATGGTCTGGCGATGCCGGTTGATTTGTTCGATGAGGTGACGACGCAGGAGAAAGGCCTGTTGCACCAGGTTTTCCGCGGCCACCTCCGGTTGAGAAAGGAATGTGTTCAGATCGAGGGGGTCCGACGTCTCCACGAACACTTTCCCGGGATTCTTGAAAAGGGTGACCACGCGGCGCAGTCGTCCCGGCTTTTCTTCAGTCCCGAAGAAAATATCCAAAAGGGTCCGAACCTTTCGATGGGGTGTCCGGCTGAAAAACATGAGCTGGGGAACGATATAGACGGGTTTGTCGATCCTTTTCTGGATTTCGATGATCTGCCGGAGGGGGTCTTTTTTGGTTTTTAAAAGCCGGCGGTGGATCCCCTTTTTCTCCAGCAGGGTGACATATCCGGCATGTCCATCGGTCAGGGAACGTTCGATGTAACCGCGCTTGTACGGATCCAGGCGGGATCGGTTTCGAAAGAAATGGTCCAGATGGGCCAGCAGAACTTGAAAGATCCGGCGGACCGGTTGCAAGGCGACGGTCCGAAACCCGAAAGCGATCTCGGGACAAGGCAGCCCCATGTCGCCCATGCGATTGTGACAAAACAAATACTCGAAACGACTGCTGTACTTGACGGCATAAACGATGACGGCGTTTCGGGGAAGCGCCGAGATGACGGCTGCCTGTTCCGGATCCATCCGGATGCCGGTGTAAAACAGGCGAAGCCCCATCCGGACGAGGCGGCCCGGATCTTTAGAAAAAAACAGAAAATAATGATCATGGGTGCCATCCAGGGCTTTCTCGAGCCGTCGCCGGATCCGATGAATCATGTTTTCTATGGTTCGATTTTGAATCATTGGCCGATGGCAAAAATCGTTAATGAAAAGCAACGCCCCGAAATCTCAGGGCGATATCAAGTATTGATTCTTCCTTTCTTGGCGCACCCACCCACCGTCGGGTGGGTTGAACCGCAACCGCGAATGCATTTCAGGGTATCAGATCACTCACTTGAGTTCAACAAGGAAAAGCGGTATCAATAGGGATATGGCCGGATGATCGCCGGATTCCCGACGCGGCGAGGATTCCATTTTTCAAAAAATATGCTTGCGTTGGCGTTCAGCTTGTGTTATGGGCTTCATGTAAAAATTCTTGAGAAAGATTTATCCGAAAAACGATTAGAGGGCATGGTGTGCCAACATTTTGTTTAATCATTACTTTTAAAGGAGGACCGTATTAAATGAAAACGTTAATTGGCGGGGCGATTGGAGCGGTACTGGGCATCATCGGACTTTCGGTCTGGTGGAAACCTTTCCTGCAATTGTTGGCCGGGGCCATTCCAGTCATGTTGCTTCTGGGCGGCGGTCTGGCGCTTTATCTGGGCTTCGACGAACTGAAGGATACCTGGAAAAAGGATGAACCGGTTTCCGAACCCACATTTAAAAATGATGAAACGGAAAAATACAAGCAGGAAATCGATGAACTGAAAAAAGAGATCGAGAACCTGAAGTCCGACACGGCTGAAAAAGCCGAATAAACCCCATTTCAATGCAACACCCGGTCCGGCATCCTCCGGGATGCCGGACTGAAGGCATTTTTCCCCTTATTCCCCCATAGTTACCCCACACGGCAACTTCTGTTCGCATACCGGCGGCTTCCCTTAAGCGGCCAGGCGTTCTTTTCGACTTTCACCCGTCCGGCATGATGTTGAAAATTCCCCGAGACCGTGATACCGAGGATAAAAGGTGACGCTTGCCCGCCCTGCAGGGTGGCTCACGGTACGCGTTCCGGTCACCGGGGAAAAGGAAGACAGATGCCCGTCAAAGACTTTTTGAAAAACACCTCCGTGAAGCGGCAAACGCTTCACTACCAGCTCAAGGTCGCCTTCGGTTTCTTTTTCCTGTTTCCGGTGGCGGGCTTCATCTACATGGGATATCGATACAATATCCTTCAGGATTCCCATTTCGCCTATTATATGCTTGGGATTCTCTGCTTTTCCTTTGCCGGGTTTTACATCCTCCGGCGCTTGTTCGATCAGATCGGCGTCGTTTCCAGAAAAGTGACGGAAAGCGAAATCGCCGCCGCCGAAGAAGGGGACTCCGGATCCAGGGCCGACGAGATTCAAAGCATCGTCAACAGCTTCGACCGAATCGAGAAGCGCTTTCACGAAACCACCCGGCAATTGGAGCGCAGGGTAACGGAAATCTCCATTTTAAAGGAGCTTTCGGAGCTGTGCTATGTCACCTTTGACTCCAAGGAAATACTCTATGTCACCCTGGAGCGCGCCCTGATGCTGGTGGACGCCGATATCGGTTCCGTGATGATCCGGGACAGATCGGATCCCGATCGATTCGTGGTCAAAGCCAGTATCGGTTTAGGGGACCTGGTAAAGCTGGAGGACCGGATCGATTTTGAAACGAGCATCGCCAAGTATGCGGTTTTAAACAAATCCCCCCTGGTGGTGGAAAACATTGAAAACGACACCCGGTTCGGACGGAGCAACCTTCCCCACTACGGGACCAAATCCTTCGTGATCATGCCCATCAAGACGAGCAAGGAAGTGGTGGGTGTCCTCACGCTGTCGAGGAGGAAACGGCCGACCTCTTTCACGCAAAGGGACGTGGAGATTTTAACCCCGCTTCTGAGCAACGCCGCATTCACCTATGAAAACCTCGGGTTGATCAGGGAAAACCAGGAAAATATTCGGAAGCTTTATGTGGTGAACAAAATTTTCAAGATCATCAATTCGAGCATCCGGGGAAGCGAGCTTTTCCATACGCTCATGGGGGAGATCCATAATATCATCCCTTTTCACCTTTCGGCCGTGTTGACCCGAAACCCGTCCAAGCCGTTGACCTTCACCGTGTCCGAGCTTTTTTCCGATCATCCTTTAAAGATCGGAAAAGGGGTTCAGATCTCCGCTGCCGGCACGGCCGTCGAAAAGGTCATGAACCAGGAAGCCCCCTTGATCGTCGGGGAGCCGGCCCGGGCAGGGGAGGCGCTTCATGACGTGTTTCCGGCCCAGGAGGAGATTCGATCCTGCTGGATGGGGCCCCTGAAATCCGCAGCGGATTTCAATCAGATTTTGGTGCTGGCCTCCACGGAACCCCATGGCCTCCAGGAGCATCGGGAATTTCTTGAATGGGCCGCCCACGCCGTTTCCTTTGCCATGGAAAAGAGCCGCCTCCTTTCCGCGGTCCTCAAGCGGGAGCAGGAAATGGACACGATCCGGCAAATCGGGAATATTCTGGCTTCCTCCACATTCGATATGGAAAAGGTCCTCAAATACACCATGGACATGATCCGGGAGATCATCAACGTGGAGGCGGGTTCGCTCCTTTTGGTGAAAGACAGGGAACTGGAGTTCGCCCATGCCTTCAATATGGATGTGGAGGCGTTGAAGGGGTTTCGCTTGAGGCTGGGCCAGGGCATCGCCGGTTATGTGGCGGCCCGGGGTGTGACCCTGGTGGAAAACGATGTGACCCGTTCCCCGCGATTTTTCCCGGAAGTCGATCAGGCCACCGGGTTTACAACCCGTTCGATTCTGTGTGTGCCCATCATTTCCCAGGGAAACGTCCTCGGTGTCATCGAAGTCATCAACAAGATCGGCGGGGATTTTTCCAATGATGATGCGGCGATTCTCCAATCCATTTCGTCTTCCATGAGCATTGCCATGGAAAACGCCCGACTTTACAAGGAAACGGTCATGATGGCCGAGCATGAGCGGGGCATCCGGGGCGTATTTCAGAAGTTCGTCCCGAAAGAAATCGTGGATAAAATCATCCACGGCCGGGAATCCGGAGAAGACTGGATCGAAGAGACCAAGACTCTGACCATGCTGAACCTCGACATTCGGGGTTTTACCGGATTGTCCAAAAGATTGGGGCCGCAAAAGACGGTGGCGTTGCTCAATCGCTTTTTTTCCGTGATGGGTGAGATTGTTTTCAAGTATCACGGCATCGTCGACAAGTACCTGGGAGACGGCTTTCTGTCCATCTTCGGCGCGCCGGTTTCCAGCACCATGGATACCGACAACGCCGTCTTGGCCGCCCTGGAAATGCAGGCATCCCTTCCCCGGGTGGAGGATTCCTTTGTCCGGGAGCTGGGGTTTTCCCTTGAGATCGGGATCACCCTGCACACCGGCGAAGTGGTGGTGGGGAATTTCGGGTTCGAAAAGAAAATGGACTATACGGTGATCGGGGATCCGGTGAATACGGTCTTTCGCATGCAGGAAATGACCCGGGATCTTCCCAACGGAATCCTCATCAGCGAGGAGACCCGCCGTGCCGCCCGCATGGATCTCGATCTCAAAGAGGTCGACACGCAAAACGCCCGGGGCATGGAAGGCGTCAAGACCTTTCAGCTTCTGGGAAGAAAAGGGGCTTAAACCGCCGGGCTCCCCCCGCCCCTTGCGGCGGACACGGCCAGATCATTGGCCCGTTCGTTTTCTTCATCCCCCGTGTGCCCCCTGACGTGGATGACTTTCAAGTCTTTGAACTTGGCCATCAGGGTTTTGGCGGCACGAATCAGCGCCTCGTTTTTACGCGGTTTCCACCCCAGCGTCAACACCCCCCGGGCATAGGTGCTGTCGGTGTAGAGGCGTACGGGAAGATTCACGGTTTTCAATTGGGCCAGCGCCGTCCGGATGGCTTCGAGTTCGGCGATATTATTCGTGGCGACTCCGATATGCCGGGAGATTTCCTTGCGGCGGCCTTTGTGCCGCAGCACGATCCCGATCCCCGAAGGGCCGGGGTTTCCCGAGGAGGCCCCGTCCGTGAAGATTACAACGGCGTTGGGATCCATCGTTTCGGGCAGGACATCGGGATCTTTTTTTCCCGGTTTTTTCTTGCGGGCCCTTTTTCCGGGGCCGGATTTTTCGAGGGCCGGTTTCGAGGACGGCGCGTCGAGGGGCGCGACGTTTTCTTCGCGGACCCAATATTCGTAGTCCTGGTCCGGCTGATATTTGATGAGGACCTTCCCTTTTCGGGTCAAGGGGCGGCCCTGGTCATCCAACGCCATCCATACTTTGTTTCCTTTAAAGCGCATCCGCTTAAAGTTTTCGCCGGATCGTTTCATGTCATGCCGGGGTTAACGGGGTTGCTCCGGGTACAGGAGAAACCGGGCGCGCATCGCCCGGAAGGTTTCCAGGTCGTCATTCCATAAAGTCGAAAGGCCGTCCACGTCATGGGTTTGTTCCAGTTTCCGGCGGATCCGTTGATCCCCCAGGATGAGATCGATGGGCATCCGTTCGAACTCGTATTCATAGGGCGGCGGTTTCCATTCAAACCGATCCGGATAAAGATCCATCACCACGCGAATCAGTTTCAAGGCAGCGGTATACGGCCGGATCCGGGATCGATCCGTCACGTGCATCTGGAACCCCTTGCACAGGCGCCCCTGCCATTTGTTCCACGTGGGCTCGAAGGCAAGGGGCCTTAAGATCACGCCCGGGATGCCGCCTTTTGTCAAGCGGTCAAGGATGGCGTACGGGTCCAGGAAGGGAGCCCCGAAAATCTCGAAGGGGCGGGTGGTCCCCCTTCCTTCGGAGATATTGGTCCCTTCCCACAGCACCTGGCCCGGATACACGAGGGCGGCCTCCGGGGAGGGAAGATTCGGGGAAGGGGGCACCCAGAAAAGACCGGTGTCCGAAAAATACATGTCCCGGTGCCAGCCCTCCATGGGGATCACCGTCAAGTCGCATCCGATGCCGAACCGGGTGTTGAAAAGAAGGGCGGCCTCGGCGATGGTCAGGCCGTGGCGCATGGGGATCGGGTACCGGCCCACGAAGGAGGCGCAGTCCGGAGAGAGGCGATTGCCTTCGATCACCCGGCCGCCGATGGGGTTGGGACGATCCAGGACCACCACCTTTTTCCCTAAGGCGGCAGCGGTTTCCATACAGTAGGACAACGTATAGATGAAGGTGTAGACCCGGCATCCCACATCCTGGAGATCCACCAGGAGGACATCGATGTTTTCCATGGAGGATTTTTCCGGCACCCGCCGCCGGCCGTAGAGACTGTGGACCGGGACGCGGAACAGGGGGTCCCGGGTGTCGCCGGATTCGATCATGTTGTCTTGTTTTTCGGCATGAAAGCCGTGTTGGGGGGAATAGATCAGTACCGGATTCGGGGGAAGCACCATCCGGATCATCTCGACGGCATGGTTCAGGCGATGATCCACCGACGCGGGATTGCAAAGCAGGCCGATCCGGCTGCGGCGGAGCCAGTCGGGAGGGGACAACAGTAGATTTTCGAGTCCTGTCAGAACCGGTTGCATCTCTTCTCCGGACGGATTTGGCGGCAGGATTACCACAGGCCCCCGCCCGCTGGAAAGAAAAATATGGTTTGCAGGGAGTCCGGCACAAAAAGGCATCGGCGATTCCCTCCCGCGTCATAAGGATCCGGGGAAAACCCTTGACAAAAATTGCCTCGATTCATAAAAATAGATCTTTTGAGTGATGAACGGCCAGGAAACAGGGTGTTCATCCGGAAATGACGGCCATGGAGACGGTGCGATTGGAAAGGGCGGTTCCCCGGTACGAGGGGGTCGTGGTGATCGTGGGGGCCTTCGGAAGCGGCAAGACCGAAACGGCCCTCAACCTGGCGGCGGTGTCCCGCAACGCCGGTTCCCGGGTATGGATCGCGGATTTGGATCTGGTGAATCCGTACTTCCGGACCCGGGAAGCGAAAGCCGCATTGACCCGCATCGGCGTCGAAGTGGTCCTCCCGCCGGACGCCTATCTGCACGCGGACCTGCCCATCCTGACACCCCTGGTGGCCGGGGTCATCCAGCGCACGGAAGGGCTCGTGATCCTGGATGTGGGCGGAAACGATGCCGGGGCCACGGTCCTGGCATCGCTTGCCGATGCCTTTGCGACAGCCGCGGTTCGCGGTCGGGCGCTGCACATGCTGATGGTGATCAATCCGTTTCGGCCGTTCACCGACACCTTTGCCGGATGCCGGCAAATGCGCGTCTCCATTGAACAGGCATCCAGGCTGGCCGTCACCGGAATCATCGGCAACGCCAATCTCATGGAGGAAACCCGGCTTGAAGACATTGAAAGCGGATACCGTTTTGTTCGGGCTTTTTCGAAAGAAAGCGGACTTTCCCTGGAAATGATTACGGCCCCGGATTCCTTGTGGATGCAAATGACGCCGGTTCGGTTTTCCTGCCCGGTGCTTCCCATCCGGCGGGAGCTCGTCCCGCCCTGGAAGCGTCCGGCCGGGTTTCATGAGGGATCGAATCCCCGTTCTTTTTTGAACAAAACCGGGGTGAACGGCGAATAGGCCGTGCTGCTTTTTATTTTTTATAAGGCCGCCAAAGATGATGGAATCGTAAAACCCCGAAATCTCCCTCTCCCTTGAGGGAGGGTCGGGGTGGGGGTGAAAATAGGATGTATTTTCTATAAGTTGTTTCCCCCTCCCCTTAATCCCCTCCCCCCGGGGGAGGGGAAATGCGGATAATCCCCT
>CAZQUR010000026.1:0-23329 GCA_964596535.1 uncultured Desulfobacteraceae bacterium
AAGTCTTCGCCGAAAGGCGAGGGTTTTTCTCCCAATCCCCGAAAGGGACAATAAAAGGGCTGCCGCAGATCTCCAAGACCTTCCGGCAGCCCCTGGGCCGTTATGCGCACTGATCGGGATCGATTTCCGGCCCTATCTTTCCCGTACGCAATAGCGCCTTTCCTCCCAATGCCCGGGATGGACCAGGCGTTTTTCCCAGCGTCCCGGAATCCACCACCCTTTGCGGCCGTAATGTCCGGGAATCCAGATCCGATCATATTGCGCGGGGATCCAGATGCGTCGAACCTCCCAACGATAACATTCCGGCCGATGAGGCGGCGGGTAACGATAAAAGGGCGGCGGTGCGGGCCGATGGTAATAGGGAGGGTGTATTAACGCGCTGCCGATGAGGGCGGCACCGATTCCGATGGCAACCCCTTCCCACCGATACCGTTGCGGACTCCTTGCATCGGCACCGGATGCACCAAAGCACGCCAAAGCGGTCGTTGCGACAACGGCAAAAACCAGCACGCTTTTCTTTTTCATCGCAAACCTCCTTTTTTTTCCGTTTGTCCCTTTAAGACGATATCGGTTCGCATTTCGTCTACAACAGCGGAATCGGATCGGAAAATTTCCAGGTCGGCGGGTTTACGAAGGGATATTGGAAGCCTATATTAAGAGTCGATCAATTTAATTTGAAACAGTGGATAAAGGTGTTTCCCATGCAATCCGCTTTGATGACGCGGCAAAAATGGATTTTTTTAGCGGCGATGTTGATTTCCGTGGCATCGTCTTTCGTTATTTCCACACTCCCGGCATATGCATTTCGATGCGGCACCCGCCTGATCTCCGTCGGAGATCGCATCATCGATGTTCGTAAACACTGCGGGAAACCCGACATGGTCCAGGCCTGGGAAGAGGAACGCATCCTGCGGGATTTTGGAACCTATCGGGAGGATGGAAGCCGGTATTCGCGCCGGGAGCCCTTCCTTGTAAAAGTTCATGTAAAAATTGAAGAATGGATTTATAACCCCGGTCCCAATCGATTTATCCGGATACTCCGATTCGAAAATGGACATCTGAAGGACATCGCCACCGGGGACCGCGGATATCTGGATTAATACAATTAAAAAAGGTCTTCCCTCCCCGCCACTTTCCGGACCAGATCCCGATAATCATCGGCCCCGTGGGACCCCGGAGCAAATTCAAAAATGGACTGGCCGAATGCCGGCGCCTCCGAGAGCCGGACGTTGTAGCGAATGGGTTTGCACAAAAGTTGTCCGTAAAGCTTATCCAGTTTTTCAAGGATTTTTGCGGACTGCTTGATCCGCAGATCCAGGAAAGTGGGGAGAATGTATTTCAAAGACAGGGTGTTGTGATATTTTTGGATGGAGGCCAGGCTTTTCAAAAATTCAAGGAGTCCGTGAAGGGTCATGACCTCCAGAGAAACCGGGGTCAATATTTCGGTCACATAGAATAACGCATTCACCGTCAGCGGATCCCATCCGGGAGACGTATCCACAATGACAAAGTCGTAGGCGCTTTCAATGGGTTTGAGGGCTTCGGAGAGGGTCATTTCCCCTCCGAAATCTTTCCGGCTGATGAGCCGCTTGATGCCGGCCAGGGATTTTCCGCCGGCCAAAAGCCAGAGCCGCTCCCGCACTTGGCAAAGGGCCTCCTGGGGCGACAATTCCTTGGTGACCAGTTCCGTAAGCCCTGCATTGGGTTTTGCTCCGAGCATGTAAGCGTCCTGCCCCTGGGTATCCGTATCCACGAGAAGAACGTCGTATCCGGCATGGGCCAATCCCGTCGCCAGATTGACCGATGTGGTGGTCTTCCCGACACCTCCTTTGCTCAGCGCTACACCGATGGTGCGGGTTTTTTTGACTCCGACACCGGGGACCGTCGCCGTATCGGGCGACGGCGTGGACACCGGCAGGGGAAAACGGGCGCCGCAGGCGCGGCACTTGGCCACTTTTACGTTGGGCGGGATCCGATTTTCATCGATGGGGTGCTCTTTTCGACATTCCGGACAAATCACGACCATACCGCGCCTCCTTTTCGTCACTTATCTTCCGGACTGCGTTTCAAGATCTTTTTGACGAGCCGGCTGTCCTCTCCCTTTTCGTGGAATTCCTTGAGGATCATCTCCAGGGCCTGGTTGACGATCCTGGATTTGGAAATCCGCATCGTCGGTAATTCCGAGAGCATCTCAATGAGTTTTTCCCTGGTTTC
Organism: uncultured Desulfobacteraceae bacterium; assembly: GCA_964596535.1. Classification (GTDB taxonomy): domain Bacteria; phylum Desulfobacterota; class Desulfobacteria; order Desulfobacterales; family UBA2156. The sequence continues at coordinate 2,215 of CAZQUR010000026.1, forward strand.
TCCAAGAGTCTCGAAGATGTCTTCGGATAGATAATGGGTGGTCTTTTTCTTGAGTTTTTTGGGTTTAAAAACTTTCGTGCGCAGTTTTTCCAGTTCCGATGCCCGGGTTTCCTCCGGGATGGCCCGGTAGATGAGTTCCGTGAGTTCCTCTATGCCCGGAATCGGATCTTCGGAAAGACCCGAAAGCACGTCTTTTAAAATGTCTTTTTTTTCTTTGTCTTCCGGCATTCGATGAGTATCTCTTTTGATCCCGATGTTTTTATATGTTCGCTTAGAAGGCGTTATCGACTTCTTGTTTTGAAAACAATACATGGCGGTTGCGTTCAAGGTAAGCTTCAAACCGGGCAAGGGATTCCGGGTCACAATGAACGATTTCAACACCGCACAGATACTTTCCCCCTTCACAAGGAGAAACATGCACCACCCGTCCTTTGAGGGGAATGCGCGTTTTTCCGCAAATAACGGTGAAAGGATCCAGTACCTCCCCCGTAGTAAACGCATGGGATCCCGAAACGATGAATCCGATCCCCCGCCTGGCCACGTTAACGGCATCGAACCGCTTTTTACCCACCTGGACCTGAACCGGTTCCGAGGGATCCACCGGAGCCCGGTAAGTCTCCCGGGTGATCACCAGCAGTTCCAACCCCGCATCCGGCTTGTTTTCCTTGTGATTTTTTGCCACGGTGGAAACCTGTCGTCCGCTCTTTTGTTTTTTCTTTTTAATCTCCCCCATTGAAAAGCCCTCCGCTTTGAAGCGTTTTTCGCTGACCGCCAGGCCGAGGTTTAGCTTTGCCCTGAAAACCCGGAGAGAATATGCCCGCTCAGCGGTTTGCCCCGCCTCTTAATTTTCAGAGGATCGATCACCGGCAGCTTCGGTATTTTCGGATGATTTTAAATCGTTATTTGACATTTGTGCCCTTGTCAATGAAAATAGCGTTTAAAAAATCCCATGAAAATGAAAACTCACCGCTCGACCGGGCTTTTTTCAAGATATGCAAAGCGCTTTTCTTCATTGACAAGATCTTCATTAGTTGCTTTTTTGGCTTGTGGAAGTTTTTTCCAACCCGCGCATTTGAAGGAGGGACCTTGGCATCCATCGTATATTCAAACCGGAACAAACACGTGGGATTCATTTCAACCCGCCTGGCCGGAACCGACGGTGTTTCCCTGGAAACCCAAAAATGGGCCGCGATCTTTGAAAAAGAGGGGTTTGACTGCTTTTATTGTGCAGGGGAACTCGATTGGCCCGCAGAGCGCTCCTATTACATTGAAGAGGCGCACTTCCGGCATCCGGAGATCAAGGAAATCAATAACCACTGCTTCGGGGTCGTCACACGGGACCCATCCATCACCACGAAAACCCATACCCTGGCCCGGCACCTCAAAGACCATCTCTACCGCTTCATCGAGAAATTCGATATCCGGTTTCTGGTCGTCGAAAACGCGGTGACGATTCCGATCAATCTGCCTTTGGGCATCGCGATTACCGAATTGATCGCAGAAACCGGAATCACTACCATCGCCCACCATCACGACTTTTTCTGGGAACGACAGCGGTTCAAGAGAAACGCGGTGTGGGATTATCTGAACATGGCGTTTCCTCCCAATCTCCCCAGCATTCAGCATGTGGTGATCAATTCCTCCGCGGCGCACCAGTTGGCCCTGCGGACCGGGATTTCCTCCCACGTGATCCCCAACGTCATGGACTTTGAAAACCCGCCGCCGGTCCCGGACGCCTATGCTGCGGATGTACGAAAGGCCCTGGGTATCTCCGATGATGAAGTCTTCATCCTCCAGCCCACCCGGATCGTGAAACGCAAGCGGATCGAACTGGCCATTGAGCTCGTCCACCGTCTCGGGACCCGGGCAAAGCTGGTCATCTCCCATGCGTCCGGCGATGAAGGGTACGACTATGAGAAACGCCTCCGGGAATACTCTCAAATGCTTTCAGTGAACACGCTTTTTTGTTGCACACACATTCAGGAAAAACGGGGCATCACGCCCGACGGCGAAAAAGTCTACGCCCTTTCGGACGTATATCCTCATTCGGATCTGGTGACGTATCCTTCCACTTACGAAGGGTTTGGAAACGCGTTTTTGGAAGCCCTCTATTTTAAGAAACCCATCGTGGTCAACACGTACTCCATCTACCTGATGGACATCAAGCCCAAGGGGTTTCGGGCCATCGAAATGGACGGGTATATCTCAGAAGAGACGTTGAACGAAGTCCACCAGGTGCTGACGGACCGCCGGTATCGGGAAGAAATGGTGGAACACAATTACGCCGTGGCCCGGCGATATTATTCGTATTCGGTTCTGGAAAAGATGCTGACGGAGTTTATCCGGGAGTGTATCCGGTAGGATCAGGGTTCACCGCGTGTTCGTACTTTTGGTCCTGGATCGTTGCTCCCCAATGGCGGATCGTCTGTTCTTCCACGAGGTGAAATCCTTCTTGCTCATAAAGCCCTTTGGCCGCATCAAGCCCGCGGAAGGTCCATAAAAAGATACGCCGAATTCCCTTTTCCGGCGAGCAGAATGCCATTGCGTTTCGAAGTAGCAAGCGCCCCAGGCCGCTGCCTTGAAACGCCGGATCAACGATAAACCAGCGGATCCGGGCGCCCTGGGTTTTTCTCAGACGGCCGTCCACAGCGATACATCCCGCAAAGGCATCCCCTGCCCGGGCCGTCCAAAAACCGTCCCTTGTCTCATCAAAATGCTCCATGAAATCCGCCAGTTCCCGTCCCACCTGGATTTCAAAAGACCTGTCGAACCCCCAATGCCGGTGGTAATAAAGGGCATGGACCTCGGTCACCTTCCCGATCACCCCGGGATAATAACCTGAAACGGCAACTGTTTCGACCCCTTTCACGGTTCGACCCTGTCTACCCGATCACTGCCGGCGAACCGTTGCGGCGAGATTCGGTTTCCACTTTCTTGACAAACCGTTCCAATCGATCATGGAGTTCACGGATGCTGGAAATCAGCACACGCTCCTTTCGGCTGTGGGCGCTTTGTTCCCCGTTAGCACCCCAAACCACCCCCGGGACACCGAACTCGGAAAGAAACCGGGCGTCGCTTGCCCCGTGTTCGAAAGTGGTCCGGCTTTGGGGGGAAACCTCCAGCAAAAGATCAATATACGAAGATGTTCCACTGAAAAACAACGGCTCCTTTTTCAGGATCCGGAGATCCCCATGTACCGACCGCCGCATCTCTTCATACAGGGCGTCCATATCGTCGTTTTCGGTATACCGGATGTCGAACACCGCTTCCGCGGATTCCGGGATCTGGTTGAAGGCCTTTCCGGCATGCAGGACATTGCAGCTCATGGTTCGATGCCAGTGGTCTCCGGCAGGCTCCGGAAAAAAGGACTTCAAGCGGTCATAGTCTTCAATGAACGCATCGATGGCGTTTTTTCCCAGCCAAGGCCGGGAACCATGGGCGGCTTCTCCTTTCGCAGTCAACTTCAAAGTGAAAATTCCCTTTTCCTTGACCACGATCTCTCCCACATTTCCGCCGTCCAGGGCGATACAAAAATCGGCCTTGATCCTTTCAAGGGCTTTTTTGGCACCGTTTTTCCCCCCTGTTTCCTCGTCGCCTGTAACGAGAATTCCCAAGGCGGCCTGGTTTTGGTCCATTCCTTCTTTTTTCAGCGCTTCCACATGACGGTACATCATGAAAAGAGAAAGGGCCACGGCGTATTTATCGTCGATACTCCCCCGACCGAAAAGTCGGCCGTCGGCCGTATACGGTTCAAAGGATTCATCGGGCCCGTCCACCACGTCCAGGTGGCTCATCAGCAACACCGGAACGCGACGGTTCTCGGGTGCAACCCAAAGGGAGGGAACACCGTCATGATCCATGCGCTCGTGGAAAAGCCCGTGGTCCCCAAGCCAGTTTTCGATGAAAGCGGCGCACTGTTGAATCTCTTCCGGTTTTGCCTGCACCGTTTGAAACCGGATCAGTCTTTTCGTCAACTCCAGGATTTCTTCCATTTGGTCGATCCTTTCTCAAGCGCATATAATTTTTATGACCGGCATGAAAGGGGGTTTGCAAGATCGGGAAAAAGACGGCGGACGGTGCCTTTTTGCACCGGCGGGAAGGGGAATAATTTTCAGAGCGAAGCGCTTCTGACGGCTCGAGACGCTTTCAACGGTGCCAGTTCATGGATGGATTCCACCAAAGCCGCAATGGAAAAAGGCTTGGGCAAGATCGAGTCAAAATCCACCCCTTCCAAAAGCCAGGGTGTACCGGATATACCGATGACAGGCGTTCGGCTCCTTGGGGATTGGCGGATATATCGAACCACCCCTTTTCCATCCAATCCCGGCATCATCATATCGGTGATGACCAGGTCAAAACGGGCAGTATTAAATTTTTCGATCCCTTCTTTTCCACTGACGGCGACTTCCACATGATGGCCATAGGCCTCCAACGCCATTTGGAGCATCTTCACCGTCATTTTTTCATCATCAATCACCAGAATCGTGCTCATGGCTGCCTCCTTAAACCGCTTTTTGTCACAGATTCCTTTGTAGGGCAGTGTAAGATCCATGAACACCTTTGTCAACAACATATTGTACCTTTTTAAAAAAAACATCTAGATAATGTGGATTTTCCGTGTCTTTTAAAAAACTTAAGCTTGCCTTCATACAGACGTGTAAAGCATTTTTACGATTCCGTGATCATCGATCTCATCGCATTGCAAACGGGGCCCCCGTGGCATATTTGAACAAAAACGGATCCCCGGCCGCCAACGGGATATCCACATACGCCGTGCTCCCCCCGGAGGCGTTCAAGGGCACATGATCCACGATTCCCGTGACCTTGTTCAGGCTCAATATTTTGGTCGGATCGAATCCGGCAGGGACGCTGGAAAAATCAAAGGAAATGCGGATCGTACCGGGGGCATTGCTGTTGATGGGGAAATCGCCGTGTGTGTGCCGGACGTTTTGAACCATGGCGTAAAATTCTCCGGCATCGTCCCGGAAAAATCCCACCAGAATCTCAAGGAATTCCTGGCCGGATGCAGGAGCAATATCCGTGATGTATGGATCGTTACCCGCACCCCGAGACCAGGGGACTGCGCCCGGCGGGACATAATACTGCGTGGCAGGAACATACCGGACATCCGTGCTGGTCATCTGGGTCACGGCTCTCCCTAAATTGGCCATCTCTTGATTGATCCGGGCGGCGATGCCCCAAAGGCGGGTCTTGGGCGCATTGAAATCGGCCTGACGAGTGAAGAAGGCCGGATCGAGCACATCGTTTTCGAAAATCTGATACAGAAACCAGGTGTGGCCGGTATATCCGTAGACCAGACCCATAAACGCCTCCCAACGAAGGTCCGATTCGGAAATCACTTCCTCCCGGTCCGAGTAATGAGAATACAGGTACCGCCAGTAGGGTTTGTTGTAGCGCAGGCCGGCGCGACGGAATTTCGCAAGGTGTGTATAGACACTGCTGGTCCAGGTATATACATCGTGGCTGATCACATCCCCGTCCATGTGCTGTCCATAATGGTCCAGCATGGCATCGACCTCCGTCGCCAGGAAAGAAAAATTCAGGATCAAAAGGGCATCCGGATCATGAGCCCGAACCGCGTTAAACCCCGTTTCATACTGGAGGAAATCGGTCCAGGTCATGGGCTCATCCCCGACCTGGTATCCGATGCGCCCGGCCGCACCGGCGGGATACCCCCCGATCAATTTACCATTGGTCAAGGAAGTACCGTCCGGCTGCACCCAGGACACGAAGCGAAAGTTTGGATGCCCGGCAAGTGCCCAACCATCCATTTCACGGGGAAGACCATTTTCCCACAAATGGACGGCACTGGCATGAAAACCGTTGAAATAGTCGTTGACAAAAGACTCCGGGGGCGGCCCCATGGAAACGGTGAGACCACTGATGAACATAGGATTGTTCCGGATCCAGCGGATTCCGCGAGTCATGGCCGGGGGTGACCAGTCACCACCGGGAGGATCGTATTCCGCTTCGATACAGCCGAACAAGACGGGAATCATCAGGATGATCGCTAATTTAAACAGAAAAGTTCGAACCATCGTTTTCTCCCTCTTTTTCTGCCGGGATCTCGCGTTAAACACTTCCCGGGTTGAAGCGTCCCTCTCACTTTTTTAAAGCGAAACGGTGGATGCCCTCGCGGTTTTCCTTCAAACCCAAAATAATAATTTTTATAAAATGACAAATCCCCGCAACCGCGTCAAGGAATTCCCTGCTTGTTCCGGTTTGAAAAAGAAGATATAAAAACTTTTATTTTGAATCCGGGAGCGGATATGGAACTGTGGCCGATGCTGGCGGAAATTTTGTTACTGGTGGGGTTGGCTTTTGTCTTCGGGACGCTGGCGAAACGATTCAAGCAAAGCCCCATCATCGGGTATCTGGCCGCCGGGGCGGTGGCGGGTCCCCTCTTATTCAACAAGGGCGCCGTCACCAACATTGCGGAACTCGGCGTTGACCTGATGCTTTTTTCCATCGGCCTGGAATTTTCCGTCAATCGACTCCGGGCCATGGGCTCCCGGGTTCTGGGCGCCGGGATCCTCCAGATCCTTTTGACGGCCCTGCTTTTTTTCCCTTTGCTGTTTCTGATCTTTTCCTTCGGGCGGTCCCTGGCCCTGAGCGTTCTCATCGCATTCAGTTCCACGGCCGTGGTGCTGCGGGTCCTGATCGAAAAGACGATGCTCGACTCGGTCCGGGGAAGAATCGCTTTGGGGATTCTTCTGGTCCAGGATTTGGCGGTGGTCCCCTTTCTCCTGGCGCTGTCACTGTTCAGCCCCGCCGCCGAGGGGACCCATTTTTTGATCCCTGTCATTAAAACCCTTTTCGGTACGGCGGGTCTTGTCCTCGTCTTTTATATCGCTTTTTACCAACTGATCCCGAAACTTCTGATGGCCCGCGGCTTTTTTGCGGAACGTGAACTTGTGGTCCTTTTGGCGATCCTTTCCGCACTGGGATCCATCTGGGGGGCTCATGCCATCGGCTTGTCCCCCGCCCTGGGCGCCTTCATCGCCGGAATGCTGTTGGGGGAGTCGCCTTTCGCCTCCCAGATCCGGGCCGATATCGGCTCCATCCGGATTTTATTTTTGACGCTGTTTTTCACATCCATCGGGATGCTTCTGGATCCCGGGTGGATGCTCTCTCATCTCCACCTCGTGGTGCTGTCGACGATGGTCATCTTCTTCATCAAAACCGCAACGGCCGCCGGCAGCGCCCTCCTTGCAAATGTCACGCGTCGCCAGGCGCTTGCCATCGGCATTACCCTGGCACAAATCGGTGAATTTTCACTGGTGGCCGCCTCCGTGGCGACCCAAAACAGGATCATTGACGAAGAGACAATGGCCCTTGTCGTGGGCGTGACGGTGCTTTCCTTATTCCTGGCACCCTACATGGTCATCTATGCTGAACCGATTTCAAGATTCATGGAAAAACGCTTCGCCGGGAAAAAATCCTTTCCTGAAAGCGAACTATTGCCCGAAGAACCCGTAAGGCCTTGTGGAATTTGCATCATCGGCTTCGGCCCGGCCGGCCGGCGTGTGGCCGAAGCCCTGCTGGAAAGGAACCAGCATCCGGAAGTGATCGAACTCAACCCTGTCAGCGCCCAAAAAGCCCATGATATGCAACTGATCGTCCATCAGGGAGATGCGACGTCCCTGGAGTTTCTTGAACACTGCGGCATAAGCCGTTTTCAAATCGTGGTCGTGGCCGTGCCGGACCCCTCCACGGCCCAGACCCTGATCCGTCACGTGCGAACCCTGTCCGCCGATGCCATTCTCGTCGTACGGGCCCGGTACGCCATTTCCTGCCGGGCCCTCAAGGCCGTGGGCGCAGACGTCCTGGTCAATGAAGAAAACCTGGTGGGAGAGAAGCTGGCCGAATCCCTGCTCCAGCTCATGGAAAAAGACGGCATGTGGGAAATGGCCTGCGGTATTTCCGGGACCCATACCACCGAACCGCATCCTGATGGGGATTAAATCCCCATCTCACCCCGCCGGACGTTTGAGTTCTTCGAGATGGCGGCGGATATTCCGCATGCCTTCCAGTCGGAACCCTTTCTTTCGGCTGTAAGCCTCCACCAAATCCGCGGCGATCCGGTTTTTTTCGACTTGCGCCGGATCCACCTTTGCCCGGAAACCCACATAAAACGGTCCCATGCGAATGGGTACGCCCTCGTATGCGTCATGGATGGGGGTAAAGGGATGGGCGAAAAGCCAGCGCATCTGCATCGCTTCGAGGCTTCCGGACGGCATCTTCTCGAGAAAGTCTTCCAGCTCACGGAGATCCTCGTCGATAAGGTCGTTCCAACCGAGGATAAAGTTACCGTTGACGCGAATTCCGTGGGATCCGCACAAGTGAAAGGTTTCGAGCATTTCTTCTTTGCAAAATCCCTTTTGCATATACGCAAGCATTCGATTGGAAGGGAACTCGACACCGATGCCGATCATCATTTCCGGGAATGTTTCTTCGCCGCGATCCAGGAATTCTTTTAACGCGGCGGTTTCGGGGCGGGCCGGCCGCATGAAAACGCGATATTCCAGGTCTTTTCTTTTCGGCAATTTCGGAAATAAACGGCGGATATGCGCCGGTGTCAAGGATCCGGTGTTCAACCGGATCATCTTTTTTCCCTTGTGCGCCATGTCCTTGAATTCAAAATCAAAAGTTTCCCGTTTCCGTTCCAGGGTGCTGTCGTGGCGGGCGATGTTGCAATAGATGCATTTTCGCCAGTAGCAACGGTTGTCGAGCGTATAGGAAAGGTAAACGGGAAAATCCGGCGGCACCGCCTCCGGGACATCGAGCCTCCATTTACAAGAAAAATTTGGAATTCCGAACCAGTCTTCCACGCTTTTCCCGGTGATCGTTAGATTGGACGGGAAAACCATGCCGGGTGCCAACTGGAAATAAATGGGATTCCATGCGTCATTATCGCCGCACTGTTCGGCGGCCACCGGCCCTCCCACAACGAACCGGATTTTGGGGTAATTTTTCGCCCACACATAGGCTTGATAGAGGTGGTTGAGATATACGGCGGAAAGATAAACGTCGCCTTCATCCACGGGAAGGGCTCTGTTTTCGTAGATTTTTTCATCATACCATTTGTCCGTGTCGCTTTCGTGGGTCAGCCAGACAAATTCTCCGCGTGCCGCACACAGATCGTAGGTGTCCGAGAATCCATTGCACAAATCAAAATAGGATCCTTTCACCGAATTAAAAAATTGTACAAAGAGCGTATCGCGCATGGGCTGCGTCCTTTCCGTTCAGGATGATCTTACATTCTAATGGCATAAAAGCTAATGGCATAAAAGATGGAACCGCCGGGTGCGCGCCCCCAGGAGCGCATGAAGCGTTTCCCGGGAAACATCGACCCGATTGTAAAGACCGCAACAGGCCCCGCAAGAGACCCGTTCGGACACCTGGCAAAGATAGACACCGCCGGGAACCTCGATTTCGGCGGCATGGAAAGGCCGATTATCGGTGTGCACGGCCCCTGGACCATTCGTAAAGGACCACGGAAAGCGCGGCGGCGGCATTCAAAGATTCGACTTTTCTTGCCATGGGAATGGAGACGGCCCGTTTTCCCCAGGCACTCGGAAGCCCCGGGCCTTCAAGCCCCACCAGGAGCCCGAACGCCTTTGGGAAATGAACGGTATTCAGCGGTCGTCCTTTGGGGGACAAGGCGAGGATCGGAATCTCCAATGGGATCGTATCCAATGGGGGGCCCTGCCACAAGGGGAGTGTCAGGACGGTCCCCCCGGAGGTCCGAAGCGCTTTGGGATGAAACGGATGGGCGCTTTCCCTGAGCAATACCGCCCGGGAGGCGCCGAATGCGGCGGCGGACCGGATGGCGGCCCCGACGTTCTCCGGGTCCTGGAACGGAAGGATCACGGTGCACCCCGGGGGAAAATCCTCTTCCGGGTTCCAGACGGGCATCTCCGGGACACGGATCACCAATAAGGGACTGTGGGTCCCAAAGATATCCAAGGCTGCGAAAAGCGGCGGCGCCAGACAATACCATTTTAACGACCCGGGCGCCCCCGGAGGCGGATCCTGCTCTCCCCGGCTGACCCATGCCGCACATTGGTTCGGGTGTGTTTGAAGAATCTCGTTGACAAGTCGTGTTCCGCTCACCAATGCGTTTCCCGTTTTTCGGATCCCCCGCCCGGTCAAAAGTTTTTTCAAATCGATGAAAAGGGGGTTTCGGGGACTCGAAATCACGTGCAGGGTCTTCAAGGATCGCGCCGATTCCCGCACCGCATATGCCGGGGCGTCCCGCCTCTCGAAAACGACCAGACGCCGTCGGTGCCGCGTTCCGGGCAAGAGATACGGTGTATCGCGTAGAAGAAGGTAGCGGTCCTTGAAACGCTTTACGGCTTGTTCGACTTCCGCATCACATCCGGGGCCCTTCATGAAAACGGCCGCGCCGTTTTGGCGAAGCACATTTTGAATGCGCGCAAGGGTCTCTCCGATGGGTTCCACGGCCCGGGTAATGACGCCGTTGACCGGTATTTCCGTATGTGCGGAAATCCGCCCCCCATGGACCCGGATCCCCTTCAACTCGAGTCTTTCAATGACATGGTTTAAAAAGGCCACACGTTTTTCCCGGCTTTCCGCCAGAATCACTTCGAGATCCGGCCGGAAAATCTTTATCGGAATGCCCGGCATTCCGGGGCCGGTTCCCAGGTCCAGAAGGGGCGAAGGCAGATCCATCATCACCGCAGGGAGAAGCGAATCGAGATAGAGCTTCAGGACCATCCCGGAAAACCGGTGCACCCGTGTCAGGTTCAAATCCGGATTGCGGTTCCGCAACAGGGTGTGATAGGCCCACAATTGCCGGAGCTGAAAAGGCGAAAGCCGAATTCCGGCATTCTGTAAAAGGGCGCCCATGCCTGCCATGGATGCCGGAGTGTTTACATCGGCCGCCGGGGGATGGGAATTGTTCATACCGTGATCCGTTTGGCAGAAAAGACGGCACGTTCAAAAGCACTTTTGAAAGGGCCACCCACGCCTTTTGGGAAAAAGAGATGCATTTTTTTCATCCCCGCTGGCCCGTTTTCTACGAAGACAATCATATCCTTTCTCTTTATAAACCAGCCGGACTTCTCATGCAAGGCGACCGGACCGGGGCCCCCTGCCTTTTGGATCTGGCCCGAGAGTGGATCAAAAAACGATACCATAAGCCGGGACGGGTTTTTCTCGGCATGGTGCACCGCCTGGATCGTCCGGTGGCCGGTATCGTTCTTTTTGCCAGAACCTCCAAGGCCGCCTCCCGGCTCAGCGCACAGATCCGTGATCATCGGGTCCGAAAAGGCTATTTGGCCGTGGTGGAAGGACGCGTGGCCTCTCCGTCGGGCGCCTTGTCCCATTTCATCGAATATGAAAAAAAAGGAAGGCGCCCAAAAGAATCGATACAAACAAGCGTGCGGGAAGCGCGCCTTTCATTCCGGGTTTTGGAGACCACCGGGAATCGGTCCTTGCTCAAGATCGATTTGGAAACGGGCCGCAAACATCAGATCCGGATTCAATTGGCCCGGATCGGGCACCCCGTTGCAGGGGATGTTCGATACGGCGCTTCGGCGCCTCTGCCGTTCCGCCGGATCGCCCTTTTTTCAAAGGAGATCGCCTTTCAGCACCCCACGCGACAGGAAAAAATCGTCCTTTCCTCTCCGCTTCCGGCAGGATGGCCGTGGACCCGCCGGGCCGGAGATGCCAAAACCCCCCTGTGGAGCCGGGAGGATTTTCCCCCGGCGTTATTCCTTACCGTTGACACGCCGCCGGATTTGACGTAGAGCGTATCCCGCTTCCGAAATGAATGCGAGAAGAATGTGGAGCCTTTCCGCCCGGAAGGGCGGGGTTCCCCGGTAAGGAAAAAGCCCATTTTAAGATCGCCCGGTGCGGGATCGAGATGATATGATTGCAAAATGCGATTTACAAAACAACGCCGCCGTGGATGCCCTCATCGCCCGCACCGGAATTCTCAGCCGGCAGATTCTTAAGTTTTACCGATACATGCGAAAAACCGGATCCGGGACAAACCCTTCCTCCCAAGTCTCACGGATGCAGCGCATGCACCTGAAAATTCGCCGGTTTCTATCATTTTTTCGGATCAACACCCTGGCCGACATTTTATACACCTATTACCTGGGCGGCTCGCTTACGGGCCGGGATCAACACACTTTCGCCCGAATCCATGAAATGGAACACCGGGCGTATCTTTTGACCGGTATCAACGCGCTTATTTTCGGGATTCCCACGGCGGCCTTGTATTTCCTGGCAGGGGAAGGGTTCCAGATTCTGTCCCGCGCCCATTCACTCACCGAATTGCCCGCCCTGTTCGCCGGAAACGCTTCCCTGGGGATCGGCGCCTTCAGCCTGGCCGTGGACCTGTTTCGGGCCGTCGACGCCTTTTGGAAAAAACGCTGTTGGGCGCCCTTCGGGGTCCTTCCCTTCATCATCAATCTTCCCACGTATATGAAGTTTGCCTTTTCGGCGCCCGATGCCCGAAAGGAAGGCGCCCCCCGACCCGAAAAGTGCCTGTTCTAACTTCCCTGTCTTCGCCCCCCTCTTAAAAGCCGAAACCGTCCTGTCTCCGATATCGCCGCCGATCGAAGTGCCCACACCCCCCTCAACGAGAACATCATCAACGGTCACATCCGGGGGTTGGCCGGCGTGGTGGGATCGGAAGATGGGGCTTTGAAAAGGATCCCTACCGAATGGCGGCCCTCATGATCGATCATATCGACAAAAAGCGAAAGACGTTGGGCATCGACAGGGCCCGGGAGCGGGTCTATATTGACATGGCCGACCGCCGGGCCCTTGCCGGGCAGTGACCCTTTACGGCGGACGCTTTTTTAAACCGCATCGGATCCCGCAAGGGATCCGGTGCCGATTGACAATCTTTTTTTCCTCGCGTAAATTCCCTCCCGCCTATGGACAATCTGACGTTTGCCATCACACTCATTGTCGTCGGGATGGGGGGCACCCTGCTCACCCTTGCCCTGTTCAGCGTCCTGATGACGATTTTAAAAAGGCTCTTCCCGGCCCCGGAGGAAGCGCCCCCCGAAAAAACGACATAAGCGGAAAAATATGCTTCAAGCCATACTGGACGGGCTTCTCGGACTTGGCAGTGGATTGGCCGAACTTCATTGGTCCAATCCCGTGATGATCGCCGTGGGCGGCGTCCTCCTTTTTTTAGGCATCAAAAAGGATATCGAACCGCTCCTGTTGGTCCCCATCGGGTTCGGCGCCATTCTCACCAACATCCCTGCGGCCGGACTCATGGAAGAAGGGGGCTTTTTACGGGTGATCTACGACATGGGGATCGCCACGGAGCTTTTTCCCCTTCTGATCTTCATCGGCGTGGGGGCCATGACGGATTTCGGCCCCCTGCTGGAGAATCCAAAGATTTTTCTTTTGGGCGGCGCCGGCCAGTTCGGGATTTTCTTGACCATCGGACTGGCGCTTTTTTTCGGGTTTTCACAACTCGACGCGGTGGCCATCGGCATCATCGGCGCATGCGACGGGCCCACCGCCATCTATGTCACCTCCAAATACGCCCCGCATCTTCTGGGCGCGGTCTCGGTGGCCGCCTACTCCTACATGAGCCTGGTCCCCATTATCCAGCCGCCCATCATGCGGGCCCTGACCACCCGGAAGGAACGCACCGTCCGCATGGACGTGGAAACAACACCGGCTTCCAAAACCGCCCGGATCCTTTTTCCCATTGTCGTGACCGTGGTCGGCGGTTTCATCGCCCCCCAGGGCCTCCCCCTTTTGGGGACCATCATGCTGGGAAACCTGATGAAGGAATCCGGGGCCGTGGCCCGCCTGACCAAAGCTTCTGAAAACGAAATCGCCAATGTGGTGACGCTGCTCCTGGGGATCTCCATCGGCGCCACCATGGAAGGCACGGCCTTTTTGAAAATCCAGACCCTTTTGATCCTGGCTTTCGGCTTTACGGCCATCTGCCTGGATACGGTCTGCGGCGTGATGTTCGGGAAACTCATGTGCGTCTTATCGGGCGGCAGGGTGAACCCCCTCATCGGCGCCGCCGGGATTTCCGCCTATCCCATGGCCGCCCGGGTGGTTCAGCGGGAAGGCGTGAAGTATGACAAATACAATTTCCTGCTCATGCACGCCGTGGGCGCCAACACCGGCGGCCAGGTGGGGTCGGTCATGGCCGCGGCCATCATGCTTTCCGTACTCAAAGGAATGGGCATCATTTAAGCGTCCGCGGGCCGTGGTCCGGCGGCGTCTGAGGGTGGTCCAGCGCGGCCCGGGTCTTTTTCGCCAGCTCCTTCATGGAAAACGGTTTCTGGATAAAATGCACCCCTTCCTCCAACACCCCGTGATGGGCGATGACATTGGCCGTGTAGCCGGACATGAACAGGCTTTTGATCTTCGGAAAGAGGGTGTGCAGTTCATCCGACAGTTGACGCCCGTTCATTTCGGGCATCACCAGGTCGGTGATGAGGAGATGGATTTCGCCGGGATGCGCGACGGCAAGGCGTAACGCCTCTTTGGGGGTGCCCGCGGCCAGGACCTGATATCCGAGCTTTTCCAGCATCATTTTCCCCATGCCCATGATGGCGGGCTCATCTTCCACCAAAAGGATCGTCTCTTTGTTGCCCCTGGGAATATCCTCGAGCATCGATGCCGCCGCCTCGATCTCTTCTCCCGCATACCGCGGAATGTAGATTCTGAACGTGCTTCCTTTTCCGGGTTCACTGTAAACGTTGATATAGCCTTCGTTTTGTTTCACGATCCCGTATACCGTGGCCAGGCCCAGGCCGGTGCCCTCCCCTGTCTCCTTGGTGGTGAAAAAGGGTTCGAACATATGATCCAGGACTTCCTTGTCCATCCCGCGGCCGTTGTCACTCACCGCCAGCATCACGAAGTCTCCCGGAATGAACCCCGGCCGGTCGGCGCAGTAATTTTCATCCAGGGTGACGTTTTCGGTTTCGATGGTGACTTTGCCCACCCCTGCAATGGCATCCCGGGCATTGACGCAAAGGTTGGCCAGGATCTGGTCCACCTGGGCCGGATCCATTTTCACGGGCCACAAATGGGCATCCGGTTTCCATAACAGATCAATGTCTTCACCGATGAGGCGCCGGAGCATCTTGAGCATCCCTTCCACGGTCTCGTTGAGATCCAGGACTTTGGGCGCGATGGTCTGTTTCCGGGCAAAGGCCAGAAGCTGCCGGGTCAGATCCGCGGAACGCCGGGCCGCCTTGTGGATTTCTTCCACATCCGAATGGAACGCCTCCCCGGGATTCAGCTTCATGAGCATCATTTCCGCATGCCCCAGGATCACGCTCAGCATATTGTTGAAATCATGGGCCACCCCGCCGGCCAGTCTTCCCACCGATTCGAGCTTCTGGGCCTGGACCAGTTGCGCTTCCAGGGATTTGCTCTCCTGTTCGGCCTTCTTTCGAAAGGCGTCCATCATGATACCGTGGAGGGCATACGCCAGGTCATCGGCCATTTCGGAAAAAAGGCTTTGTTCCTCGGGGTCGGCACCCGGACCGTGTTCGAGGGCGGCGGCCAGATAGCCGAAGGCGATACCGCCGTGGACGAGGCGCACACAAAACGCATCCGTCTCCGCGCATTCTTTTGCAATGGGGCATGATTTACAAATCCGCATCCGCTCTTCCACAAATAAAAGCGTCCCGGAGGCATCGGCATGCGTGCAGCAGGGAGGGAGTTCCCCTTTTTCCAGTATGCGCTCCAGGGCATCCAGGGATTCTCCCATACCGAATCCGGCCCAGGAAAAGGGCCGGTTGTGATCATCCGTCAGAAGGATCAATGCAGAGGCGTACCCGCGGTTTTCCACCAAGAGGCGGGCGGCCTCCCGGATCAAGGTCTCCCGGTCCCGCTCCCGGACGATCAACTGGTTCACCTCCCGGATGGCCCTCAGCACGCGGTTCAGATGTTCGATGCGTTCCCGGGCCCGCTTGAACTCCGTGATGTCCTGAGACATGCCGCGCAGTTTGATGCATTTTCCGTCTTCAAACACCGGTTCCCCCTGGGCCCGGCACCACAACAGCTTCCGGGTGGCCGTATAGACCTGAAGCTCCAGGTCAAAGGGGATGCCTTCCGTTACGGCCGTGTTGTAGGCGTTCTCCAGAACTTTTCGATCGTTCTCGGGGTAATAGCCGAGGTGCGCGTCGACCCCCGGCGGGTCCTGATCGTACGGGATTTCGATGATGTCATACAGGGCTTCCGTCCAGACCGCTTTTCCGGTGATGAGATCATGCTCCCAGCCGCCGATTTTCCCCATCTTTCCGGTGGTATTGAGAATCCGTTCATTTTCCTGAAGCGCTGCGGTCCGGGCGGCCACCTGTCTTCTCAACGACCAGGACCATAAGAAAAAACCCAGCAGGAGTACCAGCAGCGGAACCAGAACCATGGCGGAATAGCGCAGGGCGGCGATAAGTGAACGTTTTTCTTCCCGGTAAACGCCGAGCCATTTTTCTTTGATGCGCCGGTATTCGCCCGTTTCTTCCAAAATCTTCAGCCCTTCGCTGAAAGACGCCAGCAGGGCTTTCTGCCCGTTGAGAACCGCGTAGCAGTACTCCATGGACGTCAGCGGTTTCCGGGCCAATTCCAGATTCGTCAATCCGCTTTTTTCGATAAAGTACAAGGCGCTGATCCGGACGCCGACCGCATAGTCGTGTTTCCCTTCAGCCAATTCCCGCAGTACGGCCTCCTGGGTTTCCACCAGCGCAATCTCGTCTTTCAGCCCCTTTTTCCGCAAAAAATCATGGATGGCATCCCCGCGCTGGATGACGATCCTTTTCCCTTTGAGTGCCTCCACCGATGTCGGAGGCGGGCCGTCTTCTTTGCGAACGATCGCGACGTACTGGTTTACGTCGTGGGCCTGGGTAAAATCGAACTTGAGATCGCGCCGGGGGGAGTAAAACATCCCCTGGATCACATCAATGTCGCCTTCTTCAAGCGCCTTGACCACCTTTGCCCAGGGGCCCAGGCGGATCTCGATATCCAGGCCCATCTCTTTTGCGATTGCCCGCGTCAGTTCCACGATGAAACCCGCCGGCCGGCCGTTTTCATCCAGGTATTCATAGGGAGGATAATTGCGGTCGCCACCCACGATGATGCGCCGGTGGACCGGGAGCTCCAGGGCGGCGAACCACTTGGCGTGCAGGTGGCGGTAGGTCCCGTCGGCCATGACCAGGGAGAGCCCTTCGTTGAGCAGGGCCAGGGTGTCCCGGTCTTTTTCCTTGACCGCAAAGCAGAAATCCTGGCGGAAACCTTCGATGGGCGTGTTGATCACCCGGAGGTTTTCAATCCCCGTTTCCTGGATGAGGCGCAGGGCCACCAGGCGCTGGATGACCACGGCATCGTAACGCCCTTCGGATAAAAACTGGAGAGCCTCCTCGAAGGTGGCCGTGGTATGGATTTCGATGCCGCGATCCTTTCTCCGGAGGAATTCCTCGGCATTGTCCCCTTTCATGACGGCGACGCTGCGGCCCTTAAGATCCTCCATATCCCTTATGTTGGTGGTTCCCTTCCTTACCACGATGGCCCCGTGCAGGGACATGTAGGGAAAGGTGAAATCAAAAAGGGATTCCCGCTCCGGCGTGCGACCCACCAGGGGAAGGGCGTCGACTTCCCCGTTTTCCAGCCAGCTCCGAACCTCGGCCCACGGACCAATCCGGAAGGTGACCTCCCGTCCCATGGATTCAAGGGCGGCGCGCATGAGTTCCACGGAGAAACCGCTGGGTTTCCCTTTTTCATCCACGAAGCAAAAAGGCGGATAATCGATCTCGGCGGCGGAACGGATGGGCGTTTTGGCGCCTGCCCCCGGGGTCAGGAGTACCAGGGACAAAAAGCATGCGGTGAACAACGTGCCAAATCTTGAAAAAAAGCCGGCGCTCTTAAGGGCTCTCTTTGGGTCGAGTAAAACCATCGTCAATTATTGCGCCTTCTTTGAGTCATAGGGCTTTTGCAAAGGGAATGAAAAAGGTCGGATGAACGCATTTATGGACACTCCCTTCAAGTATAATGATATTCATGCGTTACATTTACCATATTTTTTTCGAAATTCAAGAATAATACCGAAACAACGGCTTTCCCGCGTTTATTTTGTTGTGTTGTCTTGACTCAAAGAAAGGGTTTTTTTATGTAGTCTAAAAGATTCCTTGAAAATGGAGGCGCCATGATCCTTATCGGGCATCGGGGAGCGGCCGGGTTGGCCCCGGAAAACACCCTGGCGGCGTTTCGAAAAGCATTGGAATTTAACGTGGACGGGATCGAAATGGATGTCCAGCTTTCCGCCGACCATGGGGTGGTGGTGCACCATGATTTCACCCTCAAGCCGGAAACCACCCGGACCGCCGACGGCCGGTGGCTCACGGAGGAAGCATGCCGGCCCATCAAGGAATTGACCCTTTTTGAGCTGAAAACCCATGACGTCGGCCGCTTGAAGCCTTCCACCGAGTATTCCCGCCGGTATCCCGACCAGCAGCCGGTAGACGGGGAACGGATCCCCACCCTCCGAGAGGTCATCGCCCTTTTGAAAGGCCGAAAAGACGCCCGCACCCACCTTTGGGTGGAGATCAAGACCTCCCCGGAACAACCCGAACGTGCCCCCGATCCCGAGGCCATGGTGGAAGCGGTGGTGACGGTCTTAAAAAAAGAACGCTTTTTATCCCGGGCCGTCCTGGTTTCCTTTGACTGGCGGGCGCTGTTGTATTGCCGGAAGCGGTATCCCCGGATCCCGGTGCTCTTTCTTTCCGATGCGAATCATTTCCTGGAAAAGATCCGATCCGCTTTCTCCGAAACGGACTCCAAGAGATACGGTCTGCCCGCGGAAAAGATCCATTCCATTCCACAAGTCATTCATCACCTGGGGGGCCGGCTGTGGGGACCCCGGTTCGATTCCTTGACGCCTCGGGCCCTTGCCGAGGCCCGCGGCCTTGACATTCAGGTTTTTCCCTGGACTGCAGACAACCGAAAAGACATCACGCGCCTGGTTGAAATGGGCGTCGACGGCATCATCACCAACCGGCCGGATATTTTTCGATCCCTTTATCCGTCCCCCTGACAAAGGCCTGTGCATTGTCACAAACGCCCGGAAAACCAAATTCCGCACACACGGTGACGACCACGTGCGCTTTTGATTGCGGCGCCCGCTGCCTCTTGAGAGTTCACACAAAAGACGGGAAAGTCGCCCGCATCACGGCGGATCCCCGGGGCGGATTCCGGCTCAGGCCCTGCCTCCGGGGTTTGTCCCAAAATGTGGTGATCCATGCCCCGGACCGGCTTACCCGGCCCCTCAAGCGCCGCGGGAAACGGGGCGAAGGGGATTTTGTCCCCATATCCTGGGACGAGGCCCTGGACACGGTGGCCGAAGCGTTGAAAAAGGCCAAGAAAACCCTTGGGCCGGAATCCGTTTTTCTGATGGATTATTACGGCAACGAAGGGGTCCTCCACGGCACCCGGAGAACCGCCCACCGGTTTTTTCAGCGCTTCGGCGGGTGCACCCGTGCATGGGGAAGCAGTTCCATGGAAGGGGCCGTGTTCGCGTCAAAGGCCACCTTCGGGAGCGGGTTTACGGGGAACAGCCGGGACAACTTCCTTTATTCCCGAATGATCGTTTTATGGGGGTGGGACCCTCTCATCTCCCGGTTCGGTCCGGACACGTGGCACTACCTGAAAAAGGCCGATGAAAAGGGGGCACGAATCGTCTGCGTGGATCCCCGGCGCAGCCATACCGCCCGGAGGCTGAAGTGCCCCTGGATTCCCATCCGGCCCGGCACCGACACGGCCATGCTGTTGGCCATGGCCTATGTAATCATTACCGAAAATCTATACGACGATGTGTTCATCGAGCGCCACGCCCATGGATTCGAGGCATTCAAAGCCCATGTTCTGGGAGGCCCGGACCTCACGCCCAAAACGCCCCAATGGGCGGCCGCACGCACCGGCGTCGACGCCCGGGTGATCCAAAGTCTTGCCGTGGAGTACGCCTCCCGGAAGCCGGCGGCCCTTTATACCGGTTGGGCGCCGGGAAGAACGGCCTTCGGGGAGCAGTTCCACCGGGCGGCCATGGCCCTGGCCGTGTTGACGGGGAATATCGGGATCCCCGGCGGCCATGCGGCCGGCGGCACGGACCGCCTCCCCCTGGGCCGGCTGGGGGCATCTTTCCCGGTGTCTCCGAAGCGCTTTCCCCGAATACACATCAGCCGGGTCTACGATGCCCTCATGGAAGGGAACGCCGGGGGCTTTCCAAGTGACATCCAGGTCCTTTACATCGTCGGATGCAATCTGTTGAACCAGTTTCTCAACCTCAACAAGGGACGCCGCGCCTTGAAGCGGGTGCCCTTCATCGTGGTGCATGATCTTTTCCTCACACCCACGGCCCGGTTCGCCGATATAGTGCTGCCGGTCACCCATTACCTGGAAGAAGAAGATATCGGCCTTCCCTGGCTCGGAGGACCGTACTGGATTTATATGGATCGCGCCGCGGCCCCGCCGGAAGGCCTCTGTTCGGATCTGCATCTCTTTTCATTGCTGGCCGAGCGGCTTGAGATAAACGGCTACAACCCCAAAAAAGACCGGGAATGGCTGGAGGGATTCGTCGGGGAAACACCGGACCTCCCGGGATTCGCGTCTTTCGCGAAGAAAGGCTTCCTGTATCGGGACAGCGATCTGCCTTGGGTGGCCTTCAAGGAACAAATCGAAGATCCGGAAAACCATCCTTTTCCCACCCCGTCGGGAAAAATCGAGCTTTTCAGCGAGAGCATGGCGGCCAAAAAGGACCCGCTCCTTCCGCCGGTTCCGACCTACATGGATCCCTGGGAAGGCCCGGAGGATCCCTTGTCCCGCACGTATCCCCTCCAGTTGATCAGCCCCCACGCCAAAACCCGCGTCAATTCACAGTTCGACAATATTGCGCGGTTAAAAGCAAAGGCGGACGACCGGGTGTGGATCCATCCAAAGGACGCGGAGGCCCGGGGGATCGCCGACGGGGACACGGTGGCGGTTTTCAATGACCGGGGCCGCATCCGCGTACCGGCAAAGGTCACGCCGGACATCATGCCCGGCGTCGTGAGTCTGGATGCGGGCGCCTGGTACCGCCCCG
>CAZQUR010000026.1:23429-24661 GCA_964596535.1 uncultured Desulfobacteraceae bacterium
TCCCGGGCGGCCTCGGACATGAGGGCGGCGATGGCCATGTGCCGGGGACAGCACCGTTCGGCTTCGGAGTAGTCCACCCGGTCCAGGCGTGCCCGGACGGATTCCGGGAGGCTTCGATAAAGCGTCCCGGCCGCTTCCGGATCCCGGTAGGCCCTGCGGTACATGAGGCACCGCATCACGTCCCCCACCGGAACCGGTTCGGAGAGGACGGATTCGCATACGGCGGTGCACCCGGCACAATAGTCGGACGCCGTTTCCCGGGCGTAGGTGTCCATCAGGCGCCGGTCATCGGAAGACAACCGGTTCTCGCTTGTCGCCGCCTGCACATTGGCCATCAAGAGGCTCAGCGTCGGCATCTGGGAACAGATACTGGAGATCTGCGGATCTTCCCACACCGCCTTGAGTTTGGCCTGGCCGTCGGTAAAGCCTTTTTTC
The DNA here is from genome assembly GCA_964596535.1 of uncultured Desulfobacteraceae bacterium. Classification (GTDB taxonomy): domain Bacteria; phylum Desulfobacterota; class Desulfobacteria; order Desulfobacterales; family UBA2156. Next base: position 23,865 of record CAZQUR010000026.1, read on the forward strand.
AAAAAGCGCCCGGCGAGATCCAACTCCAATTGGGATCCGGTTTTCACCGGTCCTCCCCCCTGGGTCTTCATGGCGGTGAGACCGATTCCCGCCCGGGCACAGGCATCCACGGCACGCCGCATGGCATCCGTTTTCATCAGGCGAAAATTGTAGGTCATCATGATCCCGTCGATCCATTCCAGCGCGGGCGCCGCCGAGAGGCATGCCTCCATGTTGCTGTGGGTGCTGAAACCGAAGAACCGGATCTTCCCCGAAGCCTTGGTCCTTTCGGCCCATTTCCGGGTATCTTTGACTTCGTCGATATCCCGGATGCCGTGCACGAAAAACAAGTCCACATGATCGGTTCGCATCCGTTTCAAAGAAGTCTCCAGATCCCGGGTCATGCCGTTTTGGCTCCAGGCCCCGGATTTGGTCACCAGAAAGACCTTTTTCCGGTCCCCGGGAAACCGGGAAAAGTACATCCCGATCCCCTCTTCGCTCCGGCCGCCGCCGTAGGAATGGGCCGTATCCCAATAACTGACGCCCCATTTCAGTGCCTGTTTGAGCATGAGCTGGTTGCTGGGGATGTCAAACATCCCGCCCAGGGACAGGATGGAAACGGAAACACCCGTTTTTCCGAAGGGACGGACCGGGACGACGGCGTCTTTGGCGGCGCCGTTCTCCCCTGCGCTGAAGGCTGCCGAGACGGAAGCCAGGTTCATTGCCCCGGCGGCGGCGGCCAAGTTTCTTGTTCTTTTTAAAAATGCTCTTCTCGATAAAGAGTTTCCCTGTGATGGCATATGCGTTCCTTTGATTCG
>CAZQUR010000026.1:24761-31838 GCA_964596535.1 uncultured Desulfobacteraceae bacterium
TCATCCATAGTGTTGCCGGATCCATTCCTGGTATGCCCCGCTTTTCACCCGCGCCACCCAATCCCGATTCTCGAGATACCAGTCGATGGTCTTCCGAAGACCCGTGGAGAGGGACTCGGCCGGACGCCAGCCGAGCTCCTTTTGAATCTTGGAAAAATCGATGGCGTAACGGCGGTCGTGGCCGGGCCGGTCCTTGACGAAGGTAATGAGATCCCGCCTTGCGCCGGCGGGCGTTCCAAGGGATTCATCCACCAGGTCGCAGATCATCTCCACCATGCGGAGGTTTTCCATTTCATTCTTTCCGCCGATATTGTACGTCTCCCCGTCCTTTCCGGACTGCATGACCCTCCAGACGGCACGGCAGTGATCTTTCACATAGAGCCAGTCCCGGACATTCAACCCGTCCCCGTAAACGGGCAGGGGTTTTCTCTCCATGGCGTTGAAAATCATCAGGGGGATCAGTTTTTCGGGGAATTGATAGGGTCCGTAGTTGTTGGAACAGTTGGAGATCGTGACGGGCAGGCCGTAGGTTTTGTGAAACGCCCGGATCAGATGATCGGAAGCGGCCTTGGAGGCCGAATAGGGACTGTTCGGGCGATACGGGGTCATTTCGGTGAAAAAACCCGATTCCCCGAGGCTTCCGAAGACTTCATCGGTGCTGATGTGATGAAACCGTACGATTCGATTTTGATGTTTTCGGGCGAGCTGCAGCAGATTGAAGGTCCCCACGATGTTGGTCTGGATAAAGGCGTCGGGTCGGACGATGGACCGGTCCACGTGGGATTCGGCGGCGAAATGGCAGACCGCATCGATCTCATAGGCGTCGAAAACACCGGCCAGGATCTCCGGATCGCAAATATCGGCTTTTACGAAATGATAACGATCCGAAAAGGCTTCCGGGATACCGGCAAGGTTCTCCGGATTTCCGGCATAGGTCAGGGCGTCCACGTTGATGACGCGCCCCGGGTAATCCGATTCTTCCAGCAGATATCGGATAAAATTGGCCCCGATAAAGCCGCATCCGCCGGTGACCAGCAGGTGTTTCATACTTTTTTCCCTCGGGTCATGATGCATATCCAAAAGGATGGGACCGGTGCCAGTTCCAGGCGGTTTCGATGATGGTTTCAATTTCATCGAAACGGGGTTTCCATCCCAGCCTCCGTTTGATCTTCTCCGCTCCCGCCACGAGGACGGGGGGGTCTCCGGGCCGTCGATCCCCGTGAATGACCGGTACGGTTTCCCCCGTGATTCTTTCCGCCACGCGGATGATCTCTTTCACCGAAAATCCCTTTTGGTTTCCCAGGTTGAAAACAGCGCTTTCTTTTTGATTCAAAAGGTAGTCCAAGGCCAGCAGGTGGGCCTCGGCCAGGTCCAGGACGTGGATAAAGTCCCGGATGCAGGTGCCGTCCGGCGTATCGTAGTCGGTTCCGAGAACGGTCAACGGCTTCCCCGTGAGGATCGCCTGAAGCGTCAGGGGGATGAGGTGGGTTTCCCGGGCATGGTCTTCTCCCATGGTGCCGTCGGGATGTGCGCCCGCGGCGTTGAAGTATCGAAGGGAAACAAAGTTGATCTCTTGTGCGGCGGCACTGTCTTCAAGGACTTGTTCCACCATGCGTTTACTCCATCCATAGGGGTTGATGGGCACCCTGGGGTGCGTTTCGGGGATGGGGATTTTTTCGGGGATTCCGAAGACCGCCGCACTCGAAGAAAAGATAAAATGCCGGACCTTGAACGCCTTCATGGCCCGGAGCAGGCTCACCGTGTTGGCCACGTTGTTATGGTAGTAGGCCAGCGGCGCCGTTACGGATTCCCCCACAAGGGCAAAGGCGGCAAAATGCATGACGGCATCGAACCGATGGGATGAAAAAAGATTTTCCACAAAGGCGGCATCGGCCATATCCCCCTCCATGAGCGGCACCGGCGGCGGGAGGGCTTGCCGGTGTCCCAGGGAAAGGTTGTCCAGAACCACGACGTCCATTTGTTTTTCAAATAACAACCGGGCGACGATACTTCCGATATATCCGGCGCCCCCGACGATCAGCACTTTCATGGCATCCATCCGCTGGCTGAAACGCTTCCCGTAAACTCCGCCCCAAGGCAGGGCCTTTTTACGATTCCATCTTCTTTGATGGAGCGATCTTTTTTATCATCGTCAAGCAGTTTTTTCCGGAATCCGTCCCGTAGGAGACATCGTCCATGATGGATTGAATGATGCCGATCCCCCTTCCGCTTTCGGGGATATCCCGGATCGAAACGGTATTGTGGTTCAGGGGGGACAGGCCTTTGTCACGAACCCGGGATTCGCTCATGGGCGTTCCGCTGTCCAGGACGTCAATGACGAGGCGGTCCGAAAACAGGGAAAAAACGACTTCCACCTCGCAGCCTCGTTTTTTTTCATACGCATGGAGGATGCTGTTGTTCACGGCCTCCACCACACACAACTCCATCCGGCAGGCATCGATTTCGGAAAGCGGGATGAGCCCGCACAGCCGGTTCACCGACATACCGACCAGGGGAACGTTTTCCAGTCGGCTCTCGATGGTGAACCGAACGCGCCGACGCACTTTTTTTGCTCGCGCCATTTTCAACCCTTTCGAAAGGCATGCGTATCGTGTGTCCCTGCAAAGGTCAACGCATGTTTTGGATGCCGCGTTTCGTTTTCGGCACTGACCCGGATGGCCCGCTTTCCGGAAACCGGGCATTCATGCTCGCAGATACCGCAGCCGATACACCGGTCGATGTCCACATAGGGCTGTTGCAACCGTATCCGGATTTCCACCCGGTTTTCCGGCGCCGGCGCCTTTTCCCATGGATTCTGGAGATCAATTTCGATCCGATCGGCGCCGTTTTTGAGGATCCGGCGGGGATCGGCATCCCCTGTTCCGCGGAGGATGCAGTAGTAATCCCCCGTTTCCAACTGGCCCGGCGGCAGACTTTCCCCGTCGAGCTCCACGTGCAGCGGACCGGCCTTTTTGATCTTTAACGATTCCGAAAATCGCAGTGGTGAAAAATGTTCCCGGGTAAAGATGGCCTTGGGGCTCACCGGGCAGTTTTCCTGGCATACGATGCAGGGTTTGTCCATGGCCCAGGGGAGACACCGGCCCCGGTCGATGAAGGCGGTGCCGATGCGCACCGGGCCGTGCTTTGCGTATGCATTCCGGCCGAGCCGCTCGTCGAAACTCAACGCCCGGATGGCCGCCGTGGGGCACAAGTGCCCGCAGGCAATACAGGTATGCTGGCATCCGCTGGTTCCCATGCGGAAATTGAGCACCGGGGTCCAAACCCCCTCCAGGCCCGCTTCCAGGCCCGCCGGCTGGATGACCCCCGTGGGACAGATGCGCATACACTGCCCGCATTTGATGCAGCGGCTTAAAAAGGCCGCCTCCGGCAGGGCACCCGGGGGACGGACCCGGGCCGGGTGCCAGCCGTGGGAAAGCCCTCCCCCCGCTCGCAGCAGCGGCACCGCCGCAACTCCGGAGACCATGGAAAAGACGAACCCCCGCCGGCCGAAATCGGGCAACAGGATCTCCCCGCCTTCCGAAGGCCGCATGCGGTACGCGAGCTGCCGGGTTGCGCACGCCCCGATACAATTTAAGCACAGCACGCATTCCCCCCACACGATGGAAGACGCCGGGGAACAGGCCCCTTCGCAATCCGCGTCACATAGGTTGCACGCCGCGCAGGGGGATTGGGTTTTTCCGATCCGTCCCAGGGAATATCGGGCGAAAAGCCCGAAAAGCGCGCCTAAAGGACATACATATCGGCAGTAAAACCTCGGGGACTTCAGATTCAAAAGGACAGCGGTAAAAAATATCGTTCCGATCAACCACGCTCCCTGATAATGCCGGGACGCCGCAGACAGGGTGTGGCGCCCCGGGTCCAACAGCGGCAACAAAATCAGGTTTACGGATCGGTGGAAAAGGGGAATGGGATCCAAGAGTCCGGTCTGAAGGGAACTCTGAAAGATGCGGGTCGTTTTGAGCGCCAAAAAAAAGAGGATTACCCAAAAGACAGGAAAAATCAGTGCGTCGAACCGTTTTTGCTCCCGATAAAGGGTATGTAAAAGGACGGCAAGAAGGGATCCGATGACAAAAAGGGCCGCCGTCATCCATCCGAATTGCGGATCATTCCAGGAGATCCCGGAAAGAAAAATCAACAGGTCCGCCATGGCCGCCCCCAACATCCAAAACAGGATGTAGTATTTGACCGCCTGCCATCGACTGTACCCGTTGGCAAGCCGTTTCTCCGTGAAGGCTTTTCGCCGCCTTCCCAGGTACCCCACAAGCTGGTGAAGGGTCCCGAAGGGACACACCCACCCGCAGAAAAAACGGCCCAAAAGCATCGTCAGAATCACCGGAACCAATCCCCAGAAAAGGCCTTTGTAGAGGGTGTGGGTGGAAAGGAGGGTCCCCAGCCCGGTCAACGGATCGAGTTGGAGAAACCAGTTTACCGGCCATCCCCTGAGCTGCCACCACGCATCCCCCAGGGCGGCCACGACGCAAAACCATAAAAAGAACAATAAAAAAAAACCCTGGCTCACCCGCCTGACGTTCAGGATGCTCATATCTCTTGAAAATCCAAAGACCGGTAGTCCGTTGTCCCGGCACCGGCCGCCTCTGCCTTCCCGATATAGGGAAAATCGTGGACCGATTTGTCCAACAAGGTCGCCCCCAGTGCATCGGCCGCCACGGGGTCCGTCCCCGCGATCAGGGTGTCCGCGGTCACCAAGTCGGAAAGGGAGCCCCCGGTGGGCCCGTTGGTGACCATGGGCGTGGTGCCGTCCAAAACCACCAGGGTGGGACGGATCAACAGGGAAAGCTCCATGATGATATCGTGAATCTTTTGATGAAAAATATTTCGCCGCCCCCCCAGAAGACCGTACCAGTTTTTCAGGGTCATGGACGCGCCGCTCCGGTGATGATCCTTGACCGGTGCCATCCCGATCACTTTATCGATGCCGTTAAACGGTTCGAAAAGGACGGGCCAGTTCCGGATGAGTGCGGCGCCGGGAACGGTCATGGGTTTAAAGAGGCGCTCTTCGGGAAGGATCACCCGGGCCCCGGCATCCTCGGCGGCCTTCCCGATCCCGGTCAACAAAAAGCAGCTCTTGGGGTCGTTGATGGGGTTATCCGTTACCACCACTTCCCCGGCCCCGGCCTGAAAACAGTGTTTTATCATCTCCGTCACCAGCAACGGATGGGTCGTGGCGGACAAGACCGGGGGGGAGGCAAACGCCGCATTGACCTTTAACAGGACCCGGTCCCCTTTTCGGATAAACGCCCCGATACCGCCCAGCGCCTCCAGCGCCAGACCCAGGGCCTTGGCCCGGCCGGCTTCCCGGACACGGCAAATACGGCCCTTGGTCCCGGGAACGGAAAAATCCGGAAAAACGGGCACTGTAGAATCCGCCGGCCGGTGTTGGGGTTCTTCGGAATCATAAAACCCGTAGCCCAGGGTACACGCCGCGACGATGGAAAACCCGGTTTTAAAAAAACGGGAGAAAAACTGCCTCCTGTCATATTCTTTTATATGTTTATCAATTTGTTGCATTTAATTCATTCAAGTAATCATTTAAATAAACCGCCAGGGCCATCGCTTTTTCCGGATCCGCGGCCTGATGCACGCCGGCAAAGTAAGGGCCCTGGAAAAAAAAGATTTCGGTCATCCCCATCACGGAAAGGGCCGTCCACCCCTTCTGGTCCGGAAAGAAGGACGCAAGAGGTTGGGCGTCAAACTGCAGGAGAAAGTCCCGATACGCCGTCGAAAGCGTGCGGGCTTCATCCGCATCGCTTCTCAGGGAAACAAAAGCCGTCATGGCGGCATCCTCCATGCGGTATTCGGCGGTATAAATCCGGTCGAGCCTTTCAAAACCGAAGGCATCGGAGGGAATCAAACGGATGCTTTCGGGATTCAGGCCTTCCGGAGGAAAATACGGTCTTTCCGATGCCGGCCCTTGTGCTTCCGGAAACCCCTTTACAAAGGCGCTCCCCAGGGCGTGAAGGGCCTCTTTCATCATGGAAGTTTCCGTGGAAGCCACCAGTTCCAGGTAGTACGGCCCCTGAACCAGATAAAGGGCGTTAGGGGTCCCGTAGGCGGCCTGTCCCAATTCCGCCGGAATCCCGTCTTTTCTTTTTTGCATGCTGAAGACGGCAAAGGCGCCTTGTGGATCTTTCATACGGTATATGAATGCCTCCATCCAGGACTCCGGGTGTCCCTCGACCTGGAAGCGCCGGGTTTTCAGGTAGACAAACCCGGCGCTTAAGTAGAATTCGGCTTTGCCGTTGATTTTATCCGAGAGGCGCCTTGCATCGAAATGCTCCGGTTCGGAAAAGGGTGTCAGGTTGTCCGGTAATTCGAACCGGGAAAAAATCGCGGCCGCGCCTTCTCCGGATCCGGACGCCACGTGCACATCCGCGGTTTGTTGAATCAGATCCGGATAAAACCGGTACTGTTCGAAATAGATTCCGGCGGCGATTGCCGCCAAAACCCCCAAGAGAAAAAGCCCTAAAAGGGTTTCTTTGGGACCGGTGGATCGTTTTGCTTTCGCCATGTTAAACGGTTTCCATGGAAATTGACAGGAACTGTTCACAACACCGGTTTTTTTGATAAGCGTTCCTATTTAGAATAAAAAAAACGTCCCCGGGTGTCAAACCAGAAAAGGGGCCCTACCCCGGATTTCGATGATCCTGCGCGTCCCGGAGGCGGTATCTGGCCCAAAACATCAAAACGCCCACCGCGGGAATGAAAAAAAGGGGGAAATAGGCCATGGACTGGATAAACACCGTGTTTTTCAATGCCTCCCCCGTCAGGGACACACCCGTTTCCCGGATACCTTCACGCAAGAGCGCCAAAAGGAGCGAATACATCAATCCGATCCCGCCATAGGCAAGGTTGAACGACAGCCCCTTGAAACTGAGGACCGTGGCCCGGTGAACGGACGGCGTGATCCGGTTGAGATAGTGGCTCACAAAAAAACCGGTCATGAACATGGCGGTAAAAAGGGCGACCACGGGGATCAGTCCTGCATAGGGGACAAACAGGGCCATGCCGGCAAAGGCCGCGAGGGTGACGCCGGCG
>CAZQUR010000027.1:0-5415 GCA_964596535.1 uncultured Desulfobacteraceae bacterium
GGAAGGTCGATCCCATGACGGGTCCCAAATGCCGGGGAACGATGAGAGGCGTTGCTCTGAAAATCACTTGACGCAACAAGCGGACCGTTTCCATATCTTGAGGTATAGATAGGGTCGGGGACACAATTTGTTTTCAAGCGCCATCCGCACCTAAAAAGCGTTTCTTGTCATTTCATTTCATTTTTCATTAATGGTGGATTTGGGTCCTATTGGACTAATTGACATTGATGATGTTTGTTGATAATGGGTTATAAACCCATTTGTGAGAAATAATATGAAATCGAAAGGACCAGAACTGGGGAGTCTCGCATCGCGGTTTTTTTCCTATGTTCAGTTAAAAAGGCTGGATGTTGTCCGCACCGGAGAAATCGCCCCTATCTTAGGTATATCGGCATCGCAGGAAGTTGATCTGTTTCGCCGCCTGTCAGATTCCGGTTGGATTTTGAGGCTGAAACGGGGGGTATATCTCGTGCCCCCCCGCATACCGGCTGGTGGTAAATACAGTCCAGGCATCGCCTTGATTCTTCAGAAGCTCATGGAGGAGGTACGGGGCATATATCAGATCTGCGGTCCTTCCGCCTTTAATTTCTACGGTCTTGATAACCAAATTCCCAGTGTGACCTACCTCTATAATAACCGTATTTCCGGGAAAAAACCGATAGGTAGCTTGGCGTTTCAGTTTATAAAAGTCGCTGATGAAAGGCTGGGAGCCATCAATGCCGTGCGTACCCGAGATAACCGGGAAATGGTCTATTCTTCCAAGGCAAGGACCCTCATGGATGCTGTTTACGACTGGTCCCGATTTAATAGTCTGCCCCGGGGATATGAATGGATCAAAGGGGAAGTCAAAAAAGAGCCCAAGCTTTTATCCGAATTGGTCGAAGTGACGTCCAAATTCGGAAATATGGCGACGATCAGGAGAATCGGATATTTATTGGATACTTTTGGCGTGACACCAAAAATGATAAACCGACTCTTGCGCCAGCTCAGCGCTTCAAGTTCCCTGATACCCTGGATTCCTGGTCGATCCACCAAAGGATCCATCAACCGAAAATGGGGAATCATTATTAATGGCTGAGGTGAGCTTCCCATATCCTCACGACAAGGACCCTGACATCTTTCTGGAGGCACTATCCTATTCGGAAAGAGTTACCGGGTTTACGGCGAGACTGATCGAAAAGGACTACTATTGCTCATTGATACTGCGTCACCTTTTTAGTCGGGAGACACAGCTCGTTTTCAAGGGTGGAACCTGTTTGAGCAAGGTTTATGCGGATTTCTACCGCCTCAGCGAAGATCTGGATTTGGTTCTTCCGGTTTCAGTGGACACCCCGCGAAATCAAAGACGTTCTAAAATCGATCCCATTAAGGGGATATTTGATGAACTTCCAGTGGTCGTTCCCGGGATTTCAACTGCACGGGATTTCAGAGGACATAATGAATCGCGACAATACATCGGGTACCTTGAGTATCCATCGGCACTGATGGATAAGCAGTAGAGTATCAAGATCGAAATCGGCATCAGAGAGCCTCTCCTCCTTCCTTCATTGACTGGTGAGACCTGCACAATCGTTGTGAATCCTTTTAGTGGCCAGCCACTTCTCCCCATTTTTACTGTTCAGGCGATGGACATGAAGGAAGCTTATGCGGAAAAAGTCCGAGCAGCTCTGACCAGGAGAGAGCCTGCAATCCGGGATTTATTCGATCTGTTCCATGCAGCCCGAAAGATGAACCTGGGTCTCGATGACCATGATTTCCTTCTCCTGGTGAAACAAAAGCTCGATGTACCGGGTAATATCCCGGTTGAGATGTCCGTAGAATATAAACGGGAGATTATTCGGCAGCTGGAAGGTCAATTAAGGCCCGTGCTTCGACCTGCGGATTTCGACAGTTTCAATATGGATGAGGCCTTTGAAATGATAGCCGGGATCGCTGAGACCGTATATGGCTGTTAGAGAGAATCTTACGGGTAAGTCCCGATTTGGATTAATGGGTGACGATACAGGAACGAAACCCTTTTAGCCTCCACACCTTTTGTTCTCCAATTCACTTCACCTTGGTCAATCCACAAGTGCAGGCGGCAGACCGATTTTCATGGCCGGGGAAAAGAACAGATCCATGCCGCCCGGATTCCGGTCCGGAAACCCGGGCGGCATGCAGTTTTATTCGTAGATTTTTTCTTCCGGAGAGTCGGCCTGGGCGGCCACGTCTTCCATGTCGCGCTCCGAGGTCTGTCCCTTTTTGGCAAAGTATTCCTTGTACCAATCAGATGCAATGATCAGGGACATGACTTCGTTGGTGCCGGTCCAGATGGAAGCCAGCCGGAGGTCGCGGACGATCCGTTCAATGGGAAAGATATTGGTGTACCCGATGCCGCCCATGACCTGCATGGCGTTATGGGCCGCCCTCTGGCAGGATTCAGTCACGAACTTCTTGGTTTCCGAGACCATTCTGCGGATGCGCTTGGGATGCGCTTTGTTGTCCACGGCGCTGGCCGTAACATAGCACATGGCCCGGGAGGCATCCAGGAGCATGGCGGCTTCGGCCACCTGAAACGACACGCCCTGGTACATGTTGATGGTCCGGCCGAAGGCTTTTCTCCGGGTGGTATATCCGGTGGCGATATCCAGGGCCGGCCGCGCCGCGCCGATGGTCATGGCGGCCGTGCCCAGCCGCTCGGGGATCATCATGGTGTTAAACACCTTGTAGGCCCCGCCCACCGTTCCCAGTACATTTTCCTTGGGCACTTTCACATTCTTGAACACCACACGGCCCGCCCCGCCGCCCCGGCATCCCATCAGGCCGTACTGGTAGGCGGTTTCCACGCCTTCTAAGCGGTCCACCAGAAAACAGGTCAGGGCTTTGTGGGGATCGCACTGGGGATCCGGGTTGGTCCGGGCATAGACCAGAAAATAGTCGGCCGCATCAGCGCCCACAATAAACCGTTTCTGCCCGTTTAGCAGGAAGTGGTCGCCCTTGTCCTCGGCTTTTGTAGTGGTGCCGAAAAAGTCGGATCCGCCTCTGGGTTCGGTGAGGCATTCAGCGGCAAAGATTTTGCCGGCCAAAAGAGGCTCGACGTATTTTTTCTTCTGTTCGTCCGTGCCGTGCAGAATCACCGCGTCGCAGACCAGTTCGGCGCCCACACCGAAAACACAGGCAAAAATATAGCCCAGCACGCCCACTTCTTCCATGACGGTTACGGTGGCGGCCCAGTCCATGCCCCGGCCGCCCCATTTTTCGGGATACCGGCATCCCATGAGGTTTCTGCGCCCGGCTTCGGCCAGAAATTCCCTGGGAAATGTGATCTTGTCCTCGTCCATATCCAGAATCATTTCTTTTGGCACCCAGGCCACCAGATCCCGGACCTCATCGCGGAGGGCCAAGGTCTTTTCGTCCATCATGTAGTCAAACATCAGTCATCTCCTTTTATTCAAAAATCAATATGTTTCGCTTCTTTCGGATCCTATCCCAGGAGGAGCATAACGGCGGCGCCGGCCACCATGACACCCCCGGCGCCTAAATGCTGGAAAAGGCGCTCTTCCCTCAAGAACAGCCCCCCGTAAATCGTGGCGAAAAGGATACTCAATCGCTTCACGGAGATCATGTAGGCGGTCTGGACCAATTCCAGTGCCAGGAAGTGGCACAACGCCATGCCGCTCATGGCCACACCCAGGCCCAGGAGGAGCCGGAACTCTTTCATCCAATCCCAGCGGAGGCGCCGGGTCGCCCCCATCACCACCCCTAAGGCCAGGCAATGGAGCGGCGGGTAAACGGCCAGCATGAAAAGGGGGGAAGACGCCAGCACCGCCTTGCGGCCCAAGACGGCGGTATAGGCATAGATGGCGCTGACGGCGAGCATCATCCAGGATCCGGGCTCCCGGATCACCGCCAGAAACGGTTGGCGCCAATCGAGCCGCGCCTGTTCGAGGTTCAGCCCGTACGCCCCGGCCACAAGGAGGCCGATGCCCACCATTCCCCAGGGAGTCGGAATTTCGCCCAAAAAAAAGAGGCCTGTGAGGACCGCGAAGAAAGGGGTGAACGCAAGAAACGGCTGGGCAAGCCCAAGGGGGGACCGCTTGATGGCACGATGATACAGAAAGGTGGCGGCCACTTCCGCCGGGAGCGCCAGGCCCACGGCCAGGTAGAACCCGGGTTTGATCTCCGGAGGCGGCATGCTGACCAAAAGGATCAGGCTCAACGGAACCACGCTGAAGACCCGGGCCATGGCCATCTCCCCGGCGGGCCGGTGGCTGAGCCAGCGCTTGAGCAAAAAATCGGCGGTGGCCATCCCGAAGGCGGCCCCCAGGGCCAGGAAAAACCAGCGCATCTTTATGCGGTCACAAGCTTTGGTGGAATCGTAAAGGGTCCATGCGGCACGCAGCGCAATCCTCTTGGAAAGGGATCAAGAGCGCTGCTGCCGCTAAATCCCCGGTCATGGGGATTAGGATAACGTGTCCGCCGCTTTCAGAATGGTCGGCTTCCGGATCCATCTCAATCGCGGTGACGTACAGCGACCGGCGGCGGCCGCGGGATCCCCCGCGTACACCGGATAGAACGCTTCGTGAAACACCACCTTCATGGGCACCCCCCTCGATTTCTTCGCAGGGTTGATCTTTTGGATCGTGAACACTACAATTTGGGAGTTGAACTTTTTCATACACCTTCATACACCGCCTGCCGGGGAGATGACAAGGGAGCAATCCCATGGAGCAAAGATCGCGTCGGAAGTTTTTCAAGCAGGCGTTCCTGCTGGGCTTTTTGGGTGCACAGTTCTTCAAGCCGGTTCGCCTGTTTTCCGCTTCGACCAAAAACAAGGAGGGATCCATGATACTGCCTGATCCGATTCAAGACGGTAAAATGTCGGTGGAAACGGCCATAACGCGCCGGAGAACCGTCCGGTCTTTTACCTCGAAACCCTTGAAAAAAGAGACGCTTTCCCAACTGCTGTACGCAGCCCAGGGCATCACCGGCGCGCGGGGATTCAAGCGGGCCGCCCCGTCGGGAGGCGCCCTCTACCCCCTCGATCTCTACGCCGTGGTGGGAGAAAAAGGCGTGGAAGGTCTCGATGCCGGTGTATATCGCTATGTGCCTTCCGGGCACCGGATCGAAATCGTATCTTCGGGGGACAAGCGGGAAGCGCTGGCCAGGGCTTCCCTTCGCCAGATGTGGATGGCCGCCGCACCCGTCATCCTCGTTATCACGGCCGAATATGCCCGGATCTGCACCAAGTACGGGGAGCGCGGGGTCCGGTACGCCATGATCGAAGCGGGGCACGCCGGTCAAAACATCTTCCTCCAGGCCGAAGCCATGGGTCTGAAAGCCGGCATCGTGGGGGCGTTTCAGGATGAACAGGTCCTCCGGGTCATGGGCATTCCGCAAAAACACGAACCCCTTTCCCTCATGCCCGTGGGGTAT